>NZ_CP018839.1:2179045-2490337 GCF_001922305.1 Thauera chlorobenzoica
GCCTGGATCCAGAACGAGACCGAGCGCGACAAGCCTTTCCGCGCGCTGCTGATCTGCCGTGACCGGATCGGCTACGGCCAGCTGTGCGAACTGCTGACGCGCGCCTATCTCGACAACAAGTACCGTGGCCGCGCCGAGATGCGCCGCGAATGGTTCGACGACGGTGCCGCAAGCGGGCTGCTGTGCCTGTCCGGTGCGCTGGAAGGCGACGTCGGCGCGGCACTGGCCGCCGGCAATGGAGAGCTCGCCGCCCAGCTTGCCGCCGACTGGGCGCGGCGCTTTCCGGACGCCTTCTACATCGAGATCCAGCGCGCCGGCCATCCCGGCACCGAGAGCTACATCCGCCACGCGGTGGACATCGCCGGCCGCCTCGGCCTGCCGGTGGTGGCAACCCACCCGGTGCAGTTCCTCACCGGTGAGGACTTCAAGGCCCACGAGGCGCGGGTGTGCATCGCGCAAGGCTATGTGCTTGCCGACAAGCGCCGGCCGCGCGAGTTCACCGAGGAGCAGTACCTCAAGAGCCAGGCGGAGATGTGCGAACTCTTTGCCGATCTCCCCGAGGCGCTCGAGAACGCGGTCGAGATCGCGCGCCGCTGCTCGCTGACGGTGCAGCTGGGGAAGAACTTCCTGCCGCTGTTCCCGACTCCCGAAGGCATGACGCTGGACGACTTCCTGGTCGAGGAAGCCAAGGCCGGCCTCGAGCGGCGCCTCGCCCAGCTCTACCCGCAGCCCGAGGAGCGCGAGAAGCAGCGCCCGCGCTACGAGCAGCGCCTGAAGTTCGAGACCGACACCATCATCCAGATGGGCTTTCCCGGCTACTTCCTGATCGTGGCCGACTTCATCCGCTGGGGCAAGAAGAACGGCGTGCCGGTGGGGCCGGGTCGTGGCTCGGGCGCGGGCTCGCTCGTCGCCTACTCGCTTGACATCACCGACCTCGACCCGCTCGAATACGCGCTGCTGTTCGAGCGCTTCCTCAACCCGGAGCGGGTGTCGATGCCCGACTTCGACATCGACTTCTGTCAGGACAACCGCTACCGCGTCATCGAATACGTGCGCGAACGCTACGGCAAGGACGCGGTGAGCCAGATCGCCACTTTCGGCACGATGGCCTCGAAGGCGGTGGTGCGCGACGTCGGCCGCGTGCTCGACCTGCCCTACGGCCTGTGCGACCGCCTCTCCAAGCTGGTCCCGATCGAGGGCGCCAAACCCGTCTCGCTCGCCAAGGCCTACGAGCTGGAGCCGCAGATCGGCGAGATGATGGCCGACGGCAACGACGGCGAGTCGGTGCAGCAGCTGTGGAGCCTCGCCCAGCCGCTGGAGGGCCTCTCGCGCAACGTCGGCATGCACGCCGGCGGGGTGCTGATCGCGCCCGGCAAGCTCACCGACTTCTGCCCGCTCTACATCGCCGACGGCGAGGACGCCACCCCGGTGTCGCAGTTCGACAAGGACGACGTCGAAGCCGTCGGCCTGGTCAAGTTCGACTTCCTGGGGCTACGCAACCTCACCATCATCGAGCTCGCCCTCGAGTACGTCGAACGCATGACCGGCAGCCGCCCCGACCTGATGAGCCTGGGCTTCGAGGACCCCGCCGCCTATCAGATCCTCAAGGACGCCAACACCACGGCGATCTTCCAGGTCGAATCGGACGGGATGAAGAAGCTCCTGAAGAAGCTCGCCCCCGACCGCTTCGAGGACATCATCGCGGTGCTCGCGCTGTACCGCCCCGGCCCGCTCGGCTCGGGCATGGTGGACGACTTCATCCTGCGCAAGAAGGGCCAGCAGGAGATCGACTACTTCCACCCCGACCTCAAGGCCTGCCTGGAGCCGACCTACGGCGTCATCGTGTACCAGGAACAGGTGATGCAGATCTCCCAGATCATCGGCGGCTACACCCTGGGCGGCGCCGACATGCTGCGCCGCGCGATGGGCAAGAAGAAGCCCGAGGAGATGGCCAAGCACCGCGAGACCATCGCCGCCGGGGCGAAGCAGAAGGGCTACGACCCGGCGCTCGCCGAGCAGCTCTTCGACCTGATGACCAAGTTCGCCGAGTACGGCTTCAACAAGTCGCACACCGCGGCCTACGCGGTGGTGACCTACCACACCGCCTGGCTCAAGGCCCACCACTGCGCCGCCTTCATGGCGGCGACGATGTCCTCCGACCTCGACAACACCGATACGGTGAAGATCTTCTACGAGGACACCGTCGCCAACAAGATCACCGTGCTGCCGCCGGACGTGAACGCCTCCGACTACCGCTTCGTGCCGGTGGATCGGAAGACGATCCGCTACGGCCTGGGCGCGGTGAAAGGCTGCGGCGAGCCGGCGGTGCGCACCATCCTTGCCGCGCGCGCGAAGGGCGGCGCCTTCCGCGACCTGTTCGAGTTCTGCGAGCGCGTCGACCGCCGCCTGGTGAACCGCCGCGTGATCGAGGCGCTGATCCGCGCCGGGGCGATGGACGCGCTCGCCGGCCACCAGGGGCTGGACCGCGCGCAGCTGATGGCGACCGTCGCGCTGGCGATGGAGGCGGCCGAGCAGGCCGCGGCCAACGCGTTGCAGGGCGGGCTGTTCGACCTCATCCCCGAGGCCGCCGGTGCCGCGCCCGAGTTCGCCAGGATCCGCCCGTGGACCGAGCGCGAGCGGCTGAAGGAGGAGAAGCTCGCGATCGGGTTCTTCCTCTCCGGCCACCCGTTCGATGCGTTCAAGGCCGAAGTACGGCGCTTCGTGCGCCGCACCCTGGCCCAGATCGAGCCCTCGCGCGATATCACGATGCTCGCCGGGGTGGTGATGGAGGCGCGCACCAAGATGGGCAACCGCGGCAAGATGGCGTTCGTGCAGCTCGACGATGGCACCCAGCCGCGCGAGGTCGCGGTGTATTCCGAAGTGCTGGATGCGAACCGCGGCAAGATCGTCACCGACGAGGTGCTGGTGGTCGAGGGCAAGGTCAGCAACGACGAATTCTCCGGTGGCCTGCGCATCGTCGCCGAGCGCCTGCTGACGCTGGGTGAGGCGCGCGGCCGCTTCGCCCGCGGGCTGCAGCTGCGCCTCGACGGCGAGGCCGGCAGCGCCGCCGCCGTGGTCGGCCAGCTGCAAGGCCTGCTCGAACCGTTCCGTACCGAGGGCTGCCCGGTCCGCCTCGGTTACCGCAATTCCGCTGCCGAAGCCGAGCTGTTGTTCGGCGAGCGCTGGCGGGTGCGGCTCGACGACGCGCTGCTCGATGCGCTGCGCGAGTGCCTGGCGCCCGAGGCGGTCGAGGTGATTTATCCCTGAACGGCGAGGTCCGGGCGGCTATTAACCCGCTAGGCACATACCGTTCGGGTTGGGCCTGTCGACGCCCGGCCGACGCCCTTCGACACCCTCAGGGCGAACGGTGGCGCCTATTCCATTACCGGGTTAATCGCCAGGTCCGGCTCAGCGCCGGGCGCTGCAGTGGTTGGCGATGGCGACGAACTGTGCCACCGACAGTTTTTCGCCGCGCAGCCCGGGGTCGAGCCCGAGGGCATCGAAGTCGGCCTCGCCGACGAATTCGCGCAGCGTGTTCTTCAGCGTTTTGCGGCGCTGGCCGAAGGCTGCGGTGACGATGCGCCCGAGCAGGGCCTCGTCCTGTGCGCCGAGCTCTTCGGGCGGCAGCGGCGCCATGCGCACGATGCTCGACATCACCTTCGGCGCCGGGCGGAAAGCGCCGGGCGGTACGTCGAACAGCCGCCCCATGCGGAAGCGGTACTGCAGCATCACCGACAGGCGCCCGTACTCCTCGGTGCCGGGCGCGGCCACCATGCGCATCACCACTTCCTTCTGCAGCATGAAGGTCATGTCCTTGACATGCTCGGCGAAGCCGGCGAGGTGGAACAGGATCGGCGTCGAGATGTTGTACGGCAGGTTGCCGACGACGCGCAGCGGTTTTTCCTCCTCGCCGCCCAGGCTGGCGAAGTCGAACTTCAGCGCATCGCCTTCGTGGATCGTCAACTGTGTCGGGGGGTAGGTTTCGCGCAGGCGCGCGATCAGGTCGCGGTCGATCTCGACCACGTGGAGGTGGCCGAGGCGTTCGATCAGCGGCGCCGTCATCGCCCCCAGGCCGGGGCCGATCTCGACCATCCGCTCACCCGCCTGCGGGCGGATGCCGTCGATGATGCGGCGGATGGTGTTGGGGTCGGAGAGGAAGTTCTGGCCGAAGCGCTTGCGCGCACGGTGGCCGTCGGTGTCGAAGTCGTGCATCGGTGTCCTTGTGCGGCGCTCAGGCCGCGCGCGCGGCGGCCATCGTGATCGCCAGGTCCACTGCGGCGAACAGGCTTCCGGGGTCGGCACGGCCGCTGCCGGCCAGATCGAGCGCGGTGCCGTGGTCGACCGAGGTGCGCACGATCGGCAGGCCGAGGGTGACGTTGACCCCGCCGCCGAAGCTGGCGTGCTTGAGCACCGGCAGGCCCTGGTCGTGGTACATCGCCAGCACCGCGTCGCCCTGGGCCAGGGTGTGCGGCACGAACAGGGTGTCGGCCGGCAGCGGGCCGACGAGCTGCATGCCCTCGGCGCGCAGCTTCTCGAGCACCGGGAGGATGACGTCGATCTCCTCGCGCCCCATGTGGCCGCCTTCGCCGGCGTGCGGGTTGAGCCCGGCGACGAGGATGCGCGGTGCCGGCAGGCCGAAGTGGCGCATGAGGTCGGCGTGGAGGATGCGCAGCGTGTCCTCGACCGCCGCCGGGGTGATCGCCGCCGCCACCGCGGCGAGCGGCAGGTGGGTGGTGACCAGCGCCACGCGCAGCCCGCCGCCGACCAGCATCATGACGACGCGCGGGGTGCCGGTCCTGGCGGCGAGGTATTCGGTGTGGCCGGAGAAGGGCATCGCCGCGGCCGCGCCCAGCCCTTCGCAGATCACGCCCTTGTGCACCGGCGCGGTGACCATTGCGGCGAATTCGCCGGCGAGGCAGCCGGCGATCGCGCGCTCGAGCAGGCCGAGCACGTAGGCGCCGTTGGCCGGGTCGAGGCGGCCGGGGCGGGAGGGGGCGGCCAGCGGCTGGTGCAGGACTTCGAGGGTGCCGGGTTCGGGCATCGCGTCTGCCTGCCACGGGCGGACGGGCGCCGGACTGCCGATGGCCGCGGCGCGGTCGCGGATCAGGGCGAGGTCGCCGAGCACCACCACGCGCGCCGGCCAGCGCCGCTCGGCGAGACGGACGCACAGCTCGGGGCCGATGCCCGCTGGTTCGCCGCTAGTGACGGCGATCAGCGGCGCTGCGGCAGCGCGTGCGCTCATTCCCGCTCGAGGCGGTAGTCAACGTAGGTGCTGTCGCGCAGCTGGCGCACCCAGTCCTCGTAGGCCTCTTCCGCCTTGCGCTCGCGCAGTGCCATGCGCGCGGCGTTGCGCTTGCGCTCGTCGGTGACGTCCTGCATCCGCCGTTCGACGACCTGGATCAGGTGCCAGCCGAACGGCGACTTCACCGGCAGGCTGACCTCGCCCGGCTGCAGGGCGTTCATCGCGCGCTCGAATTCGGGCACGGTGTCGCCGGGGTTGACCCAGCCCAGGTCGCCGCCCTTGGCCGCGGAGAGGTCCGCCGAATTCGCCTTCGCCAGCTCGCCGAAGTCGGCGCCGTTGAGTGCACGCTCGCGCAGGCCGAGCAGGCGGGCTTCGGCGTCGCTGTCGGAGAGCACTTCGGAGTTGCGGATCAGGATGTGGCGGGCACGGGTCTGCTCGAGCTGCTGCATGGCCTCCATGCCGCCGCCGCGGCGGTCGACCAGGCGCACGATGTGCAGGCCGGCAGCGCTGCGCAGGACCGGCGAGGTGCTGCCGGGCTGCATGTTGCGGACGGCGTCGGCGAACAGCGCCGGCAGGCGGTCGAGCCGGCGCCAGCCCAGGGCGCCACCCGAAAGGCCGTCCGGCGCATCGGAGACTTCGGCGGCGACGCGGGCGAAATCCTCGCCCGAGCGCAGCCGTGCCATGGTCCGTTCGGCGCGCCGGCGCACCGCCTCGACCTGCTCCGGCGTGGCCCCTTCGGGCGTGCGCAGCAGAATGTGGGCGACGGCGAACTCCTCGCCGCTGAAGGCGTCGGGGGTGTTGGCGATGAAGTTGTCGATCTCGGCATCGGTGACCACGATGCGGTTGTCGACCTCGCGCTCGCGCAGGCGGGAGAGCAGGATCTCGGTGCGGATCTCTTCGCGGAAGCGCTCCCAGGCCACGCCGTCCTGCGCCAGGGTCGCACGCAGCTGGTCGAGGGAGAGCTTGTTGCTCGAGGCGATGCGCTCGATGGCGCGTTCGAGCGCGGCGTCATCGATCCGCAGCGCGCTTTCCTCGGCGCGCTGGATCTGCGCACGCTCGACGATCAGGCGCTCGAGCAGCTGGCGTTCGAGCACCTCCATCGGCGGCAGCTCCACGCCCTGGCGGCGCAGCTGGCGCTCGGCCTGGGCGACGCGGTCGCGCAGCTGCAAGGCGGTGATGACCTCGTTATTGACCACGGCGATGATGCGGTCCACCTCCACCGCGCGGGGCGCAGCGTGGGCGGACAGGCTGAGCGCTGCAGCGCTGAGGCCGATGGCGAGGGCGAGACGGGTACGGGAGAAAGGACGTGTCATGTTCATTGGCTGTGGAGTCGCGTGCCGGAGCTCATTCCGAGCCGAAGATGCGGCCGGACGAGGAGTCGTTGATCTTGCCATAGCCGGGCACGCTGCGCGTGATCAGGCCGACCGGATTGGAGCCGATGCTGGCGAGGTCGTTGAGTTCGAGTTGGACGAAAATGGCCTTGGTGACGTCGTTTTCGTCGATCGCGAAGCGGTGCATTGCGACCCGGAACGCCCAGCAGCCGCCGTCGTATTCCAGTCCGCCGATGGCCTCGGTGAGGCGGTTTTCCTTGAGCGAGTGGGTGAGACGGCTGACACCGTACCAGCCGCGCCCGATCGGCCATTGTCCGGAAACATCGACATCCTCGAGTCCGACGATGTTTTCGGCGATGCGCAGGTTCGGTGCGTAGCGGTAGCTGAGGTTCAGTGCCCTGGCAAAGCCGGGCTGGTAGCGCAGGCTGGCGTTGAAGCGCTCGGTTTCGCGGGTGTCGGTGTTGTATTGCACGTAGGAGTCGAGCGACAGCGTCCTCGACAGCCGTCCGCCGAGTCCGCCGAGCAGCTCGGCGCCCTTGCCGGCGGTGCGCAGTTCGTCCCGGTTGAACAGGTAAACCTCCTGGTCGGAGAAGTAGTAGCGCTGGCCGATCAGTGCGCGCAGGCGCTCGATACCGGTTCCGGCTTCGATGAAGCGGGTGGTCAGGGTGGCGGTCAGGTCGTTGGCGTCGCCGATGCGGTCGCTGCCCGAGAAGCGGTTCTCGGCAAACAGCTGGGCGAAGCCGATGTCGAGGCGGCTGGTGTCGAACAGCGGGATGTCGTCCTGTTTGCGCGAGGGAATGCGCAGGTAGTACAGCCGCGGCTCGAGCGTCTGCAGGTAGTCGCCGTTGAAGAGGCGGGCTTCGCGTTCGAAGAACAGGCCGGAGTCGAGCGACAGGATCGGCACCGTGCGTGAAATCGAGTCGCGTGCCGTGGCGTTGAGCGGTGAGCGCTCGACGTCGTAGTGGGTGTGGTGCACGCCGGCTTTCGGGGTGAGGAACCAGGCCGCGCCTTCCAGCGGCAGCGAGAGCTGGGGGTAGGCAATGGCGCGGGCGGCTTCGTCCTTGTCGGTGTCCGCGTCAGGGTGTTCGAAGCGGACGTACTCGGTCTTGAGTGCCGCCGACAGTCCGCCCGCCAGGTCCGGGCGCGTCGCCGACAGCAGCAGCTGCGGCAGGCGGCGGTAGGGCGAGACGTTGCGCGAGTCCGGGTTGGGGTTGAGCGTCTGGTAGCTCTGCGCCAGCGCCGAGGCGTTCCACCAGCCGCCGGTGTAGATCAGGCGCCCTTCGCGCAGCAGGTTGACGCGCGAGGCCACGCCGATGCGCGAGGACAGGTCCTCGAAATAGCTGTCGTCCGAGACCGCGTTGAGGTCGAGCGAGCCGTACAGATTGGGGGCGAGCCGGTGCTGGTGCTGGACCGAACCGAGACGGCGCTCTTCTCCGGTGATCTTGTCGTTCGCCATCCACTCGATGCGGCTGGTGCCGCGGTAGTCCTCGCCGAGGTAGCGGAATTCGCCGCCCAGCTGCAGCCCGCGTCGGCTCATGAAGCGCGGCGCGAGGGTGGCGTCGTAGTTGGGGGCGATGTTCCAGTAATAAGGGACGGTGAGGTCGAGGCCGGTCTTGTTCGAAGTGCCGAAGGTCGGCGGCAGCAGGCCGGACTGGCGCTGGGCGGTGAGCGGGAACTCGGCCCACGGCATCCAGAAGATCGGCACGTCCTTGAACACGATCGAGCTGCCGCGGGCGGTGCCCACTTCGCGGTCGTAGTCGAGTTCGAGCTCGCGGGCCTTGATGTACCAGTCGGGGTCGGTGGCGCTGCAGGTCGTCCAGGTGGCGTTTTCGAGGCGGAACTGGTTCTCGCCTTCGAGCCTGAGCACGTCGGCTTCGCCGCTCCCCGATACCGAGCGCAGGGCGTCGCCCGCGACCCGCGGATCGCGTTCGCGCGACAGGGTGTAGCGCGGCGATTCGAACTGCCCGGTGTGCGCGCCGACGATCAGGGTGGCGCGAGGGCCGGCGATGGTGTCCTCGCCCTGGCGGAGAAGGACGTTGCCTTCGGCGACGGCCTCGTCGGTGGGCTCGCGGTAGGTCACCTTGTCGGCGGTCAGCACGATGTCGTCGCGCTGCAGCTCGGCATCCCCGTCGGCGACCAGCTCGATGCTGCGCGAACCGTGGATGCGCAGCGCGCTGATCGCGGTCGTGCCCGGCGGCAGGGCGGCGGCGGGTGCCTGGCGGGGCGGGGCGGGCGGGGCCGCGCGCGGCGCGCGCTCGCGGGCCGGGGACGAAGGCGCAGTGCCCGCCTGCGGCGCGGTTTTTGCCGGCGGCTGGGCGGGCGCGGGCACGCGGCCGCGCAGCAGCTCGGGCGCCACTTCGAGCGGCGGCAGGCCGGCGGCGAAGCCGGTGCCGCAGAGGCACAGCAGCAACAGCGGAATCAGACGTATGCGCGTATTCGGAGCCATCGAAGCCCAAACCTTTCCCGTCGTTCGCAATGTGCGGCTGCCCACCCGAACCATCGTGTTGATAAACTCGCGGATTGTACACGAACACCCGCGGAGAACCCGTTTGCACCGCCTCGAACAGCTCAAGTCCTGGCTCGCCGCCACCTTGCCCGGCCAGCCCTGCGAACTCGCCCCGGCCTCGGCCGACGCCAGCTTCCGCCGTTACTTCCGCGTCCGCTTCGCCGACGGCAGCCCTTCGCGCATCGTCATGGACGCGCCGCCGGACAAGGAGGACGTCCGCCCCTGGCTGCAGGTCGGCGAGCATTTCCGCGCCGCCGGCGCCCATGTCCCCGAAGTGCTGGCGCAGGACCTGGCGCAGGGTTTTCTGCTGCTGTCCGATCTCGGCTCGACCACCTACCTCGCCGCGCTGCAGACGGAAGACGCCGGGGCGCACGGCCTGCAGCGTGCCGCCCACCTCTACGCCGATGCGCTCGGCGCGCTCGCCGCGATCCAGTGCGCCAGCCGTCCCGGCGTGCTGCCCGAGTACGACCGCGGCCTGCTGCTGCGCGAGATGCAGCTGTTTCCCGAATGGTACGTCGCCTGCCACAAGGGCGTGGCGCTGACCGATGCCGAAACGGCGATGCTCGATGCCGCCTTCGAGCGCATCCTCGCCGTCAACCTGGCCGAACCGCAGGTCTTCGTCCATCGCGACTTCCACTCGCGCAACCTGATGCTGCTCGAGCCCGGTGAGGGGCGCGGGGCCAATCCGGGCGTGATCGATTTCCAGGACGCGGTGTACGGCCCGATCAGCTACGACCTGGTGTCGCTGTTCAAGGACGCCTACATCCGCTGGGACGAGGCGTTCGTTCTCGACCTGCTGATCCGCTACTGGGAGGCGGCGAAGAAGCTCGGCCTGCCGGTGCGTGCGGAATTCGCCGACTTCCACCGCGACTTCGAGTGGATGGGCGTGCAGCGCCACCTCAAGGTGCTCGGCATCTTCGCCCGCCTGTACCACCGTGACGGCAAGGACGGCTACCTCGCCGACATGCCGCTGGTGATGGACTACCTGCGCCGCGCGTGCAAGCGCTGGCGCGACCTCGGCCCGCTGCTCAAGCTGCTCGACCGGCTCGAGCCCGAGGACGTGCAGGTCGGCTACACCTTCTGAACCGAGGCCGCCATGCCGGCCCCGGCCCGATCCCCCCGTCGCCTGCGTCCCGCCCCATGACCAAAGCCATGATCCTCGCCGCCGGCCGCGGCGAACGGATGCGCCCGCTCACCGACCATACGCCCAAGCCGCTGCTCGAAGCCGGCGGCAAGCCGCTGATCGTGTGGCATATCGAGCGCCTGCGCGAAGCCGGCTTCACCGAACTCGTAATCAACCACGCCCACCTCGGCCATCGCCTGGAGACGGCGCTCGGCGACGGCAGCGCCTTCGGCGTGCGCATCGCCTGGTCGCCCGAACGCTCCGCGCTGGAAACCGCCGGCGGCATCCGCCACGCCCTGACGCTGCTTGGCGATGCGCCTTTCGTGGTGGTCAACGGCGACGTCTTCTGCGACGCCGACTTCGCTGCCCTGCGCGCCGCCGCCGCAACCCTGCACGCAAAGGGTTCGCTCGCCCACCTGCTGCTGGTCGACAACCCCGCGCACCACCCCGCGGGCGACTTCCACCTTGCCGTCGACGGCCGCCTCTGCGCCGCCGGCATGCCCCGCCTCACCTTCTCCGGGCTGGGCGCCTATCATCCCGCGCTGTTCGCCGAGCTGGCTGACGACGTGCCGGCGAAGCTCGCTCCCCTGCTGCGTGAGGCGATGAACACCGGAAAGGTCCTCGGCCAGCACCACCGCGGGTGCTGGGTCGACGTCGGCACGCCCGAGCGCCTGGCCGAGCTCGACCGCGAACTCGCGCAAAAGGGCTGAACACCGGATCTGCGCCGTGGGGCGAAGCCGAAGAGGCTACGCCGCTGTCCCTGCGACAGTCCCTGCCGTGCCTGCGCTGCGCCTCCAGTGCCATAATTCCGCGCATGAACACACCGAACGCCACTTTCGATCCCGCCCCCTTCCGCGCCCGCCGCGCCCGTCTGTTCGAGCGCATGCAGGCCGCTGGCGGCGGTGTCGCCATTCTCGCCACCGCACCGGAGCGGGTGCGCAACCGCGACACCCACTACCCCTACCGCCACGACAGCTACTTCTACTACCTCACCGGCTTTCGCGAGCCCGAAGCCGTCGTCGTGCTGGTCGCGGGGGCGGCGCCGAAGCAGATCCTGTTCTGCCGCGAGAAGAACGAAGAGCGCGAGATCTGGGACGGCTACCGCCACGGCCCCGAAGCGGCGCGCGAGATTTTCGGCTTCGACGAGGCGTGGACCATCGGCGATCTGGAAAAGCGCCTGCCCGACACCCTCGCCGACCAGCCCCTGCTGTGGACCGGCCTGGGCTACGACAACGACTGGGACGTGCGCGTGCTGGGCGCGCTCAACGCGGTGCGCGACAAGGCTCGCAGCGGGCTCACCCCGCCGCACTCGGTGCGCGACCTGCGCGCCGAGCTCGACGAGATGCGCCTCGTCAAGGACGCCAGCGAACTGGCGACGATGCGCCGCGCCGCGCAGATTTCCGCCGCGGCCCATTGCCGGGCGATGCGCGCCACCGCTCCGGGGCGCTTCGAGTACGAGATCGAGGCCGAGCTGCTGCATGCCTTTCGCCAGGCCGGCAGCCCCTACCCGGCCTATCCGTCGATCGTCGCCAGCGGCGCCAATGCCTGCGTGCTGCACTACGTCGGCAACGAGAGCCGGATGCAAGACGGCGAGCTGCTGCTGATCGATGCCGGCTGCGAACTCGACGGCTACGCTTCGGACATCACCCGCAGCTTCCCGGTCAACGGCCGCTTCAGCGGGCCGCAGCGCGCCCTCTACGAGCTGGTGCTCGCCGCCCAGGCCGCGGCGCAGGGCGCGACCCGCCCCGGCGCGCCCTGGAACGAGCCGCACGACGCCGCGGTCGCCGTGCTTGCCCAGGGCCTGCTCGACCTCGGCCTGCTGCGGGGGAGCCTCGATGGCGTGCTCGAAAACGGCGACTACCGCCGCTTCTACATGCACCGCACCGGCCACTGGCTGGGCATGGACGTCCATGACGCCGGCGAATACAAGGTCGGCGGGGAGTGGCGCCCGCTCGCCGAAGGCATGGTGCTGACGATCGAGCCGGGGTGCTACGTCCGTCCCGCCGACGATGTCCCCGAGGCGTTCTGGAACATCGGCATCCGCATCGAGGACGACGCCGTGGTCACCGCCGGCGGCTGCGAGCTGATCACCGCCGATGCGCCCAAGACGGTGGCCGACATCGAGGCCCTGATGCGGCACGCGCGCCATGGCTGAGCGCGCAGACGAGCGGATTCACGACCTCCTGATCGTCGGCGCCGGCCCGGTCGGGCTGGCGCTGGCGCTGGCGCTGAAGGACGCCGGCCTCGACGTCGTCCTCGTCGATGCGCGCACGCGCGCGGCCGTTGCGGCGGACCCGCGCGACCTCGCGCTGGCCCACGGCAGCCGGCTGATGCTGGAGCGGCTGGGGGTGTGGGAGGCGATCCCGAAGACCGCGATCGAGCACATCCACATCTCGCAGCAGGGCGGACTCGGCCGCACCCTGATCGACGCCGAGGAGCACGGCTTGCCGGCGCTGGGCTATGTCGCCTCCGCGGGCGCGCTCGCCGCCGCGCTGCGCGCCGCGGTCGATGCTGCAGGCATCACGGTGATGGACGAAACCGAAGTCACCGGCCTCATCCCGGCGGCCGATGCGGTCACTGCCCGTCTTGGCGGCGCGGGGCGGCTGGCGGCCACGCTGCGCGCCCGGCTCGCCGCCTGCGCCGAAGGCGGGCTGGGCGCGGACGATCCCGACGTGGTTGAACAGGATTACCACCAGGATGCGCTGATCGCCGTGGCCGACGCCGCCGGCGGTCATCGCCACACCGCGTTCGAGCGCTTCACCGGCGAAGGCCCGCTCGCCCTGCTGCCGCGGGGCGAGGGCTATGCGCTGGTGCACGTGGTCCGCCCCGATCGCGCCGCTGCACTGCTCGCCCTCGATGACGCCGGCTACCTCGCGCGCCTGCAGGCCCACCTCGGTCACCGCGTCCGCCTCACCGGCATCGGCGCGCGTCATCGCTACCCGTTGCGGCTGCGCTATCGCCGGATGGTGGCCGGCGAACGCACGGTGTGGCTCGGCAATGCCGCCCAGACCTTGCATCCGGTCGCCGGGCAGGGCTTCAACCTGGCGCTGCGCGACGTGTGGACGCTGGCCGAACTGCTGCAGCGCCGCAAGGCGGAGGCGGCGGCAGGCAGTGCGCGCGAGGGCGCGGGGGGGCAGGCCGCCGCGTTCGATCCCGGGTGCGCGGCGCTGCTCGCGGCCTACGCGCGCGGGCGCGACCTCGACCGCTTCGGCACGATGCGCTTCACCGATGGCCTGGTGCGCGTGTTCAGCAACGACTTCGCGCCCCTGCGCCATGCGCGCGGCGCGGCGCTGTTCGCCCTCGACCTGCTGCCGCCGCTGCGCGGCTTCATCGCCCGCCGCATGATGTTCGGCGCCCGCGCCTGGCCCTGAGGCCGGCAACGGGCGCCGAAGCGTGCGACCGACCGCGGGGCGCGGCGACCGGGTGGGCTACTTCTTCTGCAGCGGGCAGGTGCTCATCCCGAACAGGCCATACGCCGGGCACCAGCCCATCAGCCCGGTGGCGAGCGGCAGCACGCCGATCCAGGCCCATACCGGGCCGCCGAACAGTGCCCAGGCGATCAGCGCGATGCCGATCACGATGCGAACGATCTTGTCGATACCGCCGACGTTGGTTTTCATGTGCTTCTCCTGGAAAACGGGGGTGGAAAACGGCTGGAACACGTTTCCATTGAAGCACGCGACCGCGCCCCGGTCTGTGACCACGGTTACATAGCCGGGGGCGCGGGCGGGGCGCTCAGACGGCGCTTCTGGCCGGCGCTCCGCTCGCCACCCGGCGCAGTCCGGCGGGGTCGAGGATCTCCACCTGTTCGCGTCCGAGTCGCACCAGCCCCTGGTCGGCGAAGCCCTTCAGCAGCCGGCTGACGATCTCGCGCACGCTGCCGAGCTCGTCGGCGAGCTGCTGGTGGGTCAGGTGCAAGGTCCGCCCCTTGCCCAGCAGCTGTGCCGCCAGACGCTGGTCGAGGCGGCGGAAGGCGACTTCCTCGATCAGCTGCATCAGTTCGGCGATGCGCTCGGCGAAGAGATGGAAGACGAATTCGCGGAACGGGCGCTCGCCGAGCAGATCCTCGAACACCGCCTGCGGCAGCAGCATCAGCACGGTGTCACTCTCGGTGACGCCGCGGGCCCGGTAGTCCTCGCGGCCGAGCAGGCAGGAGGTCGATAGGATGCAGGTCTCGCCCGCGCCGACCCGGTACAGCGGCAGCTCGCGGCCGTTGGGGGCGGATTTGACGACCCGGATCGAGCCGTCGACGACGAACGGGAAACCCGCGCAGGCCTGGTGCTCGTCGAACAGGCAGGTGCCGCCGGGAACGCGCATCCAGCGTGCGGCTTCGAGCAGGCACCGGCGCCCGGAGGGTGACAGGGCGGCGAGCACCGGGTAGCCCTCGTCGAGCCGGGCGAGGGGCGGGGCGTGCGTCGTGTCTCGGGTCGGTCGTGGGTCACTCATCGCAGGCGCATTCCGGGGAAAGAAAAGGGGGGCGGAAGGAGGTTCAGGCCAGTTCGAGGACCACCGGCGCATGATCCGAGGGGCGTTCGAGCCGGCGCGGCGCCTTGTCCACGGTGCAGCTGCGGCAGGCCGGACGCAGCGCCGGCGACACCAGCAGATGGTCGATGCGCAGGCCGAAGTTGCGGCGGAAAGCGAGCATCCGGTAGTCCCACCACGAGAAGCTGCGCTCGGGCTGCTCGAACAGGCGGAAGGCGTCGATCAGGCCGAGATCGAGCAGGGCGCGGAAGGCGGCACGCTCGGGGGCGGAGACGTGGATCTCGTCCTTCCAGTCGGGGTGGGCGTCGCGGTCCTCGGGGGCGATGTTGAAGTCGCCGGCGAGCACCAGGCGCGCGTGCGTCTGCAACTCCCCGCGCAGCCACCCGGTCAGCGCGGCGAGCCAGCGCAGCTTGTAGTCGAACTTGTCCGAGCCGACCGCCTGGCCGTTGGGAAAGTAGCCGCACACGACGCGCACGCCGTCGATGGTGGCGGCGATCAGGCGCTGCTGCTCGTCCTCGAAGCCGGGAATGTTGCGTACCACCGTGGCTTCATCGATCGGTCGCGGGCTGAGGATGGCGACGCCGTTGTAGGTTTTCTGGCCGGCGAAGGCGGCGTGGTAGCCGACGGCTTCCAGTTCGGCGAGCGGAAACGCCTTGTCCTCGAGTTTCAGCTCCTGCAGGCACAGCGCATCGGGTTTGTGCGCGGCCAGCCAGTCGAGCACCTGGGGGAGGCGCACTTTCAGGGAGTTGATGTTCCAGGTGGCGATTTTCATGGATCGTCCGAATGTCCGATGGGGTCGATGAGCCGGGCCGGCCCGCAGTCGGTCATTGTGCCACTGCGCCCTGCGGCGGGGTGGGCTGCGGGGAATGTACTTGGCGCGCGGGCGTTGTCGGGTAGCCCGGAGGGGGCATCCGGAATTAAGCTATATCAATCTGTGATCTTAATTCCCAAGTAAAATACTCAACTAAACAACAGTTCGAGAACAACCAAGGAGGAGGCCCCCTTATGTTTTCCGCAAAGCTTACGCAGTTCCTGTTTCGACCCCGCTCCGGAGCCGGGCGCACCCAGCGCGACAATGCCTGGCTGGAGGCGCGCGTGGCGCAGCTCGAAGCCGAGGGCGCCGCGCTGCGCGATGAAGTCGCAGCGCTGCGCGAGGAGCGCGGCGCGCTGGGTGGGGTGTTTTCCAGCCTGTCCAGCTTTGGCGCTTCGCTGGGCGGGGTACGCGAATCCTTTCTCGGCCTGGCGAGTACGCTGAACGAGGAAAAATCCTCCGCCCTCGAAGCCGCTGCCCAGTCGCAAAGCAACCGTGTCGCCTTCGAGCAGATGGCGGGCAACCTGCGCAGCCTGTTCGGCCGCATGAGCGAGGCTTCGCGCAACGTCGATGTGCTGATGCAGCGCACCGGCGAGATCGGCGGCATCGTGCGCCTGATCAAGGAGATCGCCGACCAGACCAACCTGCTGGCGATCAATGCCGCGGTCGAGGCTGCGCGGGCCGGCGAGGCCGGGCGCGGCTTCGCGGTGGTGGCCGACGAAGTGCGCAAGCTGGCCGAGCGCACGGCGAAGGCGACCACCGAGATTTCCGCCCTGGTCGGCAGCATCCAGGAAGAAACCGATAGCGCCAAGGCGGTGATGGAAGCCGGGGCGGAGGATGCCGGCCGTTATTCGGCAGAGAGCGAACTCGCCGTGGGCAGCATGTCGCGCTTGTTCGAGTTGTCGCAGCGCATGGAGCAGGCGGTGGCTTCGTCGGCGCTGCTGTCCAATGTCGAGCTGGCGAACATCGAGGAGCTGATCCTCAAGCTCGAAGTCTACAAGGTGTTCCTCGGGGTCTCGAACCTTCGGCCGGACGATCTGCCCGACGAAAAGCACTGCCGCCTCGGGCAGTGGTATTACGACGGCGAGGGGCGGGAGCATTTTGCCGGGCTGCCCGGGTATGCCGCGCTGGAAAAACCGCATCGTGCAGTGCACACCCATGCCCGCCAGGCGGTGACCTTCTATTACGAAGGCCGCCTCGATGCCGCGCTCGATCAACTGCAGGCGATGGAACGGGCCAATCTCGCGGTGATGGGTGGCATGAGCCGGATCCTGGGCAAGGCAAACGGGCAATGAAGGCCGCCAGCGGCAGCGCGATTGCCCGCGAAATGCGGATCGACGCCGATGAGATCGCCGAACGCAAGGCCTTTCTGCGCCTGGGCGAGGATGACGCCGCGTCCTTGCGGGCGGTGCACGCGGCGATCGGAGCGCAGGGCCGCCATGGCTTTTCCGATGCGTTCTACGCCGCGCTGCGCAGCCGTCCGGCACTGGCGGCGCTGCTGCGCGACGATGCCACCGTGGCGCGGCTGAAGGCGGCGCACGAGCGCTACTTCCGCGAACTGACCGCAGGCGAATATGGCACCGACTACGTCGAGCGCCGGCTCGAAGTGGGTGTCACCCATGCGCGCATCGGCCTCGAGCCGAAGTGGTATGTCGGCGCTTTCCGCGAATACCTGTCGGGCATGGTCGACACCTTGTGGACGCACAGCGGCGGGCGCCGCGAACAGTTCATTCCGGCCTTCGACGCCCTGCTCAAGGTCGCCCTGTTCGACCTCGGGCTGACCCTGGACACCTACATCCACGCCGACAAGCGGCGCATCGCGCTGCGCGACCGGGCGATCGAATCGAGCGTCAATGGCGTGTTCATCGCCGACGCCGGCCAGCCGTGCTACCCGCTGATCTACGTGAACCCGGCGTTCGAGCGGGTGCTCGGCAGCACGGCGGGGACGATCGTCGGCAGGCCCTGCATCTGCCGCGACGAGGTCGCCGACGGCTACGCCGAGATCCGCCGCGCGATCGCCCACGGCACCGAAGGCAACACCGTGCTCCGCTTGCGCCGCGCCGACGGCGAGCGGCGCTGGATCGAGCTCTTTCTGGCGCCGGTGCGCAGCGAGGCCGGGGCGGTCACCCACTTCGTCGGCGTGCTCAACGACGTTACCGACCGCAAGGACGCCGAGGCGCGGCTGAGCCACCTCGCCAACCACGACCCGCTCACCGGGCTGCCCAACCGCAATCTGCTCCACGACCGCCTTGCCCATGCGATCACGCGGCGCGGAGAAGGCCTGAATGCGGTGCTGTTCCTCGACCTCGACCGGTTCAAACTGATCAACGACAGTTACGGCCACGATGTCGGCGACGAGTTGCTGCGCGCGGTGGCAACGCGGCTGCAGCACTGCCTGCGCGCCGAGGATACGGTGGCGCGGCTGGGGGGCGACGAGTTCGTGGTATTGCTCGAGGATCTGCCCTCGGTCGACGCGGCCGCGGCGATCGCGGGCAAGATCGCCTCCCATCTGTCCGTGCCGGTGACCGTCGGCGAGCGCGAGCTGCCGCTGGCGGCAAGTGTGGGCATCGCCCTCCATCCGCGCGACGGGGCCGATCCGCAGACCCTGCTGAAGCATGCCGATACCGCGATGTACCGTGCCAAGGAGGCGGGACGGGGCGGCTTCTGTTTTTTCGCTGCCGACATGAATGCCCAGGCGCTGCAGCGCCTGACGCTGGAAAACGACTTGCGCCGGGCGCTCGAAAACGGCGAGCTCGAGGTCTTCTATCAGGCTCAGGTGGCGCTCGCTGACGGCCGCCTCACCGGGGCCGAGGCGCTGGTGCGCTGGCGCCACCCGGAGAAGGGGCTGGTATCGCCGGCGGCCTTCATTCCGGTGGCGGAGGAAACCGGCCTCATCGTCAGCCTCGGCGAGCAGGTGCTGCGCGCCGCCTGCCGTCAGCTCGCCACCTGGCAGCGCCAGGGCCTGCCGCGCCTGACGGTGGCGGTGAATCTGTCACCGCGCCAGTTCCGCCAGCCCGATCTGGTGGACCGGGTGGCCGCGATCCTCGCCGAAACCGGCGCCGATCCGGACTGGCTGGAGCTGGAGATCACCGAGAGCGCGGCAATGCAGCACGCCGAGGAAACCATCGGGGCGCTGCGCCGGCTGCGCGAGATGGGCGTCTCGCTGGCGATCGACGACTTCGGCACCGGCTATTCCTCGCTGTCCTACCTGAAGCGCTTCCCGATCGACAAGCTCAAGATCGACCGCTCCTTTGTCCAGGGCGTGCCCGGCAACGGCGACGACGCCGCGATCGTGCAGGCGATCATCGCGATGGCCCGCAGCCTCGGCCTGGCGCTGCTCGCCGAAGGAGTGGAAAGCGAGGCCCAGCGCGACTTCCTCCAGGCGCAAGGGTGTGCGGTCGCGCAGGGCTGGCTGTTCGGCCAGGCCGTGCCCGCGGCCGCCTTCGAGCGCGACCACCTTGCCAGGCACGGCGCCTGAGCGCGCCCGGCGTGCAGCGGGTCAGGCCGGCGTCACCATGCCGTTGTGGCGCAGCAGGGCGTCGACGCGCGGTTCGCGGCCGCGGAAGGCCGTGAACGATTCCAGCGCCGGGCGGCTGCCGCCGACCGCCAGGATCTCGCGCCAGAAGCGCGCGCCGGTCTCCGCGTCGAGCAGGCTGCCCTTGCCCGCGCCGGCCTCCTCGAAAGCCTCGAAAGCGTCCGCCGACAGCACTTCGGCCCACTTGTAGCTGTAGTAGCCCGCGGCGTAGCCGCCGGCGAAGATGTGCGAGAAGCTGTGCGGGAAGCGGTGCCAGGCGGGCGGAATCAGCACCGCCACCTCGCGCCGCACCTCGTCGAGCAGCGCCATCACGCGCTCGATCGGCACCGGGCCGGCGCCTGCCTCCGCTCCCGCATCCACCTCGCTGTGCAGGCGCAGATCGAACATCGAGAACTCGAGCTGGCGCACGGTCTGCATGCCGCTCTGGAAGTTCTTCGCCGCGATCATCTTGTCGTAGAGCGCGCGCGGCAGTGGTTCGCCGCTGTCGACATGGGCGGTCATCCCCTGCAGCACGTCCCATTCCCAGCAGAAGTTCTCCATGAACTGGCTGGGCAGCTCGACCGCGTCCCACTCGACGCCGTGGATGCCGGACACCGCGAGCTCGTCCACCTGGGTGAGCAGGTGGTGCAGGCCGTGGCCGCACTCGTGGAACAGGGTGAGGACGTCGTCGTGGGTGAAGGTGGCGGGCTTGCCATTGACCGGACCGGGGAAGTTGCACACCAGGTAGGCGAGCGGCGTGTCGCTGCCCCAGACGTCGCGGTGGCGGCTGCGCGCCGAGTCCATCCATGCGCCGCCGCGCTTGGTGCTGCGGGCGTGGAGGTCGAGATAGAAGTGGCCCACCAGCTCTGCGTCCTTCTCGATGCGGAAGAAGCGCACGTCCGGGTCCCACTTCGGCGCCTCGTCGGGGAGGATGTCGACGCGATACAGCGCGCGGATCACGCCGAACAGGCCGTCGAGCACCTTGGGCTCGGGGAAGTACTGCTTCACTTCCTGGTCGGAATAGGCGTAGCGCTGCTCGCGCAGTTTCTCGGAAGCGTAGGCAAGGTCCCAGGGTTCGAGCGTGTCGAGGCCGAGCTCGGCCCTGGCGAAGGCCTTCAGTTCCTCCAGATCCTGCTCGGCGAAAGGCTTGGCGCGGGCGGCGAGCTCGTGCAGGAAGGCGAGCACCTGCGCGGGGCTGTCGGCCATCTTCGGCACCAGCGACACCTCGGCGAAATTCCTGTAGCCGAGCATGCGCGCTTCTTCGTCGCGCAGGGCGAGGATGCGGCCGATCAGCGGGCCGTTGTCGAGCTCGGGCGCGCCCAGTTCGGAGGCGCGGGTGGCGTAGGCGCGGTACATGCGCGCGCGCAGGGCGCGGTCGTCGGCGTACTGCATCACCGGCAGGTAGGCGGGCATCTGCAGGGTGAACTTCCAGCCTTCCCTGCCGTCGGCTTCGGCCGCGGCGCGAGCGGCTTCGCGGGCGTCCTCCGGGATCCCCGCAAGCCCGGCCTCGTCGGTGATCCACTCGGCGTGGGCGTTGGTGGCGTCGAGCAGGTTCTCGGAGAACTTGGCCGCCAGTTGCGATTGCTCTTCCTGGATCGCCTGGAAGCGCGGTTTCTGCGCGTCGGGCAGTTCCGCGCCGGAGAGGCGGAAGTCGCGCAGCGCGTGCTCGAGGATGCGCTGGCGCACCGGCGACAGGGTGGCAAACTCGGGACCGTCGTGCAACGCCTTGTACTTCCGGAACAGCGCCAGGTTCTGCCCGACCTCGGCATAGAAGCGCGAAACCTCGGGCAGCATCGCGTTGTAGGCCTCGCGCCATTCGGGCACGTCGAGCACGCTGTGGAGGTGGCCGACCACGCCCCAGGCGCGCGACAGGCGCTCGCCGGCCTCGTCCATCGGGCCGACGAAACCGTCCCAGCTCGGCGGCGCCGGGTCGGCGGTGAGGCGTTCGATCAGCGTGCGGTTCTCGTCGATCAGGCTGCGGACCGCGGGTTCGACATGGGCCGGGCGGATGTCGCCGAAGCGCGGCAGGGCGCTGAAGTCGAGCAGGGGGTTGGCGGGGTCGGGGGTGGCGGAAGAGGGCAGGTGGGGCGTGGCGCTGTCGTGCATCGATGAACCTTGGTGAGAATCCGTTCCGGGTCGTGGGGAAGGCATTGTGCCGTAAAAAAGCCGGCGGACGCCGTTCTCGGCGCCCGTCGGCCGCTCGCAAGGAGAGGGGGCGGGGCGGGTTCGGGGCCGCGAGGCGTGACCGCTGCGTTCAGCGCATCAGCTCGCGGTAGGCATGCCAGCTGGCGTGCCCGAGCAGCGGCAGCAGGATCACCATGCCGACCATCATGGTGGCGAAGCCGACCGCGACCAGGCCAACGATGATCGCCGCCCACAGCGCCATTGCCGCCGGGTTCACCGCGACCGCGCGCAGGCTGGCCATCGCCGCGGTGACGATATCGACCTTGCGGTCGATCAGCATCGGCACCGCCGTCACCGACAGCGCGAACACCACCGTGGCGATGATCGCACCGACCACGAGGTAGGCGGCGACGAAGGACAGGTGCTCGCCGGACAGGAATACGCTGCGGAAGAAGTTCGACAGGTCGGCGACGTTGCCGTCGTAGAACAGGGCGAACAGCACCGCCGAGATGCGCTCCCAGCCGATCAGCGCGATCGCGAGGAAGGCGCCGAAGTAGGCCAGGCCGTCGGCGTGGCCGCGCAGGCCGCGCAGCGAGCCGAGAAACGAGACCGGGTGCCCCTGCTCGTGCTGGCGGGAAATTTCGTACAGCCCGGCAGCGGCGACCGGCCCGATCAGGAAGAAGCCGGAAATCGCCGTGGTGAACAGGTAAGGCAGTCCTGCCGCGTAGGACAGGATCAAGTAGCCGAGCGCAGCCAGGATCACCCCGTAGGACAGGCTCGCGCCCAGGTTCTCGCGCATGTCTTCCCATCCCGCGCGGAGCCACAGCAGCGGCCGGTCGATGCCGACTTCGCGCACGTGGGGCAGGTGAAAGTGCTGTTCCAGGGTCTCAAAAGGCTTGTCCATGGCTCGCTCCGCTTGATCAGCATCGGTCGGGGGGCGGCCCGGCTGCGGATTGGGAGGCTGCCGGGCCGATTCTTAGAGTAGACCGGCCGGAGCGAGTTCGCGAATACGATTTGTTCCGGGTCCAAACCATGCGTTGCGTATGGCACCGTCCGGACGCGTCCGGCCCTGCGGTGGCGGTTCAGGGGCCCGGCTTCCAGATGTTGCGGCACCCCGTCTCGCGCAGGAACAGGCTGGCGAGGGTGCCGAGCAGGGCGGCGGCGGCGAGCAGGCCGATGCCGTGGCGGAAGGTGCCGACCGCATACACGCGCACGCCTTCGACCAGGGTGCCGTCCCAGCCCGCGTCCATGATCAGGCCGACCGCCGGTTGCAGCAGCGCACCGGCGAGAAAGCCGCCCATGTTGGTGACGCTGGTGCTCATCCCCGAGAGCTGGGGCGGGTTCACTTCCTTGGCGCAGGCCCAGGTCAGGGCGAAGCTGGCGGTGGCCACGCCCATCACGGCGAACAGCGCGTAGGACAGCGCGATCGGCATCGACACCGCCGACAGCCACACCAGCCACAGCAGGCTGTACAGGGCGGAGGAGGCGATCAGCACCGGCTTGCGCCGGCCGAGGCGGTCCGACAGGGTGCCGATCGCCAGGCAGCCGACGGCGAAACCGGCGAAATAAAGCGACACGTGGCTCGCCGCCTCGACCCGGGACAGGCCGTGCACCTGCACCAGGTAAGGGGTGGCCCACAGCCCGGCGAAGGCGAAGAAGCTGCCGGCGATGCCGAAGTTCACCCCCACCGCAGGCCAGGTGGCGCGGTTCTTCAGCACCCCCATCAGGCTGCCGAGCACGGCGGTGCGGTCGAAGCGGGGGGCGGGGGTGCCCGGCGCGCGCGCTTCGCGGACGAAGAACCAGCAGGCGACGCCCAGCAGCACCGACAGGACGGCGGCGCCGAAGAACACCCCGCGCCACGAGGCGACCTGTGCGATGGCGGCGAGCGGCGTGCCGGCGAGCACCGAGCCGAGGTTGCCGAGCAGCATCGACAGTCCGACAAGGGTGGCGAAGCGGCGCTCGTCGAACCACACCGCGATCAGCTTGAGCATCGCGATGAACACCACCGACACGCCGAGCCCGACCAGGGTGCGCCCGACCAGCGCGGTGTCCAGGTTCGGGGCGAAGCCGAACAGCGCGCTGCCGGCCCCGGCCACCAGCCCGCCCAGCAGCAGGATGCGGCGCGGCCCCAGGGTGTCGACGAGGATGCCGGTCGGCACCTGCATGATCGTATACACGTAGAAATAGGTCGCCGCGAGCACGCCGAGCGACGCCGCGCTGGTGTGAAAGGCCGCGGCCAGGTCCTGGGCGATGCCGGCGGGGGCGAAGCGATGGAAGAAGGACAGCATGTAGGCGGCGATGACCACGGCCAACGCCAGGTTGCGGCTGGAAGCGGATGTCTGCATGGGGGGCTCCGGAGGAAAAAGGGCGCCTCGTGGGCGCCCCTTTGTCGTGATCGTGGCGGAAATGGCCGCGGATTCAGTCCAGCGTGCGTCCGGTCAGGCGCTCGTAGGCTTCGCGGTACTTGGCCGCAGTACGCTCGATGACCTCGGCGGGCAGGCGCGGCCCCGGCGCGGTCTTGTTCCAGTCCAGCGTTTCCAGGTAGTCGCGCACGAACTGCTTGTCGAAGGACGGCGGGCTGATCCCTTCGTGGTAGCTGTCGGCGGGCCAGAAGCGCGACGAGTCGGGCGTCAGCGCTTCGTCGATCAGGTGCAGCGTGCCGGCGGCGTCGATGCCGAACTCGAACTTGGTGTCGGCGATCAGGATGCCGCGCCCGGCGGCGTAGCCGGCCGCTTCCGAATACAGCGCGATCGCCGCCGCGCGCGCCTCGTCGGCGAGCCCGGCGCCGCTCTTGCCGGTGCCGGCGAGCGCGTCCTTCAACATCGCCTCGCAGCGCGCCTGGGCCTGGGCGAAGGAGATGTTCTCGTCGTGCTCGCCGATGTCCGCCTTCGACGAGGGGGTGAAGATCGGCGCCGGCAGCTTCGCCGCCTGGGCGAGGCCCGCGGGCAGGGCGATGCCGCAGATCGCCCCGGTGGCCTGGTAGTCCTTCCAGCCCGAGCCGATCACGTAGCCGCGCACCACCGCCTCGATCGGCAGCGGCTTCAGGCGCTTGACCACCAGCGCCCGGCCGCGCACCTGGTCGCGCTCGTCGGGCGCGACCACGGTCTCGGGGTCGATGCCGGTGAGCTGGTTGGGGAGGATGTGGCCGAGCTTGTCGAACCAGAAGTTCGCCAGCGCCACCAGCACCCGGCCCTTGTCCGGAATCGGGTCGGGCAGGATCACGTCGAACGCCGACAGGCGGTCGCTGGTCACGATCAGCAGGGTGTCGGCGTCGATCGCGTAGATGTCGCGCACCTTGCCGCGGCCGAGCAGCGGCAGGCTCTTGATGGAAGTTTCGAAAAGGGGCGTCGCCACGGTGGGGCCTCGGGTTGCTGGCAAAAGCGGGATTATAGGGGAGTCCGGAATATTGACGAGTGTCAGGGAGTGCCCTCCACAATCTCAGCACACTGCGGGTTCGGCGCGATGTTGACCGCGCATGGGGTCGGGGCAGTACACCAGGATGAATCGACGATGAAGCTGATCAACGCATTGCAAGACGAACACGTGCTGATCGATCAGGTGCTGGGATCGTTTCGCACGTACGTCGGAGGACTCATTGACGGGACCGCGGAGCCGGAGGACGGCAGACGCTTCGCCGCGTTTTTCACCGAGTTTGCCGGCCATTTCCACCACGATCGCGAGGAGCGCGTGTTCTTCGATGCGCTCGTCAAGGATGCGGAGCTACCGGGCGACCGCGGACCGGTATACGCCGTCTTGCACGAGCACGCCGAGATGGCGGGGTGGCTGGGCGAGATGGTGCCGCTTCTCGAACAGGGGCCGCTGTCCGAGGACGATGCTGTCCGGCTGCGGGGGCTGGCAACCCGCTACTCGCACGCGCTCTGGCGTCATATCGACGCGGAGAATTCCGTTCTCTACCCGGAGGGGGTCGAGCGCCTTCTCCGGAGCGGCATTCGCGAGTTGCCGGATCGGCCGATGAGCGAGGCAGAGGCGGCCGCGCGTGAAGACGGTGCGGCCCTGCTCGTCCGTTACCCGCCGGTCGAGGACGCTGCGCTCACGCGCGGTGACGGTTGTTTCATGTGCCGAGCCTACGGTGACACCTGCGACGGGCTGGAGGCCGAGTGGTGGACCGAGCTCGAGTGGGAGGAGTTTTTCATCCGGTGACGCACACAACTTCGAAGCGCTGGCCGTCGAAGGTGAGCCAGGTGGCGCGGCCATGCCAGTCCGACAGCACCCAGCGCACGCAGCGCCGGCCGTCGATGTCGTGCTCGTGGCGCGCCGGACGATGGGTGTGGCCGTGCACCAGGGTCGGGTAGCGGTGCGCGCGCAGCAGCGTGGCTACGGCCTCGGCGTTCACGTCCATGATCTCCATGGCCTTGTCGCGCTTGGCGGCTTCGCTCTTTTGCCTCAGGTCGGCGATGAAGGCCTTGCGTGCGGCGAGCGGCTGGGCGAGAAAGTCCGCCTGCCAGGCAGGGTCGCGTACCTGGCGGCGGTAGGCCTGGTAGGCGCGGTCGTCGGTGCACAGCGCGTCGCCGTGGCTCAGCAGCACGAGCGGGGCGTCCTCCCCGCGGCCGAAGCGCACGCGGCACGGATCGGCGAGCAATTGCAGGCCAGCGGCGCGGGCGAAACCTTCGCCGGCGAGCAGGTCGCGGTTGCCGGCGATGAAGAAAACGCCGACGCCGTGCCCGGCAAGGGTGTGCAGTGCGCTGCACACGCGCTGGTTAAAGGGGGCGTCGAGATCGTCGTCCCCGGCCCAGTACTCGAACAGATCGCCGAGGATGAACAGGCTGCCGGCGCCGCGGGCGGGGCCGGCGAGGAAATCGAGGAAGGCTGCAACCGTGTCCGGCTCTTCCTCCTTCAGATGGAGGTCGGAAACGAACAATGCCGGAAGCGCCGCGCGGACGGCTTCCGGCATCGGGACCGGCTGCCGGTTCCCGCCGGCAGCGGGAACGGCAGGGCGATCAGGCAACTTCGGCGCGCTCGATGATGACGTCTTCCTTGGGGACGTCCTGGTGGAAGCCGCTGGAGCCGGTCTTGACCTTGCGGATGCTGTCGATCACATCGAGACCGTCGCTGACCCGGCCGAACACGCAATACCCCCAGCCCTGCGGGTCGGGCGAGCGGTGGTTGAGGAAGGCGTTGTCGGCAACGTTGATGAAGAACTGTGCGGTCGCCGAGTGCGGATCCTGGGTGCGCGCCATGGCGATGGTGCCGCGATCGTTCTTGAGGCCGTTGTCGGCTTCGTTCTTGATCTGCTCCTTGGTCGGCTTCTGGTTCATGCCTGGCTCGAAGCCGCCACCCTGGATCATGAAGCCGTCGATGACGCGGTGGAAGATGGTGTTGTCGTAGTGGCCGGCTTCCACGTAGGCGAGGAAGTTGGCAACCGTCACCGGCGCCTTGTCGGCGTCGAGTTCGAGGGTGATGACGCCGTGGTTGGTGTGCAGCTTGACTGCCATGTTGGTGCTCCTGGAAAAATTCGGATGACGGGGCCGGGGCGGGTTACCTGGCCGTCTTGCTGGCCGGCGCTGCTGCGCCCTCGAGCACGTGGGCGCGCTCGATGAGCACCGCCTCGAGCGGCACGTTCTGATGGAAGCCGCGGTTGGCGGTCGGCACCTTGGCGATCTTCTCCACCACGTCCATGCCCTTCACTACCTTGCCGAATACGGCGTAGCCCCAGCCGTCGCGCGACGGGTAGTCGAGGAAGGTGTTGGGCACGAGGTTGATGAAGAACTGCGCGCTCGCCGAGTGAGGGTCGGCGGTGCGGGCCATCGCCAGCGTGCCGGGTTCGTTCTTCAGACCGTTCTTCGCCTCGTTCTGGATCGGTGCGCGCGTGCCCTTCTGCTTCATGTCGGCGTCGAAGCCGCCGCCCTGGATCATGAATCCGTCGATCACGCGATGGAAGACGGTGCCGTCGTAGTGGCCGTCCTTGACGTACTGGACAAAGTTTTCCGCCGACTTCGGCGCCTTGTCGGCGAACAGCTCGACCACGATCTCGCCCTGGCTGGTCTTGAGTTCGACCATCGGATTGGCGGCGAGCGCGCTCAGCGCGGTCGTGGCCAGTGCGGCAAAGGCGATCAGGTGCTTTCTCATGGAATCTCCGGTGCGCGGGCATAAGGCCCGGGGCTGGATGGGAGGACGGTGCAACGCCCACGGCCCTGTCGGCCGCAGGCGGGCGGACGAAATGGCGGGTTTGCCGGCCGTGGTATATTTGCGCCCTGCCGTCGCGGCGCCTTGGGGCGCTGGACGACGCAAGATTCTAGCAACAAGCCCCACCCCTCACAATCGCGCCGCCGGCGTGGTTTTCCCTCTCGTTTCTCCGTCATTCCGATGCTCACGATCTACAACACCCTGTCGCGCAACAAGGAAGCCTTCACCCCGATCGAACCCGGCAAGGTCCGCATGTACGTGTGCGGCATGACGGTGTACGACTACTGTCATCTCGGCCATGCGCGCGTGATGGTGGTGTTCGACATGGTGGCGCGCTGGCTGCGGGCGAGCGGAATGGAGGTGACTTATGTCCGCAACATCACCGACATCGACGACAAGATCATCCGCCGGGCGCAGGACAACGGCGAGTCGATCCGGGTCCTGACCGATCGCTTCATCGGCGCGATGCACGAGGATGCCGATGCGCTCGGCGTGCTGCGCCCGGATTTCGAGCCGCGCGCCACCGACTATGTCGCCCAGATGCAGAGCCTGATCGGCCGTCTCGAGCAGAAGGGCCTGGCCTACGTCGCCGCCAATCGTGACGTGTGCTACGCGGTGCGCAAGTTCGGCGGCTACGGCCGGCTTTCGGGCAAGTCGCTCGACGAGCTGCGTGCCGGCGAGCGCGTCGATGTGGCGGGCGACAAGAACGACCCGCTCGATTTCGTGCTGTGGAAGCATGCCAAGGCGACGGAACCGGACGAGGTCAAATGGGCTTCGCCCTGGGGCGCCGGCCGCCCCGGCTGGCACATCGAGTGCTCGGCGATGAGTTCCGAACTGCTCGGCGAGCACTTCGACATCCACGGCGGCGGCATGGACCTGCAGTTTCCCCATCACGAGAACGAGATCGCCCAGTCCGAGGGCGCGCACGGCCATGCCTTCGTCAATTACTGGATGCACAACGGCTTCGTGCGCGTCGACGACGAGAAGATGTCGAAGTCGCTCGGCAACTTCTTCACCATCCGCGAAGTGCTGCAGAAGTACGACCCCGAAGTGGTGCGCTTCTTCATTCTGCGCGCCCACTACCGCAGCGCGCTGAACTACTCGGATGCCCACCTCGAGGACGCGCGCAACGCCCTGACCCGGCTGTATACCGCACTCAAGAACGTGCCGGCGGACACCGAGGCGGCGGTCGATTGGCGTGAGCCGGCGGCACAGCGCTTCCGCGCCGCGATGGACGACGACTTCAATACCGCCGAAGCGGTGGCGGTGCTGTTCGAACTCGCCAACGAGGTCAACCGCAGCGCCTCGCCGGCGCTCGCGGCGCAGCTGAAGGCGCTCGCTGCCGTGCTCGGCCTGCTCGGGCGCGAACCGCAGGCCTTCCTGCAGGCCGGTGTGCCCGATGCCGGTGGCCTCGACCCCGAGGCCATCGAGGGGAGGGTGGCCGAGCGTGCCGCGGCGAAAAAGGCCAGGAACTACGCCGAGGCCGACCGCATCCGCGCCGAGCTGCTCGAATCCGGCGTGATCCTCGAGGACGGCGCCGGCGGCACGACCTGGCGGCGAGCCTGAGCGCGGCTCCGGTTGTGCCGGAGCCACCGATGACAACCGACGGAGTGCCGCCGCATGAATGCTGCTGCGAACTGCCCTGAAACGGGATTCACCCTGCGCGGCAGGGTGCGCGGGGACTGGATCGACTACAACGGCCACATGAATGTGGCCTACTACGTGCTGGCGTTCGACCAGGCGACCGACGCCTTTCTCGATGTGCTCGGCCTCGACGCCGACTACCGTGCGCGCTGCCGCCACACGACCTTCGTCCTCGAAATGCACGTCAATTACGTCCGCGAGATCGGCCGCGACCAGCCCTACGTGATCGGCACGCGCGTGCTCGATGCAGACCACAAGCGCGTCCACCTCTTCCACGAGATGCGCCACGAGACTGAGGGCTGGCTTGCCGCGACCAACGAACTGATGGTCATGCACATCGACATGGAGGCCCGGCGCGGCGCCGATTTTCCGCCCGAGGTCCAGGCTCGGGTGGATGCCTGGCTGGCGGCCCAGGGCGCACTGCCGCGGCCGGACCAGGCTGGAAGCATGATCGGTATCCGGAGGTAGCGCGCAGGGCGGCGTGGTGCCGCGGCGCTGCGGCTTCCCCGCCTCGGTCGACCCCGCCCCGCCCAATGCAGCGGCCCCGCTTCCGCAACATGCCGGAAGCGGGGCCGCTGTCTGCCGGGGTGCCGGCTGCGGGAATGGCTCCGGCGTGCGCTCAGGTGGCGAAGAAGTCCTTCACCTTGTCCATCCACGACTTCGCCTTCGGATTGTGGCGGTCGGCGTTGCCGCTGGAGATTTCCTCGAATTCGCGCAGCAGTTCCTTCTGACGCTCGGTCAGGTTGACCGGCGTTTCCACCACGACGTGGCACATCAGGTCACCGTGGACATGGCTGCGCACGTTCTTGATGCCTTTGCCGCGCAGGCGGAAGACCTTGCCGCTCTGGGTTTCGGCGGGGATCTTGAGGCGCGCCATGCCTTCCAGGGTCGGGATCTCGATCTCGCCGCCAAGCGCCGCGGTGGAGATACTGATCGGCATCTCGCAGTGCAGGTCGTCGTGGTCGCGCTCGAACATCGCGTGCTTGCGGATGTGGATCTCGACGTAGAGGTCGCCCGGCGGGCCGCCATTGACCCCGGGCTCGCCGTGGCCGGCGTGGCGCAGGCGCATGCCTTCGTCGATGCCGGCGGGAATCTTCACTTCCAGGGTCTTGTGCTTCTTCACCCGGCCGGCGCCGCCGCAGTCGCGGCAGGGGTCGGGGATGATCTTGCCGCTGCCGTGGCACTTCGGGCAGGTCTGCTGGATCGAGAAGAAGCCTTGCTGCACACGCACCTGGCCGTGGCCGTTGCAGGTCGGGCAGGGCTTGGGCTGGGTGCCCGGCTTGGCGCCGCTGCCGTGGCAGGTGGCGCATTCCTCGACGGTGGGAATGCGGATCGTCTTTTCCGCGCCACGCGCAGCCTCCTCGAGGGTGATCTCGAGGTTGTAACGCAGGTCGGCACCGCGATAGACATTGGAGCGGCTGCCGCCGCGCCCCGCCCCGAAGAGATCGCCGAAGATGTCGCCGAACGCATCGGAAAAACCGTCGAAGCCTTGCGCGCCGGGGCCTGCGCCCATCGAGGGGTCGACCCCGGCGTGGCCGTAACGGTCGTAGGCCGCCTTCTTCTGCGGGTCGGAGAGCATCTCGTAGGCCTCTTTGGCCTCCTTGAATTTCTCCTCGGCACCCTTGTTGTCCGGGTTGCGGTCCGGGTGGTGCTTCATGGCCAGCTTGCGGTAGGCCTTCTTGATTTCGTCGTCGCTCGCATCGCGGTTGACGCCGAGGACTTCGTAGTAATCCCTTTTGGACATGGTGCTTCGCTCAGTCGGGTATCAAGCAAAGGCCGAGCCGGCACCGGAGCAGGGCTCCGGCGGGGCTCGGCCGCGAAGAGTTCGCCAGAACGACGATTACTTCTTGTCCTTCACTTCGGTGAATTCGGCATCCACCACGTCGGCGTCGGCCGTCTTGCTGGCGCCGCTTTCGGCCTGGGCGCCGCCTTCGGGCTGGGACTGGGCGTACATCTGCTCGCCGAGCTTTTGCGCCGCCGTCGCCAGGGCCTGGCTCTTGGCTTCGATCGTGTCCTTGTCCGAACTCTTGATCGCTTCTTCGGCGTCCTTGATCGCGGCCTCGATCTTGGACTTCTCGTCCTCGGACAGCTTGTCGCCGTACTCGCCGAGCGCCTTGCGGGTCGAGTGGATCAGGGCGTCGCACTGGTTGCGGGCGTCGACCAGCTCGTGCGCCTTCTTGTCTTCCTCGGCGTGGGCCTCGGCGTCGCGCACCATGCGCTCGACTTCCTCGTCCGAGAGGCCGGAGTTGGCCTGGATCTTGATCTTGTTTTCCTTGCCGGTGGCCTTGTCCTTGGCCGACACGTGCAGGATGCCGTTGGCGTCGATGTCGAAGGTGACCTCGATCTGCGGCATGCCGCGCGGCGCCGGCGGGATGTCGGAGAGGTTGAACTGACCCAGGCTCTTGTTGCCCGAGGCCATTTCGCGCTCGCCCTGCAGCACGTGGATGGTGACCGCGTTCTGGTTGTCGTCGGCGGTGGAGAAGACCTGCGAGGCCTTGGTCGGGATGGTGGTGTTCTTCTGGATCAGCTTGGTCATCACGCCGCCCAGGGTTTCGATGCCGAGCGACAGCGGGGTGACGTCGAGCAGCAGCACGTCCTTGACTTCACCTTGCAGCACGCCGCCCTGGATCGAGGCGCCGACGGCGACGGCTTCGTCCGGGTTCACGTCCTTGCGCGGCTCCTTGCCGAAGAACGCCTTTACCTTGTCCTGCACCATCGGCATGCGGGTCTGGCCGCCGACGAGGATGACGTCGTCGATCTCGGAGACCTTGATGCCGGCATCCTTGAGGGCGACGCGGCAGGGCTCGATCGAGCGCTCGACGAGGTCTTCCACCAGCGATTCGAACTTGGCGCGGGTCAGCTTCAGGCTCAGGTGCTTCGGGCCCGAGGCGTCGGCGGTGATGTAGGGCAGGTTGATGTCGGTCTGCTGGCCGGAAGACAGCTCGATCTTGGCCTTTTCGGCCGCTTCCTTCAGGCGCTGCAAGGCCAGCACGTCGTTCTTGAGATCGACGCCCTGTTCCTTTTTGAACTCGGTGACGATGTAGTCGATGATGCGCTGGTCGAAGTCCTCGCCGCCGAGGAAGGTGTCGCCGTTGGTGGCGAGCACTTCGAACTGGTGCTCGCCGTCGAGGTCGGCGATCTCGATGATCGAGATGTCGAAGGTGCCCCCGCCGAGGTCGTACACCGCGATCTTGGAGTCGCCCGGCTTCTTGTCCATGCCGAAGGCGAGCGCGGCCGCGGTGGGCTCGTTGATGATGCGCTTGACTTCCAGGCCGGCGATGCGGCCGGCATCCTTGGTGGCCTGGCGCTGGCTGTCGTTGAAGTAGGCCGGCACGGTGATGACCGCCTCGGTGACTTCCTCGCCGAGGTAGTCTTCGGCGGTCTTCTTCATCTTGCGCAGGACTTCGGCGGAGACCTGCTGCGGGGCGATCTTCTTGCCGCGCACTTCGACCCAGGCGTCGCCGTTGTCGGCCTTGCAGATGGTGAAGGGCATCAGGTCGATGTCCTTCTGCACTTCCTTTTCCTGGAAGCGGCGGCCGATCAGGCGCTTGATCGCGAACAGGGTGTTCTTGGCGTTGGTGACGGCCTGGCGCTTGGCCGGCGCGCCGCACAGGATCTCGCCGTCTTCGGAGTAGGCGACCACCGACGGGGTGGTGCGTGCGCCTTCGGAGTTCTCGATGACTTTCGGCTTGCCGCCTTCCATCACGGAAACGCAGCTGTTGGTGGTGCCGAGGTCGATGCCGATGATCTTGCCCATGTGTGGTTTTCCTTTACGAAGCTGAATTCGGAGGCGCGCTTGGCGTGCGCCGGTCTGAAGCGAATATGGGGGGGTGCCAGGGCACTTTCAAGCGAACCGTCCGGACTTTGTTGCGGGCGCCATGCCTGCCCGGAGCGCCGGAACGGAGTGCTTACTGCCCCTTGGCCTTGGCGACCATGACCAGGGCGGGGCGAATGACGCGCTCGTTGAGCAGGTAGCCTTTCTGCAGCACGGTGACGACGGTATTGGGCTCGGCGTCGGCCTCGATCGCGCTGATGGCCTGGTGCTTGTTGGGGTCGAATTTCTGGCCGAGCGGGTTTTCCTCGGCCAGGTGCGCGCCCTCGAAGGCCGACGCCAGCTGCTTGAGGGTCAGCTCGACGCCTTCGTACAGCTTTTCGGCCGATTGTTTTTCCACCGCAAGCGCGGCTTCCAGGCTGTCCTTCACCGGCAGCATCGCGGCGGCGAACTTCTCGGCGGCGAATTTGGATGCCTTGGCGATGTCTTCCTGGGCGCGGCGGCGCACATTTTCGGTCTCGGCCTTCGCGCGCAGCCAGGCGTCGTGATACTCGGCGGCCTTGAGTTCGGCCTGGCGCAAGGCTTCCTCCAGGCTGGGCATGCGGTCGACGCTGCGTTGCGGAGTGGTGTCGGCGGCAGCGGCGCAGGCTTCGGGGCTGGTATCGGCAGACAGTTGCTCGGGGGGCGGGGCTGCCTCGTTGTGTGCGGCGTTCTGGCTGGCCTGATTCGGGTCCTGCATGTCGGTTTAACTCCCTGTTGATCCGAAACAGTCGCCTACCTTGGGGCGGCCCCGGGTAATTCAAGAGGGGGGTCGCCGGCGAGTGTCGCATGGTAGCATTGCGTGTTTTGGTTTTCGCGGCTAGCCCGCCCCCAAGAATGACTCAGTTCGCCAAGGAAACCCTGCCGATCAGCCTCGAGGAGGAGATGCGCCATTCCTACCTCGACTACGCCATGAGCGTGATCGTGGGGCGGGCGCTGCCCGATGCGCGCGATGGCCTCAAGCCGGTGCATCGGCGCGTACTGTTCGCAATGCACGAGCTCTCCAACGACTGGAATCGCGCCTACAAGAAGTCGGCGCGTATCGTCGGCGACGTCATCGGCAAATACCACCCGCACGGCGATACCGCGGTGTACGACACCATCGTGCGCATGGCGCAGAATTTCTCGCTGCGCTACATGCTGGTCGATGGCCAGGGCAACTTCGGTTCGGTCGATGGCGACAATGCCGCGGCGATGCGTTACACCGAGATCCGCATGGCGCGCATCGGCCACGAGCTGCTCGCCGACATCGACAAGGAAACGGTCGATTTCGGCCCGAACTACGACGGCTCCGAAAAAGAGCCGCTGGTGATGCCGGCGAAGATTCCCAATCTGCTGATCAACGGCTCCAGCGGCATCGCGGTCGGCATGGCGACCAACATCCCGCCGCACAACCTGGGCGAGATCGTCGATGCCTGCCTGAAGCTGCTCGAGGATCCCGCGACCGACATCGAGGCCCTGATCGACATCGTCAAGGCCCCGGACTTTCCCACCGCCGGCCTGATCTACGGCCTGCATGGCGTGCACGAGGGCTACCGCAGCGGCCGCGGCCGCGTGATCATGCGCGCGCGCACCCACTTCGAGCCGATCGGCAAGACCGACCGCCAGGCGATCGTCGTCGACGAGCTGCCCTACCAGGTGAACAAGCGCACCCTGCAGGAGCGCATGGCCGAGCTGGTCAACGAGAAGAAGATCGAGGGCATCAGCGAGATCCGCGACGAGTCGGACAAGTCGGGGATGCGCCTGGTGGTCGAACTGAAGCGCGGCGAGATGCCCGAGGTCGTGCTCAACAAGCTGTTCAAGCACACCCAGCTGCAGGACAGCTTCGGCATGAACATGGTGGCGCTGGTCGATGGCAAGCCGCGCCTGCTGAACCTCAAGCAGATGCTGGAGTGCTTCCTCGCCCATCGCCGCGAGGTCGTCACCCGGCGCACCATCTTCGAACTGAAGAAGGCGCGCGACCGTGGCCACATCCTCGAGGGCCTGGCGGTAGCGCTGTCGAACGTCGACGAGATCATCGCCCTGATCAAGGCCGCGCCGACGCCCGCCGACGCCCGCCGCGGCCTGATGGAGCGCGCCTGGCGGTCGGCGCTGGTCGAGGAGATGCTGGCGCGTGCAACGGCCGACAGCTACCGGCCCGAAGGGCTGGGCGCCGAGTTCGGCCTCGTCCCGGTCGCTGGGGCGCAGGGCTACCGCCTGTCCGAAGTGCAGGCCCAGCGCATCCTCGAGATGCAGTTGCAGCGCCTGACCAACATGGAGCAGGACAAGATCGTCGGCGAGTACCGCGAGGTGATGGACGTCATTACCGACCTCCTCGATATCCTCGCCCGCCCCGAGCGCATCACCGCGATCATCGTCGACGAGCTCGGCGCGGTGCGCAACCAGTTCGGCGACCCGCGCCGCTCCGAGCTGGTGCTGAACACCGCCGAGATCAACATCGAGGATCTGATCACCCCTGAGGACATGGTCGTGACCCTGTCCCACACCGGCTACTTCAAGCGCCAGCCGCTCGCCGACTACCGCGCCCAGCGCCGTGGCGGGCGCGGCAAGCAGGCGACCTCGATGAAGGACGAGGACTTCATCGACCACCTCTTCGTCGCCAACACCCACGACACCGTGCTGTGCTTCTCCAGCCGCGGGCGTTGCTACTGGCTCAAGGTCTATGAAGTCCCGGAAGGCACGCGCAACTCGCGCGGCAAGCCGATCGTCAATCTCTTCCCGCTGATCGAAGGCGAAAAGATCACTGCCGTGCTGCCGGTCCAGGCCTTCGACGACAACCATTTCGTATTCATGGCGACCTCCGGGGGAACGGTCAAGAAGACCGCGCTCACCGCCTTCTCCAATCCGCGCAAGGCCGGCATCATCGCGGTGAATCTGGACGATGGCGATCACCTGATCGGGGTCGCCATCACCGACGGCGACTGCGACGTGATGCTGTTCTCCGACGCCGGCAAGGCGGTGCGCTTCGCCGAGACCGACGTCCGGCCGATGGGCCGCGACGCGCGCGGGGTGCGCGGGATGATGCTCGAAGACGGCCAGGCGGTGATCGCGATGCTGGTGGCCAAGGGCGAGGCGCAGTCGGTGCTGACCGCGACCGAGAACGGCTACGGCAAGCGCACTCCGGTGGCCGAATACACCCGCCACGGCCGCGGCACCAAGGGGATGATCGCGATCCAGACGTCCGACCGCAACGGCAAGCTGGTGGGGGCGGTGCTGGTCGATCCGGGCGACGAGGTGATGCTGATCTCGACCGGTGCGGTGCTGATCCGAACCCGGGTCGAAAGCATCCGCGAAATGGGGCGCTCGACCCAGGGTGTGACCCTGATCAACCTCGACGAGGGCACCTTCCTCGCCAGCATCGAGAAGGTTGCGGAGTCCGAGTCGGACGAGAGCATGGGCACCAACGGCGAATCCGCCGAGGATGCGGAAGGCCGTGACGCCGGCGTGCAGGCCGACGCCAATGGGGGCGAGGCCCCGGCCGCCGGCGAGGAAGGAGACGCTTGATGAGTCGCGTGTGGAATTTCAGCGCCGGTCCCGCGGTGCTGCCCGAAGAGGTGCTGCGCCAGGCCGCCGCCGAGATGCTCGACTGGCACGGTTCGGGCATGGGCGTGATGGAAATGAGCCATCGCGGCAAGGAATTCACCGCGATCGCCGCTCAGGCCGAGGCCGACCTGCGCGAACTGCTCGCGGTGCCGGCCGACTACCGCATCCTGTTCATGCAGGGCGGGGCGATCGCCGAGAACGCGATCATCCCGATGAACCTGATCGGCGACAAGCGCATCGCCGACTACGTCGTCACCGGCTCGTGGTCGCAGAAATCGCAGAAGGAGGCGCGCAAGTACGCCGAGGTGAACATCGCCGCCACGTCGGAAGCAAGTGGCTTCACCACCGTGCCGCCGATGACGGACTGGAAGCTGTCAGCCGAGCCGGCCTACGTGTTCACCTGCACCAACGAGACCATCGGCGGTGTCGAATACCCCTTCGCGCCCGATCTGGCGCAGATCGGCCGCGGCGAGGTGCCGGTGGTGGCCGACATGTCCTCGCACCTCCTGTCGCGCGCCATCGACGTGTCGAAGTACGGCCTGATCTTCGGCGGCGCGCAGAAGAACATCGGCCCCGCGGGCCTGACCATCGTCATCGTCCGCGAGGACCTGCTCGGGCGCGCGATGGCGCACTGCCCGAGCGCCTTCGACTACCAGACGGTGGCCGACAACGGCTCGATGTACAACACTCCGCCGACCTACGCGATCTACGTCGCCGGGCTGGTGTTCCAGTGGTTGAAGCGCCAGGGCGGGGTGGCCGCGATCGAGGCGCAGAACATCGCCAAGGCGAAGCTGCTGTACGACTTCCTCGATGGCAGCGGTTTCTACGAGAATCGCGTCGACCCGGCCTGCCGTTCGCGCATGAACGTGCCTTTCTTCCTCAAGGACGGGGCGCTCGACGAGGCCTTCCTCGCCGAGTCGAAGGCGGCCGGGCTGGTGCAGCTGAAGGGCCACAAGTCGGTCGGCGGCATGCGCGCCTCGATCTACAACGCGATGCCGCCCGCCGGGGTGCAGGCGCTGGTGGATTTCATGCGCGATTTCGCCGCAAGGAAAGCCTGAGCGGGCGGGGCGGACGGATGGGCGCGCCGAGCCGGGAAGGGCTGATTTTGAAGAGGGCCAGGGGCCGAGCATGAGTGACGAACTGTTGAAACTGCGTAACGAGATCGATCACCTCGACGAGGAAATCCTTGCCCGTCTGGCCACCCGCGCGCGCTGTGCGCAGCGGGTGGGCGAGATCAAGCGGGGCAACATGTTCTACCGTCCCGATCGCGAAGCCCAGGTGCTGCGCCGTCTCGCCGATCTCAACCCGGGGCCCCTGCCGGGCGACGCGGTGAAGACCATCTTCCGCGAAATCATGTCGGCCTGCCTCGCCCTCGAGCATCCGCTGCGCGTCGCCTACCTCGGGCCGGCGGGGACCTTCTCGGAGAGCGCCAGCCGCAAGCATTTCGGCTCCGCTCCCAACTTCATGGCGATGGCGACGATCGACGACGTGTTCCGCGCGGTCGAAGCGGGCAACGCCGACTACGGCGTGGTGCCGGTGGAAAACTCCACCGAAGGTGCGGTCGGCGGCACCCTCGACCTGCTGCTCACCAACCCGCTCCAGGTCTGCGGCGAAGTGCGGCTGCGCATCCACCAGCAACTGATGTCGCGCGCCGAGGGCATCGGCGCGGCGCGGCGCATCTACTCCCACGCGCAGTCGCTGGCGCAGTGCCACGAATGGCTCAACCGCAACCTGCCGCACCTGCCGCGGATTCCGGTGGCGAGCAATGCCGAGGCCGCGCGCATGGCCTCCGAGGACCCGGAATCCTGCGCGATCGCCGGCGAGGCCGCAGCGCACCTGTACGGGCTGAACGTCCTCGCCCCCAACATCGAGGACGATCCGAACAACACCACCCGCTTCCTGATCATCGCCGAGCACGATGCCGGCCCTTCGGGGCAGGACCGCACCTCGCTGGTGTTCTCCACGCCGAACCGTCCGGGGGCGATCCACGGCCTGCTCGAACCGCTCGCCCGCCACGGCGTGGATATGACCAAGCTGCAGTCGCGGCCGGCACGTTCGGGGCTGTGGGAATACGTGTTCTATGCCGACATCAACGGCCACCGCGCAGACCCGGCGGTGGCCGCGGCCCTCGAGGAACTGAACGAGCGGGCCGCGTTCGTCAAGATCATCGGCTCCTACCCGGTGGCGGCGATCTGAGCGCCTCCAGGAAACGGCTTGGCCGTTTCCGCCCCCGAGGGGGCAAGCAAACTTGGGGCGGCCCTGCATTTTCTTGAGCGCACGCGCCGGATCGCCTTCCATTCAGACTCAACCCAACGTGTTTTCGGCCATCCCGGCAGCGGCCGGAGGCGCCGTGCAAAGACAAGGAGAAGACAGCATGAGCATTGCCAGCCTGGCGCCCGATTACATCCGCTCGATCATGCCCTACCAGCCCGGCAAGCCGATTTCCGAGCTCGCCCGCGAAATGGGCATCGAGGAGGCGAACATCGTCAAGCTCGCCTCCAACGAGAACCCGCTCGGGATGAGCGCGCAGGCGCGCGATGCCGTGCATGCTGCGGTCGCCGAGCTGGGGCGCTACCCGGACGGCGGCGCCTTTGCGCTGAAGGTCGCGCTGTGCCGCCGTTTCGGCGTGAAGCCGGAGCAGCTGGTGGTCGGCAACGGCTCGAACGACATCCTCGAACTGGTGACGCTCGCCTTCCTCGCCCCGGGCTTGTCCGCGGTCTATTCGCGGCATGCGTTCGCCGTCTATCCACTGGCGACCAACGCCCGCGGCGCACACGGTATCGAAGTGGCGGCACAGAACTTCGGCCATGACCTCGATGCGATGGCGGCGGCGATCACCCCGCAGACGCGGGTGGTGTTCATCGCCAACCCGAACAACCCCACCGGCACCTTCGTCTCCGGCGCGGCACTCGAGGCCTTCCTCGGTCAGGTGCCGCGCCACGTACTGGTCGTGCTCGACGAAGCCTATACGGAATACCTGGCGCCCGAGCAGCGCTACGACTCGATCGCCTGGCTCGACCGTTTTCCCAACCTGCTGGTGTCGCGTACCTTCTCCAAGGCCTATGGTCTGGCGGGGCTGCGGGTGGGGTATGCGGTCGCTCATCCCGATGTTGCCGATCTGATGAACCGCGTGCGCCAGCCTTTCAACGTGTCCAGCATCGCCCTGGCCGCAGCCGAGGCCGCACTCGGCGACGAGGAGTTCATCGCGCGCAGCGCCGAACTCAACCGCCGTGGCATGGTGCAGCTCACCGAGGCGCTCGCGGCGATGGGGCTGGAGTGGATCCCGTCGGCGGGCAATTTCGTCACCTTCAAGGTCGGCGATGCGATCGGCGTCAACCAGTCGCTGCTCCGCCAGGGCGTCATCGTGCGCCCGATCGCGGCCTACGGCATGCCGCACTGGCTGCGGGTGTCGATCGGCCTGCCCGAAGAGAACGCCCGCTTCATCGAGGCGCTGCGCCAGGCGCTGGCCTGAACGGGAGGCAGGCATGGCCTTGATCGGCAAGCTCGTCGTCTGCGGCGTCGGTCTCATCGGCGCGTCGTTCGCGCTCGCGCTGCGCCGCGCCGGCGCGGTGGGCCAGGTCGTGGGCCTCGGCCGCAGCCGTGCATCGCTCGAGCGCGCGCGCGCGCTCGGGGTGATCGACGTGATTGGCCGCGAATGGGCGGATGCCCTCGACGGCGCCGAGCTGGTGCTGATTGCCGCGCCGGTGGGGCAGATGGACGCGATCATGGTGGCGATGGCGCCCCACCTGCAGCCGGGGACGATCGTGACCGATGCGGGCAGCACCAAGCGCGATGTGATCGCGGCCATCCACCGCCATCTGGGCCATCATCTCGCCGATGTGGTGCCGGCACACCCGATCGCCGGAGCCGAAAAAAGCGGCGTGGAGGCGGCATTCGCCGAGCTCTACGTCGATCGCAAGGTCGTGCTGACCCCTTTGGCCGAAAGCCGGCCGGAGGCGGTGGCGAAAGTGCGGGCGGCGTGGGAGGCTTGCGGTGCGGGGGTGGTCGAGATGAGCCCGCAGGACCACGACCGCGTCTTCGCCGCGGTCAGCCATCTGCCGCACCTGCTCGCCTTCGGCCTGGTCGACGATCTCGCCCGCCGTTCCAACGCCCCCCTGCTGTTCTCACACGCGGCGAGCGGTTTCCGCGATTTCACCCGCATCGCCGGCAGCCATCCGGAGATGTGGCGCGACATCTGCATGGCGAACCGGGCGGCCCTGCTCGACGAGCTCGACGCCTACCGCACCGAGCTCGCGCAGCTGCGCGGCCTGCTCGTCGCGGGTGACGGTCCCGGCCTGGAGGCGGTGTTCGAGCGCGCACGGCGCGCGCGCAATGCCTGGGCCGACGGCTTGCCGGTGCAGACCGCGGAATAGCGCCGGGGCCGCGCGGCGATCTCGCGCGCGGGGAAACGAATGATTGGGGCGGGCGGCGCGATGCCGCCGGCCCCGTTTTTGAGAGGCGACGATGGAATTTCTCGACCTGCCCCCGATGCTGGGCGCTGCCGGCAGGATTCGCCTGCCGGGCTCGAAGAGCATCTCCAACCGCGTGCTCCTGCTGGCGGCGCTGGCCGAAGGCGAGACCGAGATCCGCGACCTGCTGCTCTCGGACGATGTGGAGCGCATGCTCGAGGCGCTGCGCGCGCTGGGGGTGGCGTGGAAGCGTGACGGCGACAGCCTGGACTATCGCGTGCGCGGCGTTGGCGGGCCCTTCCCGGTGAAGGCCGCCGAGCTGTTCCTCGGCAACGCGGGCACCGCCTTCCGCCCCCTGACCGCGGCGCTCGCGCTGTCCGGTGGCGAGTACCGCCTGTCCGGGGTGGCGCGCATGCACGAGCGCCCGATCGGCGATCTGGTCGATGCGCTGCGCCAGCTCGGCGCCGACATCACGTGCACGGCCAGCGAGGGGTATCCGCCGCTGCACCTGAGGCCGGCGACGATCTGCCCCGGCGGCGTGGTCAAGGTGCGGGGCGACGTCTCCAGCCAGTTCCTTACCGCGCTGCTGATGGCGCTGCCGCTGACCGGAGTGGAAACCACCCTCGAAGTGGTCGGCGAACTGATCTCCAAGCCCTATGTCCGGATCACGCTCGAGCTGATGGCGCGTTTCGGCGTCGAGGTCGAGCAGCACGGCTGGACCCGCTTCGTGGTGCCTGGCGGGGCGTGCTACCGCAGCCCCGGCACGGTGTTCGTCGAGGGCGACGCCTCCTCTGCCTCCTACTTCCTCGCCGCCGGTGCCATCGGTGGCGGTCCGCTGCGGGTCGAAGGGGTGGGGCGCAGCAGCATTCAGGGCGACGTGCGCTTTGCCGAGGCGCTCGGGCAGCTCGGCGCGAAGATCACCATGGGCGACAACTGGATCGAGGCCGCGGCGCCCGACGGCGGGGTGCTGAAGGCGTTCGATCTCGATCTCAACCACATCCCCGACGCGGCGATGACGCTGGCGGTGCTGGCGCTGTTTGCCGATGGTCCTTGCCGGCTGCGCAACATCGCGAGCTGGCGGGTGAAGGAGACCGACCGCATCGCGGCGATGGCCACGGAGTTGCGCAAGCTTGGCGCCGAAGTCGAGGAGGGGGCGGATTACCTGACCGTATCCCGTCCGGCGCGCCTGCGCCCGGCGGCGATCGACACCTACGACGATCACCGCATCGCGATGTGCTTCTCGCTGGTCAGCCTTGGCGCCTGTCGGGTGCGGATCAACGATCCGAGGTGCGTGAACAAGACGTTCCCGGGTTACTTCGATGCGTTCGCACAGGTTGCGAGGCCGGTGCCGGTGCTGGCGATCGACGGCCCGTCGGCGTCCGGCAAGGGCACGGTCGCGGCGCGCGTCGCCGCGGCGCTGGGCTGGCATTACCTCGACAGCGGCTCGCTGTACCGGCTGGTCGCGCTGGCGGCGATGCGCGCCGGCGTTCCGCTGGACGACGAGCGTGGCGTTGCAGCGCTGGCCGCGGCGCTGCCGGCGTCTTTCGAAGACGGCCGGGTGCTGCTTTCCGGGGAGGACGTCACCGACGGCATCCGTTCCGAGGCGTGCTCGGTGGGGGCGTCGAAAGTGGCGGTGCTGGCTGCGGTGCGGGCGGCGCTGTTCGATCGCCAGCGCGACTACCGCGCAGCCCCCGGCCTGGTGGCGGAAGGGCGGGACATGGGCTCGGTGGTCTTTCCCGATGCCGGGATCAAGGTGTTTCTCACCGCCTCGGCCGAGGCGCGGGCCGAGCGCCGCTATAAGCAGTTGATCGAAAAGGGATCGGCTGCTAACATGGAAAGTCTTCTGAAGGATCTTCAGGAACGGGATGCGCGTGATGCCGCCCGTCCGGTTGCGCCCTTGCTGAAGTTGCCGGACGCGGTGCTGCTCGATACCACCGAACGGAATGTCGAGCAGGCGGTCGCCTTTGTACTCGATCTCGTGCGGGCGGGCGGCGAAGCGGCTGGTTGACGCAATCGCGCGGGAGCGTGGGCTCCGGCGCGTTTTTCTTGAACCAACCTTATTGGCCGCCCCACGGCGGTGCCGGATCCCTAGCCCTATGTCCAACGCCACCCCCTCCTTCGAAGAAAGCTTTGCCGCCCTCTTCGAGGAAAGTCTTGCCCTCCAGGAAATGCGCACCGGTGAAGTCATCACCGCCGAAGTCGTGCGCATCGACCAGAACTTCGTCGTCGTCAACGCCGGCCTGAAGTCCGAAAGCTATGTGCCGATCGAAGAGTTCCGCAACGATCGCGGTGAGCTCGAAGTCAATGTCGGCGACTTCATTCACGTCGCCATCGACGCGCTCGAAGACGGCTACGGCGAAACCCGCCTGTCGCGCGACAAGGCCAAGCGCATCGCTGCCTGGAACGACCTCGAGAAGGCGCTCAACGAAGGCTCCCTGGTCAAGGGCGTGATCACCGGCCGGGTCAAGGGTGGCCTGACCGTCATGACCAACAGCATCCGCGCCTTCCTGCCGGGTTCGCTGGTCGACATGCGTCCGGTCAAGGACACCACGCCGTACGAAGGCAAGGAATACGAGTTCAAGGTCATCAAGCTCGACCGCAAGCGCAACAACGTTGTCGTGTCGCGCCGCGCCGTGCTCGAAGAGTCGATGGGTGAAGAGCGCGAGAAGCTGCTCTCCAACCTCAAGGAAGGCACCGTCATCAAGGGCATCGTCAAGAACATCACCGACTACGGCGCGTTCGTCGACCTCGGCGGCATCGATGGCCTGCTGCACATCACCGACCTCGCCTGGCGCCGCGTGCGTCACCCGTCGGAAGTGCTCAACGTCGGTGACGAGATCGAAGCCAAGGTGCTCAAGTTCGACCAGGAAAAGAACCGCGTCTCGCTCGGCCTCAAGCAGCTCGGCGAAGATCCGTGGGTGGGCATCTCGCGCCGCTACCCGCAAGGCACCCGCCTGTTCGGCAAGGTCACCAACATCACCGACTACGGCGCCTTCGTCGAGGTCGAACAGGGCATCGAGGGCCTGGTGCACGTGTCCGAGATGGACTGGACCAACAAGAACATCCATCCGACCAAGGTCGTGCAGCTGGGCGACGAAGTCGAAGTGATGATTCTCGAGATCGACGAAGACCGTCGCCGCATCTCGCTGGGCATGAAGCAGTGCATGTCCAACCCGTGGGACGATTTCGCGATCAACCACAAGAAGGGCGACAAGGTCCGTGGCCAGATCAAGTCGATCACCGACTTCGGCGTGTTCATCGGCCTGGAAGGCGGAATCGACGGCCTGGTGCACCTGTCCGATCTGTCCTGGAGCGAGTCCGGCGAAGACGCCGTGCGCCGCTTCAAGAAGGGCGACGAGGTCGAGGCCGTGGTGCTGGCGATCGATGTCGAGCGCGAGCGCATCTCGCTGGGCATCAAGCAGCTCGAAGGCGACCCGTACACCAACTTCATCGCCACCCACGAGAAGAACAGCCTCGTGCGCGGTACGGTGAAGTCGGTCGAGGCCCGCGGCGCGGTGATCGCGCTGGGCGATGACGTCGAAGGCTACCTGCGTGCTTCCGAAGCCGCCCCGCACCGTATCGATGATCTCAGCACGATGCTCAAGGAAGGCGACGAAGTCGAGGCGCTGGTGATCAATGTCGATCGCAAGACCCGCTCGATCAGCCTGTCGATCCGCGCCAAGGACCAGGCCGAGCAGTCGGAAGCCATGAGCAAGCTTGCTTCCGAGAGCTCGGCTGCCACCGGCACGACCAATCTCGGTGCCCTGCTCAAGGCCAAGCTGAACGAGCAGAAGCAGTAATCCGGACGATCATGACCAAATCGGAGCTGATCGCCCAGCTTGCGGAGCGGTTTCCGCAACTGGTCGCAAAGGATGCCGATTACGCGGTCAAGATGATTCTCGATGCGATGGTCGACGCCCTGGCGCGCGGCGATCGCATCGAGATCCGCGGGTTCGGAAGTTTCGCGTTGAACCATCGGCCGCCTCGTGTAGGACGCAATCCGAAATCCGGCGACAAGGTCCTGGTGCCGGAAAAATACGTTCCGCATTTCAAGGCGGGCAAGGAGTTGCGCGAGCGGGTCGATCCCGGCGAAAGCTGAGCACGCGGCAATCGGTTTTACAGGCAATAATGGAAGGCGGCTGCGGCCGCCTTCTTTTTTGCTCACTGCTCGGGGATAATGCCGGCCATGCGCGCAATCATCTGGTTCATCCGCCTGTTGCTGTTCTTCCTGCTGTTCGGGTTTGCGATCAAGAACGACCATCTTGCGACCCTGAATTTCTATTTTGGCGGGCAGTGGCAACTGCCGCTGGTGTTCGTCATCCTGCTCAGCTTTGCCGCTGGCGCCCTGCTCGGGGTCACCGCCACGCTGGCGTCGCTGATCCGCCAGCGCCGCGAGATCTCGCGGCTGCGCCGTCAGCTCGAGCGTGCCGAGCGCGACCGAAGCGATGCGTCCGCCCCCGCAGCGGCCGGCGACACCCGACTGCCGACGCCCTGAACACCATGGAAATCGAATTCTGGTGGCTGCTTGCGCTGCCGCTGTTCTTCGCCCTGGGCTGGCTTGCGGCACGCATCGACATCCGCCAGGTCGTGCAGGAGTCGCGCTCGCTGCCCCGGTCCTATCTGACCGGACTCAACTTCCTGCTCAACGAGCAGCCCGACAAGGCCATTGATGCCTTCGTCGAGGCGGTGCGCATCGATCCCCAGACGGTCGAGCTCCACTTCGCGCTCGGGAGCCTGTTCCGCCGTCGTGGCGAAACCGATCGTGCGATCCGCATGCACCAACTCCTGGTCGACCGCGAGGATCTCTCCGAAGAGCAGCGCCTGCAGGCGCTTGGCGAACTGGGACAGGATTTCCTCAAAGCGGGCCTGCTCGACCGTGCCGAGGCGGTTTTCGTCAGACTGCGCGGTACGCGGGCAAATGAAGTCGCGCTCGGCTACCTGCTCGAAATCTATCAGCAGGAAAAAGACTGGGCGAAGGCGATCGAGGTGGCGCAGGCCCTGCCTGCACACGAAAGCGTGATGTGGCGCACCGAGGTGGCGAACTTTCACTGCGAGCTTGCTGCCGGCGCGCTGGCGAACTCCCGTCATGATGAAGCGCAAGCCCACCTGGACCACGCCTTCGAGGTGAACCGGCGCAGCGTGCGCGCGAGCCTGCTCCTTGGCGACCTGCTCGCAGCCCGCGGCCGCGACGAGGAAGCGCTCGAAGCCTGGAAGCGGATCGAGAGCCAGGATCCGGTCTATCTCGCACTGGTGGCCGAGCGCGTGATGGACGCCTATGGCCGGGTGGGGCGGGTGGAAGAGGGGCACCAGTTGCTGCGCGCGTGGCTGTCCGCGCACGCCTCGCTGGATCTGCTCGACGAGCTCTTCCACTGGGAGATGGAAAAGGCCGGACCTCGCGCGGCGTATGCGCTGGTGCGCGAGGAACTGCGCCGCAATCCGACCCTGCTCGGGCTGGACAAGCTGCTCGAGGCCGCCGTGCTGGCCGCGCCGGCCGAGCAACGCGGCGACATCGAGCTGGTCAAACAGCTGATTCACGGCCATACCCGCCGGGTGGCGCGCTACCGTTGCGATGCCTGCGGCTTCAAGGCGCGCCAGTTCCACTGGCGCTGCCCGGCCTGCGGTGGCTGGGAAACCTATCCTCCACGGCGGACCGAAGAGTTCGACCTGACTCCGTAGGTGCGGCCCACCGCGACCCCGGCTGCGGCAGCACAACCCAACGCGAAGATGAGATACATGGAATTCAGGACGCTTGAAGATTATGTCGGACACACTCCGCTGGTGAGGCTCAAGCGCATCGCTGGCGGCCACAACAACGTCATTCTGGCCAAGCTCGAAGGCAATAACCCGGCCGGCTCGGTGAAGGATCGCCCGGCTCTGTCGATGGTCATGCACGCCGAACTGCGCGGCGACATCAAGCCCGGCGATACCCTGATCGAGGCCACCAGCGGCAACACCGGCATCGCCCTGGCGATGGCGGCGGCGATGCGCGGTTACCGCATGGTCCTGGTAATGCCGGAGAACCAGAGCGTCGAGCGCCGCCAGACGATGCGCGCCTTCGGCGCCGAACTCGTGCTTACCCCTACCTCCGGGGGCATGGAGATGGCACGCGACATCGCCGAGCGCATGCGCGACGAAGGCAAGGGGATCATCCTCGACCAGTTCGCCAACCCGGACAACCCGCTCGCCCACTATGAGGGGACCGGCCCAGAAATCTGGGAGCAGACCGGCGGCCGCGTGACCCATTTCGTCAGCTCGATGGGCACGACCGGCACCATCATGGGGGTATCGCGCTTCCTCAAGGAAAAGAACCCGGAAATCTGCATCGTCGGCTGCGAACCCGAACAGGGATCGCAGATTCCGGGTATCCGCAAGTGGCCCGAGTCCTATCTGCCGAAGATCTTCGAGCGTCCCCGGGTGGATCGCCTGGAGCCGGTCAGCCAGGCCGAGGCCGAGGAAATGACGCGCCGGCTGGCGCGCGAGGAAGGCATCTTTGCCGGGATTTCCTCGGGCGGCGCGATGCATGTCGCGCTGCGCATCGCCGCCCAGGTCGAGAATGCGGTGATCGTGTCCATCGTGTGCGACCGCGGTGACCGTTATCTTTCGACGGGCGTCTTCCCCGGCTGAACCGTCGCGTGCCCGCGCGCGCGCAGCGGCACTGACCGGGGGCGTGCGCGCAGCCTGGCTGGCGCTTGCGTTGCTGTGGGCGCTTCCGGCATCGGCAGCCGAACGCCTGTTTCTGCGCCTGGCAGAAGTGCACAACCCCGCTTTTTCCATGCATGTCCTCGAGCTGCGCTTCGATGCCGCCCGGGAAAGCGCGGAATTGCATATCGAGCGCGTCAAGCTGGGGTCGCGGCACTGGCGTGACGTGGTGCTGCGCTGCGCGCGGGCGCGGTTCTCCCTCGATGAGCTGAGCTGCGACCGGGCGCAATTGTGGCTCGCCGGGCGACGGTTGCCGGTCGATGCCGGATTCGCGCTGGCGCCGCATCGCGCCGCGGCACGCCTGACTCTGCGCTCCGCACGCGGTGCGCGCATCGACGCCACCTTCACCCCGGAAGAAGGATGGGTTGCGGACTTCGACCATCTCGAGCTCGGCGAGCTGGCGGAGTGGCTCCAGGGGTGGCGGCCGGGCATGGCGAAAGCCTGGCACGAGCGGGCGCCGGAGGGGACGCTTTCCGGTCGCGTCGAGTGGTTGCCGCGGCGCGGTGGCGGGAACGAGTTGCGCTTGAGCGCCCGCCTCGAGGATGGCCAGTTCGCGACGAGCGATGGTCTGCAAGCGGCGGAGGCTCTCGGCCTCGAGATCCGCCTCGATGCCCGGGAGGAGGCGGGGGCGTGGGACTGGCAGGCGCGCCTGGGCTGGCGCCACGGGGCGGCTTACCTGCATCCGCTTTACTTCGAGGCGGGGCCGGTGATCGAGGCCGCCGGGCGTCTGCGCGGCAGCCGGTTGAGCGTGCGTGAAGGGCGCGCCGAGCTCGAAGGCATTGCGGCAGTGGCACTCTCGGCCGAGATCGACCTTGCCGAAGCGAGCCTGGTCGAGGCCGTGGTTGCCGTTTCCGGCGCCGATCTGGCCGTGCTCGGGCCGCGCTGGGTGGCTCCCCTGATTGCCCCCGCGAATGCCGACCGGATGGGTTTTTCCGGTCATGTGAGCGGCGGCTTGCGGGTCAAGGAAGGGCGCCTGGTGGAAGGTGATGCGGTTTTCACTGCCGCCGGGTTGAGCTTGCCCGGTGCCGATGGTGGCGGCGGCCTGGCCGTGGGACCGGTCGACGGCCGTCTGCCCTGGCGGGCCGATGGCGAGACGCGCGCCGTGCTGCGGATCGGCGGCGGTCGCTGGGGAAAGCTCGAACTCGGCGCCTTCGACCTGGAGGCGCGGGTCGATGGCAATGGGGTCGGTTTCGAACGCAGCATGATTCCCTTGCTCGATGGCGCGCTCGTCCTCGATGACCTGGCGCTGCACCGCGAGGCGGATGGCTGGCATGGTCGCGGCAGCCTGGTGGTCGAGCCGATCTCCATGCCGGCCCTCACCGCCGCACTCGGTCTGCCGTCGATGTCGGGGGTGTTGTCGGCCTCGCTCCCCGGTCTGCGGGTGGCGCCGGGAGAGATCGCATTCGACGGCGCGCTGGTGGTTTCGGTGTTCGACGGCTATCTGCAGGCGACCGGCTTGCGCCTGCTCGAGCCGTTCGGGGTGGCTTCGCATCTGAGTGCCGACATCGAGGGCCGCCACCTCGATCTCGCCCAACTGACCGAGACTTTCAGCTTCGGCAGCATCACCGGCTTTGTCGATGTCGATGTGCGCGGGCTGGAACTGACTCACTGGCGGCCGACGGCATTCGATGCGCGCATCGCCAGCAGCCCCGGGCGTTACCCGCGCCGGGTGAGCCAGCGTGCGGTACAGAATATCAGTGCCCTGGGCGGGGGCGGGGCGGTGGCAGCGATCCAGCGCGGCTTGCTGGGATTTTTCGACACCTTCGGCTACCGTGAGCTTGGGCTGCGCTGCCGGATGCTGTCCAGTGTATGCCTTATGGATGGAATCGAGGGGGGCGGGCGTGCCGATGGAAGCTTCGTGATCATGCGCGGGGGTGGCGTCCCGGCACTGAATATCATCGGCTACAATCGACGCGTCGATTGGGACGAGCTCGTGGACCGCCTGCAGCGCGTGGTCGCGGACAATGTCGCGCCCGAACTGCGCTGAGTGCGACATCGAACAGGAGAGCGAGATGGGATGGTTGCCGAATGGAGCGCTGGTCGTAGCGTTGGGGCTGGCGGGCTGTGTGACGATCAATATCTATTTTCCCGCGGCGGCGGCGGAAAAGGCGGCAGACCGCATCATCGATGAGGTCTGGCAGCTGCGCGAGAACGGGGTGGGCGCGTCCGGCAAGGAAGGAGAAGCGAAATGAAGCGGTTTTTTGCGTGCCCGCGATGGATCGCGGTGCTGGCTTTCGGCCTCCTGCTGGCAGGGGCGGTGCAGGCCCAGGGGAACCTCGAAATCGACACTCCGGCGGTTGCGGCCTTGCGCCAGTCGATGCAGCAACGGCATGTGCAACTGGCGCCGCTCTACGCTTCAGGGGCGGTCGGGCTTGCTGCGGACGGGACAGTGACGCTGCGCGATGCGTCTGCCGTCGCCCTGGCGCAGCGCGCCCAGGCCAATAGCCTGATTGCCGCGGAGAATGCCGACCGCGCCGCGCTGTACCGTGAGATCGCCCGGGCCAATGGGCGGCCAGACTGGGAGGCCGAGGTGCGTCGCACCTTCGCCCAGCGCTGGATTGAGCGCGCCCGGCCGGGGTGGTGGGTGCAGCAGGGCGGCAACTGGGTACGCAAGTGATGCCGGTTCTTGTCTTCGATATCGAAACCATTCCCGATGTGGCCGGAATCCGCGCGCTGGAGGATCTGCCGGCCAGCCTGTCGGATTACGAGGTTGCGGAATGGGCGTTCCAGCAGCGCCGCGCCAGCCATGGCAACGACTTCCTGCCTCATCATCTGCAGCGGGTGGTGACGATTTCCTGCGCCCTGCGCGATGCGCAGCAGTTTCGTGTGTTCTCGCTGTCCGAGCCGGCGACGGGTGAAGGCGAGATCATCCAGCGCTTCTTCGATGGCATCGAGCGCTACTCGCCGCAGATCGTCTCGTGGAACGGCGGCGGCTTTGATCTGCCCGTGCTTCACTACCGCGGCATGGTGCACGGAGTGTCGGCCGCGCGTTACTGGGATCAGGGCGATGGTGATTATCATGATTCGCGCGATTTCAAGTGGAACAACTACATCGGCCGCTATCACAGCCGTCATCTCGACCTGATGGACCTGCTGGCGATGTACCAGCCGCGTGCGAACGCGCCGCTGGACGACTTGGCCAAGCTCATGGGCTATCCCGGCAAACTCGGCATGGACGGCGCGGCGGTGTGGCAGGCGTGGCTCGATGGCAAGGCCGCGGAGATTCGCGATTATTGCGAAACCGACGTAGTGAACACCTACCTGGTGTACCTGCGCTTCGAGCGCATGCGCGGCCATCTCGATGCGAAAGCCTGGGCCGACGAGGTGCAGGTCGTCCGCGATGCGCTCGCCCGGCTCGATGCGCCGCACTGGACGCAGTTTCTCGAAGCCTGGCCGGCAGGCTGACTCGAGGCTCGCGCACGTGTCGCGGAGCGGGCGGGCGCACTTGCAGGGTAACGGACGACGATCAGGAGGGTATTGAACATGGGCATCATCGGAACCATTCTCATTGGTCTTATCATCGGTCTTATTGCTCGCCTGCTGCATCCGGGGAGGGATGGGCTCGGCTTAATCATGACTGCGCTGCTGGGCATCGGGGGGTCGATGCTGGCGACGTTCGGCGGGCAGTTTCTGGGAATCTACCGGGTCGGACAGCCTGCCGGCTTCATCGGCGCCGTCGTCGGCGCGGTGCTGATCCTGTTCGTGGTGTCACGGTTGAGAAAGTGAGTTTCCTGTCCTGCAGTACAAAAAATCTTTGACAGGATTTTTGCAGTGCCTATAATGCGGGGCTTCAGCAGGCGCGTAGCTCAGTTGGTTAGAGCACCACCTTGACATGGTGGGGGTCGTTGGTTCGAATCCAATCGCGCCTACCAGATTTATGGGGTTGATCATCATGTTCCGAACTACTTTTCAGGCCGGAAACTGAACAGGTCGGCTCCGCTTGTCTGCTAGAGAAAAAAGCGCGCCAAGACCGCGCTTTTTTTTCGTCCACATTTTTCGATTCGCGTCGCGCCCCGCAAGAAGGGGGTGAGTCCAGTCCGAGGCCTATGTCATGCCCAATATCACGCTTCCCGACGGTTCCATTCGCAGCTTCGATCACCCGGTGACGGTGGCCGAAGTCGCGGCTTCGATCGGTGCCGGGCTCGCCAAGGCGGCGCTCGCCGGCCGCGTCGGCGACCGCCTGGTCGATCTTTCGCACCGCCTCGATGCCGATGCCGAACTGGCGATTGTCACCGACAAGACTCCGGAAGGCCTGGACATCATCCGCCACTCGACTGCGCACCTGCTGGCGCATGCGGTGAAGGAGCTGTTCCCGGATGCGCAGGTGACGATCGGACCGGTGATCGAGAACGGGTTCTACTACGATTTTTCGTACAAGCGTCCGTTTACGCCGGAGGATCTGGCGGCGATCGAGGTGCGCATGGGCGAGATCGCGAAGCGTGAAATTGCGGTGCAGCGCGAAGTCTGGCCGCGCGACAAGGCGGTCGCGTTCTTCAAGGAAATCGGTGAGCACTACAAGGCCGAGATCATCGCCTCGATTCCGGCGCAGGAGGATGTGTCGCTGTACCGGCAGGGCGATTTCATCGACCTTTGCCGCGGCCCGCATGTGCCGTCAACCGGAAAGCTGAAAATCTTCAAGCTCACCAAGCTTGCCGGAGCCTATTGGCGCGGCGACTCGAAGAATGAAATGCTGCAGCGCGTGTACGGCACCGCGTGGGCGAAGAAGGACGAACTCGACGCTTATCTGCACATGATCGAGGAGGCCGAAAAGCGCGACCACCGCCGGCTCGGTCGTCAGCTCGACCTCTTCCATCTGCAGGATGAGGCGCCGGGCATGGTGTTCTGGCACGCCAAGGGGTGGACGCTGTGGCAGCAGGTCGAGCAGTACCTGCGCCGCACGATCGGCGAGCATGGCTACCAGGAAGTGAAGACGCCGCAGATCGTCGACCGCTCGCTGTGGGAAAAATCCGGTCACTGGGGGATGTATTCGGATCTGATGTTCACCACGAAGTCGGAAAAGCACGACTATGCGGTGAAGCCGATGAACTGCCCGTGCCATATCCAGATTTTCAACCAGGGGCTGAAGAGCTACCGCGACCTGCCGCTGCGCATGGCCGAGTTCGGCTCGTGCCATCGCAACGAGCCTTCCGGTTCGCTGCACGGCATCATGCGCGTGCGCAACTTCGTGCAGGATGATGCACACATTTTCTGTGCCGAAGGCCAGGTGCAGGCCGAATCCGCCGAGTTCATCCGCCTGCTGCAGCAGGTCTATGCCGACTTCGGCTTCATCGACGTGCTGGTCAAGCTGTCGACCCGCCCGGACAAGCGGGTCGGTACCGACGAGCAGTGGGATGCGGCCGAGGCGGCGCTGGCTGCGGCGCTCGATGCGCAGGGCCTGGACTATGACCTGCAGCCGGGCGAGGGGGCGTTCTACGGGCCGAAGATCGAATTTTCGCTGAAAGATAGCCTGGGGCGGGTGTGGCAGTGCGGCACGCTGCAGCTCGACTTCAACTTGCCGGTGCGTCTGGGGGCGGAATACGTCGATGAGGACAACACCAGGAAAGTGCCGGTGATGCTGCACCGCGCCATCCTGGGTTCGCTCGAGCGCTTCATCGGGATCCTGATCGAGAACCACGCGGGGGCGATGCCGATGTGGCTTGCGCCGGTGCAGGCCGTGGTGATGAACATCTCCGAAGGCCAGGCTGAGTATGCCAGCGAGGCGGCAGCAAGGCTCAGGAAAGCGGGCTTCCGGGTCGAGGTTGATTTGCGCAACGAGAAGATTAACTATAAAATCCGCGAACATAGCGTGCAGAAGCTGCCTTACCAGGTCGTTATCGGCGAGAAGGAAAAGGCCGCAGGTTTGGTGGCTGTGCGTGCGCGGGGGGGCCAGGATCTTGGCCAAATGTCCCTCGATTCGCTGATCGAACGCTGGCGTCGCGAAGTCGAAGCGAAAGCCGGTTCGGTCTGATTTTGGTTTTCGTGGAGAGTTGAACCATCGCTCAAGATAAGAAGCAGCGCGTTAATGGGGAGATCAACGCGCTCGAACTCCGGCTGGTTGGCGAAGAAGGCGAACAGCTGGGGATCGTGTCCCTGAACGCAGCCCTCAGCATGGCCGAAGAGGCCGGGCTGGATCTTGTCGAGATTGCACCGATGGCCAAGCCGCCGGTCTGCAAGATCATGGATTACGGCAAGTTCAAGTATCAGGAACAGAAGAAGGCCCACGAAACCCGGCTCAAGCAGAAACAGGTCCAGGTGAAGGAAGTCAAGCTTCGCCCCGGCACCGACGAGAACGATTACCAGATCAAGTTGCGCAATCTCAAGCGCTTCCTGGATGAAGGCGACAAGTGCAAGGTGACCTTGCGCTTCCGCGGCCGGGAAATGGCGCACCAGGAGTTCGGCTTGCGCCAGCTCGAGCGCATCAAGGCCGACCTGGATGAACTGGGCCAGGTCGAGCAGATGCCGAAGATGGAAGGGCGCCAGATGATCATGATCATCGCGCCGAAAAAGAACCGCTGACCGGTTCAATGATTTTGTCCCTGCGGGGGCAAGGCCGTGGGGCAGGAGTCCTGCCCGGCGGAAAACAAGTGCTGTCGGGTGTCAAAACGCATCGGGGTTTTTCGATGCTACCTGGCGGCATCCAAAAACATGGAGTCCGAGCAATGCCCAAGATGAAGACCAAGAGCGGAGCCGCGAAGCGGTTCAAGGTCCGCTCGAGCGGGGGGATCAAGCGGTCCCAGGCGTTCAAGCGCCACATCCTTACCAAGAAGACCACCAAGGCCAAGCGTCAGCTGCGCGGCATGACCGAAGTTCATGCCGCGGATGAAAAGCTGATCCGCGCCATGCTTCCGTACGCTTGATAGGAGACCGCAATGCCTCGCGTTAAACGTGGTGTAACCGCCCGCGCCCGTCACAAGAAAGTCCTCGTCCAGGCCAAGGGTTATCGCGGCCGTCGCAAGAACGTCTACCGCATCGCCAAGCAGGCGGTGATGAAGGCGGGCCAGTATGCCTATCGCGACCGTCGTCAACGCAAGCGTCAGTTTCGCGTTCTGTGGATCGCGCGGATCAATGCCGCCGCGCGCGAGCTGGGCCTGACTTACAGCACCTTCATGAACGGCCTGAAAAAGGCTGCGATCGAAATTGACCGCAAGGTCCTGGCCGATCTGGCCGTGTTCGACAAGCCGGCGTTTGCCGCGATTGTCGAACAGGCCCGGGCCAAACTCGCTGCGTAATCCGGCGCAGTCCGAAAAAAGGAGGCCTGGCCTCCTTTTTTTTTCTGAATTCTGCACGACGCATCACCGCATTCCGCCAGGGCAGGGACATGGAACAGCTCGATCAACTGGTACAACAGGCCGCGGCCGATTTCGCCGCCGCCACCGACAGCACGCAGCTCGAACAGGCCAAGGCGCGCTACCTGGGCAAGGCCGGCTCGCTCACCGAACGCCTGAAATCGCTCGGCAGGCTTGAACCCGAGGCCCGCCGGGAGGCGGGAGGCGCGATTAATGCGGCCAAAGCCGCGATCGAGGCCGAACTCGAGGCTCGCCGCGAGGCGCTGCGCGAAGCCGCGCTGCTCGCCCAGCTCGCTTCCGAAGCGTTGGACGTGACGCTGCCCGGGCGCGGCTCGACGCAGGGGGGGCTGCATCCGGTCAGCCGCACCCTGGAGCGGGTCGAGCAGCTGTTCGCTTCGATCGGCTTTGTCGTCGCCGACGGTCCCGAGATCGAGACCGATTGGCACAATTTCACTGCGCTCAATACGCCGGAAAACCACCCTGCGCGCTCGATGCACGACACCTTCTATCTCGAAGGCCATGAGGACGTGTTGTTGCGCACCCACACCAGCCCGGTCCAGGTCCGCGCGATGCAGGCCCATGTCGAGCGCCACAAGCATCTCGAGGCGATGCCCGACATCCGTGTGATCGCGCCCGGGCGCGTATTCCGCGTCGACTCCGATGCCACCCATTCGCCGATGTTCCATCAGGTCGAAGGCCTGTGGGTTGGCGAAAAAGTCAGCTTCGCCGACCTCAAGGGGGTCGTCGCCGACTTCCTGCGCCGCTTCTTCGAAACCGACGACTTGCAGGTGCGCTTCCGCCCGTCCTTTTTCCCCTTCACCGAGCCGTCGGCGGAAATCGACGTCGCATTCATGAGCGGGGCGCTCGAAGGGCGCTGGCTGGAAATTGCCGGCTGCGGCGTGGTCCATCCCAATGTGCTGCGTTCCGGCGGGATCGATCCCGAGCGCTACACCGGCTTCGCCTTCGGCATGGGGCCGGACAGGCTGACCATGCTGCGCTATGGGGTCAATGATCTGCGCTTGTTCTTCGAGGGCGACCTGCGCTTCCTGAGTCAGTTCCGCTGACCCGGTCCGGTCGAACCCTTTCCGCCCAATCCACGCAATCCGGGTTATCGAATCATGCAATTCTCAGAACAGTGGCTGCGGACCTTCGTCGATCCGCAACTGGACAGTGCCGAACTCGGCCACCTGCTGACCATGGCCGGCCTCGAGGTGGAGGAGGCGGTTCCGGTCGCGCCGGCCTTCAGCGGCGTGGTGGTGGCGCACATCGTCGAGGCCGAGAAGCACCCCAATGCCGACAAGCTCAAGTTGTGCAAGGTCGATGCGGGCACCGGAGAACTGCTGCAAATTGTCTGCGGTGCTCCGAATGCCGCTGCCGGCATGAAAGTGCCCTGCGCCAGGGTCGGGGCAGTGCTGCCGGGCGGCTTCGCGATCAAGGCGGCGAAGCTGCGCGGAGTCGAATCCTTCGGCATGCTGTGCTCGGCGCGTGAGCTGGGCCTGTCGGAAGACCACGCGGGCCTCCACGTCCTGCCCGAGGACGCGGCGGTGGGTACCGATATCCGCGACTACCTTGGCCTTGACGATACCCTGTTTACCATCAAGCTCACCCCCAACCGGGCGGACTGCCTGAGCCTGGTGGGTGTCGCGCGCGAGGTCGCAGCGATCACCGGGGCACCCCTGAATCTCGCGGCGACCGATGCCGTCGCGCCCACGGTGGATGACCGCCGTGCCATCGTGCTCGATGCTCCGGCAGCCTGCCCACGCTATTGTGGGCGCATCCTGAAGGGGGTCGACGCCCGGGCGCAAACGCCCGAATGGATGGTGCGCCGTCTGGCCCGCAGTGGCATCCGCGCGATCAGTGCGTTGGTCGATGTCACCAACTACGTCATGCTCGAGCTCGGCCAGCCGCTCCACGCCTTCGACAATGCGAAACTGCATGGCGCGATCCATGTCCGGCTACCGCAGGCCGGGGAGCAGGTCTTGTTGCTCAACGAGCAGAGTGTGACCCCCGCGCCCGACACCCTGCTCATCGCCGACGAGACTCGCCCCCTGGCGCTTGCCGGCATCATGGGCGGCGAGCACAGCGGGATCACGCTGGAAACCCAGGATGTCTTTCTCGAGAGCGCTTTCTTCGCTCCCGATGCAATTGCCGGTCGCGCCCGAAGTCATGGTTTCAGCTCCGACGCTTCGCACCGTTACGAACGCGGGGTCGATTTCGAACTGGCGCGCAGCGCGATCGAGCGCGCAACCGGGCTGATTCTCGACATCTGCGGCGGAGCGGCGGGTCCAGTCGAAGAGGCGCTTGTCCGCACGGCGCTGCCGGTGCGTGCGCCGGTACGCCTGCGTCCCGCGCGCGCGCGCCGGGTGCTCGGTATCACGCTGTCCGATGAGGCTGTCTGCAGGCTGCTGGAGCGCGTGCATCTGCAGCTTGCACGGGAGGGCGAGGACTTCATGGTGACGCCGCCGTCGTGGCGGTTCGATATCGGGATCGAGGAGGATCTGATCGAGGAGCTGGCCCGCCTGCATGGTTACGACAATATTCCGGCGGTTGCCCCTCAGGGCAGCCTGATGATGCTGCCGAGCTCGGAGCGCTCCCGTCCGGTGTGGGCGCTGCGCCACCTGATGGCCGCCCGCGGCTACCAGGAAGTGGTGAATTTCGCCTTTGTCGAGGAAGCCTGGGAGCGGGATTTCTGCGCCAACGAGGACCCGATCCGCCTCGCCAACCCGATCGCCAGCCAGCTTTCGGTGATGCGCTCGAGCCTGATTCCCGGGCTCGCGGGCAATCTGGCGACCAACCGCAAGCGCCAGAGCGACCGGGTGCGCGTCTTCGAAGTGGCCCGCGTGTTCGAGCGCAAGGCGGATGGCGAGCCGGTTCGCGGCTTCCATCAGGTCATGAATCTTGCCGCGCTGGCTGCCGGTCCGGTGGTTCCGGAACAATGGGGCGAGCGTGCCCGGAACGTGGACTTCTACGACGTCAAGGGCGATCTGGAAGCGCTGTTCGCACCGCACCGGCTCGAATTCGAGCGCCTGTCGCATCCAGCCCTGCATCCCGGGCGTGCGGCCACGGTGCGCATGGATGGGCATAGCATCGGCATCGTTGGCGAACTCCATCCGGTCTGGGTTCAGCGCTATGACCTCGGCAGCGCGCCGGTGGTGTTCGAGGTTGCACTCGATGCCGCGCTCGCCGCGCGCGTGCCGGCCTACGCGGAGGTTTCCCGCATGCCTGCGGTGACGCGTGACCTGGCGCTGGTCGTGGGTGTTGAAGTCACCGCTGCCCGGGTTGTGGAAGTATTGAAGAGCGCTGCGCCGGCAATCGTGGACGAGATCGCGCTGTTCGATGTCTACCATGGCAAGGGCATCGACCCGGACAAGAAGAGCCTTGCCTTCAGGGTGTTGATGCAAGATACTCGGCGGACACTTGAAGAGGCCGAAGTCGAGGCCGCCGTTTCTGCGCTGGTCAGGCAGGCCGAGTCCCAGCTCGGTGCCCGCTTGCGTGGCGCGGGAGACTGAGATGACGCTGACCAAGGCCGAGCTGGCCGACTTGCTGTTCGAGCAGGTCGGTCTCAACAAGCGTGAAGCGAAGGACATGGTCGAAGGTTTTTTCGAGGAAATCCGGACTGCGCTCGAACACGGTGACAGCGTCAAGCTGTCGGGGTTCGGCAACTTTCAGTTGCGCGACAAGCCGCAGCGCCCGGGGCGCAATCCGAAGACCGGCGAAGAAATCCCGATCACCGCACGGCGTGTGGTCACCTTCCATGCCAGTCAGAAACTGAAGGCCGCGGTGGAGCAGCTCAGTGATGCAAGCAGGCAATCCTGAAACCGGCGCCGAACCCTTGCCGCCGATTCCGGCGAAGCGCTATTTCACGATCGGCGAAGTCAGCGAGCTGTGCTGCGTCAAGCCGCACGTGCTGCGCTACTGGGAGCAGGAGTTTACCCAGCTCAAACCGGTGAAGCGGCGCGGCAACCGGCGCTACTACCAGCACCACGAGGTCCTGCTGATCCGCCGGATCCGGCAACTGCTCTACCAGGAAGGTTTCACCATCTCCGGGGCGCGTAACCGGCTGGGCGAGTCGGCCCTCGTTGATCGGGAAAATGAAGCTCAGGTCGAGCGGTTCAGGGGGCTGGTGCATGAACTGCGCGCCGAGCTTGTGGAACTGCTCGGCGAATTGCGGGCCTGACCAGGGTTGCTTCGAAAAACCTGGTAAATCCTGAAACTGCTGCTATAATGGCCGCTTGTGTCGGGGCGTAGCGCAGCCTGGTAGCGCACTTGCATGGGGTGCAAGGGGTCGCGAGTTCGAATCCCGCCGCCCCGACCAATCAAACAAACCGGCCATGGCCGGTTTTTTGTTGATGCGCCCGTAGCAAGAGCTCCTGTGCCGGCGGGCACAGCACGCTGTGCTAACATCACAGCCTCCCGACCGCGGTCAGCGGCATCCCGCAGGAATCCAGATGCGTATCCTGGTCAGCAACGACGATGGCTATTTTGCCCCGGGGATCGCGGCCCTTGCCGAGGCGTTGAGTTCGCTGGGCGAGGTAACCGTGGTGGCGCCCGAGCGCGACCGCAGCGGTGCGAGCAATTCACTCACCCTTGATCGGCCGCTGTCGCTCAAAAGAACCTCCAACGGTTTTTATCACGTCAACGGCACGCCGACCGACTGCGTCCATCTCGCCGTCACCGGCATGCTCGAGCACTTGCCCGACATGGTCGTGTCGGGCGTGAATCACGGTGCCAACATGGGCGACGACACGGTGTATTCCGGCACCGTCGCTGCGGCGACCGAAGGCTTCCTGCTCGGCGTGCCCTCGATCGCGGTGTCGCTGGTCAGCAAGTCGGCGGCCGACTTCAGCGCTGCCGCCCGGGTCGCGCGGGATCTGGCCGAGCGCTTCATGCATCGGCCGTTTCCGCAGCCGGTGTTGCTCAACGTCAATGTGCCCGATGTCGCCTACGAGCGCTTGCAGGGGATTCGCGTCACGCGCCTGGGCAAGCGGCACAAGGCCGAGCCGGTGGTGCGCGGCGTCAATCCGCGTGGCGACACGGTCTATTGGGTCGGTGCTGCCGGCGCTGCGGCGGATGCGGGCGAGGGGACGGATTTCCACGCGGTCGCCAACGGCTGCGTGTCGGTGACGCCGCTGCAGATCGACCTGACCCATACCGGGCTCATCGCGCCGGTTTTCGACTGGCTGAAAAAGTGATCACGCGAGTCGTCGATGCGGGTCAGGCGGCGCGGGCGCGGGCGCGCATGATCGAGCGCCTGCGCGTCCAGGGAATCCGCGACGTACGCGTGCTCGCCGCGATGCAGGCGGTGCCACGTCATGCCTTCGTCGATGAAGGCCTGGCCTTCAGTGCTTACGACGACACCCCCTTGCCGATCGGCTATCAGCAAACGATCTCCCAGCCTTTCATCGTGGCGCGGATGATCGAGCTGCTGTGCGCAGGGCGGGAATTGGGCCGAACGCTCGAGGTGGGGGCCGGCTGTGGCTATCAGGCCGCAGTGCTTTCGCGGCTGGCTGTCGACGTCTACGCCGTCGAGCGCCTGCGCCCGCTGCTCGATCGCGCGCGTGCGAATCTGCGCCCCTTGCGTCTGCACAACGTCAGGTTGAAACTCGCGGATGGCAGTCTCGGCCTCGCCGAGGCCGCGCCGTTCGACAGCATCATCGTTGCTGCGGCAGCGCTCGGATTGCCCGCTGCACTCAAGGAACAACTTGCGCCGGGCGGTCGTCTGATCGTTCCGGTGGGAGGGGCCGATCAGCGCTTGCTGCTGGTCGAGCGCCAGGGAAATGTTTTCCGGGAAAGCTGGTTCGAAGCAGTGCGCTTCGTGCCGCTCCTCGGTGGTACAGAATGAGATACGGTATTCGGATGCACAAACAGTCGCCTCACATCGCCCTTTTGCTTGTCGCCGGCCTCATGGCGGGGTGCGCTTCCAAAGTGACGGCTCCGGTGCGCGATGTCGCCGGCAGCATCCCGGGAGCGACGGTTGCGAGCTCACCATCGCAGCCAAGTGGTGTTCATACGGTCCGTCCCGGCGAGACCTTGCTCGGCATCGCACGCCAGTACGGCGTGACCCTGCCGGAACTGGTGGCATGGAACGGTCTGACCGACCCCAACCAGATCCAGGTGGGGGAAACACTTCGCGTGGCGCCGCCCGGCGCGGCGACGGGCAGCATTGCCGAGCCGGCACCGAGCGGTGCAGTGGCCGTGCCGGTGCCGCTCAACGGCGCGGATTCGGGCTCGGTGCCGCTCAAGCAGGAACCGATCGGAGGCCGTGCGCCGATCGCCGTGCCCGCAGCGCCTGCCGAGCCTGCCGCTGCAGGTGGGGCACCGACTTCGGCAGGCGGGCAATGGCATTGGCCGGCAGCCGGTGCAGTGATCGCCGGTTTCAGCGAAGCATCCAACAAGGGGCTCGATATCGGCGGCCGGGTCGGCGATCCGGTCCATGCGGCGGCCGCCGGCAAGGTTGTTTATGCAGGCAGTGGTCTGCGCGGCTACGGCAAACTGATCGTCATCAAGCACGACCAGGAGTACAACTCCGTGTATGCTCACAACGACAGGCTTCTGGTCAAGGAAGACGAGCAGGTCGCGCAGGGGCAGAAGATTGCCGAACTTGGAAGCACCGAATCAGACCGCCCGAAGCTCCACTTCGAGATCCGCAAACAGGGCAAGGCGATCGATCCGATGCGCTACCTGCCCGCACGCTGAGTGAGGTGAGCATGGAGGAACCGGCGAATCTTGACGAACTGGAAAGTCATGAACCGGATCTTCCGCCCGAGGTGGAGGTATTTTCCGGCCATCCGGTCCAGGCAGTCGAGAACGAGTTTTTCAGCGATGTCACCCAGCTCTATCTGAACGAGATCGGCGCTAACCCGCTGCTCAGCGCCGAAGAGGAGCTGCGCCTCGCCCGCCTGGTTCGGGAAGGGGATTTCCGCTCCCGGCAGACGATGATCGAGCGCAACCTGCGTCTCGTGGTCAACATCGCCAAGCATTACCTCAACCGCGGCATTCCGCTGCTCGACCTCGTCGAAGAAGGCAATCTCGGGCTGATGCATGCGCTCGAAAAATTCGACCCCGAGCGTGGGTTCCGCTTCTCCACCTATGCCACATGGTGGATCCGGCAGAATATCGAGCGCGCGATCATGAACCAGTCGCGCACGATCCGCCTGCCGGTGCACGTGGTCAAGGAGCTCAACCAGGTGTTGCGCGCCCAGCGCAGCATCGAGGCGGTTTCGAATGGCGAATCGACGCTCGAGGACATCGCCGGCCGCCTGGGCAAGCCGGTCGATGACGTCAGGGCGATCCTCGCCCTTAGCGAGCACACCGCGTCACTCGATGCACCGCTGGATATCGACCCTTCGCTGTCGATCGGGGAGTCGCTCGCCGACGACCATCAGCCCGCTCCCGAAGTCCAGCTCCACAACGTCGAGATCGGGGATCTGGTCCGAACCTGGATCAGGATGCTCAACGACAAGCAGCGCTTGGTCGTGCGCCACCGTTACGGCATCGATGAGTGCGATCTGCTCACGCTGGAAGAACTGGCGACCCGTCTCGATCTGACCCGCGAACGGGTGCGCCAGATCCAGCTCGAGGCCCTGGGCCAGCTGCGCCGCATACTCAAGCGCAACGGTATCTCCCGCGACGCCCTGCTGTAAGCACGGTCCCTTCATGGGGCGGGCCTTGCGCTCTGCCGGCACGGCCTCCCGCGTGCCCGCTGCCGCTCCGGCGCTGCCGGGGCGAGCGTGCTCAGACCGGTGGTGGGGGGGCGTCCGGGGGGTAGACACGGAGATAAAGCTCCCTGCTCGCATAGGCCATCACGGGCAGCGTGATCAGCAGCAGGGGCAGCAGCAGCGCACTGATGATGATCACCACCGCGAGCAGCACGGCCCAGCTCATCACCACGCCGAAACGGCCGAATACCGCACGCACGCTCGCCACCACAGCCGGGACGAGGTGCGCACGCCGGTCGTAGAGCAGCGGAATCGAGAACGCCGATACGGCGAACAGGATGAAGGCGAGCACCGCGCCCATGATCGCGCTGTAGAAGACGTAGCCGGCGACGGTTTCTTCGAAGCGCAGCAGGCGGACGAAGCCGACGGGCTCGCGCCCGACCATGAAGCCGTACAGGATCCCGGCATCGGTTATCCAGATCAGGAAGATCAGCACGCATACAAAGGACATCACCCAGCCGCCGCGCGGCATGCGCCGGAAACCGCGGACAATGTCGCCGGGGGTGGCTTTTTCACTGTGGCGCAGGCGGTCCGACAGGGCGAAGAAACCGGCGAGCAAGGCCGGCCCGACGAGCATGAAGCCGCCCGCGAGCGACAGGCTGACGGGGGCGATTCCGGCCGTCTCGAGGATGACGAACATCAGCAAGCCGAGCGCGGTGAATACGGCGGCGAAGCCTGCGCTGAGCAGGGGCTGGGCGCGGAACTGCACCGCTCCGGCGGTGATGGCGGCAAGAAGGTCGTGCCGCCGGACCGCGGCTGGGCGCAGTGTGGTGGGGTCGGTGGCGGGCTGCGGTCCGCCGTGAGGGGAGATGTCCGGCATGGTCGGCTACTCGATCGGGCGCGGCGCCCTGGCTCCGCGCGCCGCCTGCGGATGGCGACCGGTACGGCTGGCGTTATGGCCGTTTCGCCGATGGCTGGCATGTCACGACCTTCCGGTCGACGCCAGTTTAACCGCCGAAGGCCCGCTCAGGGCCGGTTCTGTGCGGAACGCATTTCGGCGACCAGCCGGTGCAGGCGCAGGGCTTCGGCCAGCTCGAACACGGACATCGCGTAAAAGCTGCTGCGGTTGTAACGGGTGATGACGTAGAAGTTGCGATAGCCCAGCCAGTATTCGGTGGCTGCGCCCGGCGTTTCCAGATCGACCAAGGTTGCGGTCGCCGCGGCCGCCCGGCCGTCCATGGTGGCGATGCCCGCACGCGCAAGGATGTCCGGTGCCAGGGCGGGCTCGATTCCGGCCGCGAGCAGGGGCGCGGTGTCGGCACCGGGCGCGAGCTGCGCCCGTTCGGCGACCAGGGCGCCGGCCTGCCAGCCGTGGGCATGGAGGTAATTCGCCACGCTGCCGATGGCGTCGCTGGCATCGCGGTCGAAATCAACCCGGCCATCGTCGTCGAAATCCACCGCGTAGGCGCGCACGCTGCTGGGCAGGAACTGCGGATAGCCGAGTGCTCCGGCGAACGAGCCGCTGTAGCTTGCCGGGTCGCGTCCCTGCTCGCGTGCAAGCAGGAACAGCGCTTCGAGCTCGCGGCGGAACAGCTCGGCTCGCGGTGGATAGTCGAACGCCAGGGTGGCGAGGGCGGACAGGGTCTCGAAGGTGCCGGTGTGCCGGCCATACATCGTCTCCACGCCGATGATGGCGACGATGATTTCCGCCGGCACGCCGTACTGGTCGGCCGCGCGCCGGAGCGTCACCGCATGCGCTTCCCAGAACGCCAGCCCGCCGTCGATGCGCGTGCGATCGAGAAAGCGCGCCCGGTAGTCCTGCCAGGATCGCGCCCCCTTGTGCGCGGGCGGGGTGATCAGCCGGATCACGCTGGGATCGTGGCGGGCACGGGCCAGCGCGCGGCCGAGTGCGGCAGGGTCGAAATCGTGGCGGGCCGCGAGTTCGGCAATGAACGCACGCGCGTCTTCGCGTTCGGCATAGGAGGCCGTGGCCAGTGCCGGCAGGGTAAGGGTGAGCACGGCGCTGGCCAGGTGGGCGAGGCAGCGGTTCGAGAAGAAGGCGGAAAAGCTCATGGTTGTCCGGTCGAATCGATACGATGGCGTGGCAGCTGCGGGTGCAGGCGCCGGCGCGCGGGGCCGTGCAGGCGGGTATGCCGAAGCGCGCAGACCCTCGCCGGAATGTCCCGGCCAGCCTCTTCGCGCAGGCGATCCGCATGGTGCCGGGGCATTGCGGGGCACACTGTGAAATTGATCGGGAAGCGGTGATAATAGACGACAAAGCCTGCTGACCAATGGTTCCGCATCATGCGACGGGTGAAAAACCGCGCGGCTTCCATGCAGACGGCCACCGCTTCGAATCTTGGTGATGAGAGAGGGAGGAACATGACGACTACGGCATTCATCACGCATCGCGAGTGCTGGCTCCATGACATGGGGGCGATGCACCCTGAATGCCCGGAGCGTCTGGCCGCGATCAACGACAGGCTGATCGCGTCCGGGCTCGACATGTATGTCTCCTTCTATGACGCACCGGTAGCCGAGCGGGTGCAGCTGGCGCGCGTCCATGCAGGCGAATACCTCGAAGAGCTGTTCGCCAGTGTGCCCGAGCACGGCATCCGCCACCTCGACCCCGATACCGCGATGAGCCCGGGTACGATGAAAGCCGCCTTGCGTTCGGCGGGGGCGGGGGTGCTGGCGACCGACCTGGTGATGAAGGGGGAAATCGAAAATGCCTTTTGCGCGGTCCGTCCCCCGGTCACCACGCCGAGCGGGCCAAGGCGATGGGGTTTTGCTTCATGAACAACGTCGCCATCGCCGCCGCCCATGCGCTCGAAGCGCATGGCCTGGAGCGTGTGGCGATCGTCGATTTCGATGTTCATCATGGCAACGGCACCGAAGATATCTTCCGCGACGACCCCCGGGTGATGATGGCGGGCGTCTTCCAGCACCCGTTCTATCCTTACAGCGGCACCGACAATCCGCCGCCGCACATGCGCAACGTCCCCTTGCCGGCCGGCACCCGGGGCGAAGCCTTTCGCCAGGTTTTCAGCGACATCCTGGTGCCCGCGCTGCACAGCCACAATCCGCAGATGATCTTCATCTCGGCCGGTTTCGACGGCCACTACGAAGACGACATGGGTTCGCTCGGACTGCTCGAAGCCGACTACGTATGGGCTACCGAGCAGGTCAAGATTGTCGCGGAAAGCTGTGGCCACAAACGGATCGTGTCCATTCTGGAAGGCGGCTACGCGCTGTCCGCGCTGGCGCGCTCGGTGGTGGCCCATATCAAGTCCCTCGCCGACCTGTGAGTACCCGCCGGGTCACCGCCGGGCGGTGCCTTCCCCGTTCCGTTTTCCTTCCTGCCGCTGAAACAGCCCTTCAGGCGCGGACGCGCGGCGATTTCGCTGGCCACGCTGGCCGAGTTTCGGCGATCGGTTAGAATCGCTTTTTTATCGCACTGCCCTCACGCCATGATTACCGGATCACTTGTCGCCATCGTCACTCCCATGCAGGACGACGGGAGCCTGGATTTTCCCCGTCTGCGCAGTCTCATCGACTGGCATATCGCCGAAGGCACCGACGGCATCGTGGTCGTCGGCACCACCGGTGAATCGCCCACGGTCGATGTCGACGAGCACTGCGAACTCATCCGCAGCACCGTCGACCACGTCGGTGGGCGTGTCCCGGTGATCGCCGGCACCGGGGCCAACTCCACCGCCGAGGCGGTGGAACTGGCCCGTTTCGCCCGCCAGGCGGGTGCGAGTGCCCATCTGTCGGTGGTGCCGTACTACAACAAGCCGTCACAGGAAGGGCTGTACCGCCATTTCCGCACCATTGCCGAAGCGGTCGAACTGCCGCTGATCCTGTACAACGTGCCCGGACGCACGGTCGCCGATCTCGCCAACGACACCGCGCTGCGCCTGGCTGAAATTCCCAATATCGTCGGCATCAAGGACGCCACCGGCAGCCTCGATCGCGCCTGCGACCTGATCGAGCGTGCCCCTGCCGGCTTCGCCCTCTACAGCGGCGACGACATGAGCTCCGCCGCGTTCCTGATGCTCGGCGGCCATGGCGTGATCTCGGTCACCGCCAACGTGGCACCGCGCGCGATGCACGCGCTGTGCGCCGCTGCCGCGGCCGGCGACATGCACGCGCTGCGGCAGACCAACGCCGCCCTCACCGGCCTGCACCGCGACCTGTTCTGCGAAGCCAACCCGATCCCGGTGAAGTGGGCGGTTGCCCGCATGGGGCTGGTCGGCGACGGCATCCGCCTGCCGCTCACTCCGCTGTCGGAAGCCCATCATGCGCGCGTACTCGAGGCGATGCGCAAGGCCGGCATCCAGGTCTGACCCGAACCTCTTTGTCCAGGAAATCCATGAACCGCTCCACGCGCACTTCCTTTTCCCTGCTGGCCATGACGCTCGCGCTCGGCGGCTGCTCGGGGTCGCTGCTCGAGTCCAAGCGCATCGACTACAAGAGCGCTCGCCAGATCGAACGCCCGCTCGAGATTCCGCCCGACCTGACCGCCCCCCGGCGCGATGACCGCTTTGCCGTCCCCGATGTGGCGCCGCGCGGCGTCGCCACCTACTCGGCCTACGCGGCCGATCGCGCAGGTCAGCCCGCGGCGGCGAGTGCAACGGCCGAAGTCCTCACCCCGTCGTCGACGATGCACATCGAGCGCGCAGGCAGCCAGCGCTGGCTGGTGATCAGCGGCACGGCCGAGGAGCTGTGGCCGCAGATCAAGGACTTCTGGCTCGAGATGGGCTTCATCCTGAACCTGGAAAGCCCGGAAATCGGGGTGATGGAAACCGACTGGGCCGAAGACCGCGCCAAGATTCCGCAGGATTTCCTGCGCTCGTCGCTCGGCCGCGTGATCGACGGCCTGTATTCGACGCCGGAGCGCGACAAGTTCCGCACCCGTCTCGAGCAGGGCAAGGATGCGGGTACGGTCGAGGTCTACGTCAGCCACCGCGGCATGATCGAAATCTATCCGACCGAGGCCAAGGACACCACGATCTGGCAGCCGCGCCCGGCCGACCCCGAACTCGAAGCCGAAATGCTGCGCCGCCTGATGGTGCGGCTGGGGGCGGAGGAGGCGCGCGCCGAAGCAGCGCTGGCTGCGCCGCAGGTGGCGGAGCGCGCGCGGATCAGCTCCGGCGGAGACGGCCAGGCCGTGCTACTGGTGGACGAGTCTTTCGATCGCGCCTGGCGTCGCGTCGGCCTCGCCCTCGACCGCACCGGCTTCACCGTCGAGGACCGCGATCGCGCAAAAGGGCTGTACTTCGTCCGCTACGTGGACCCGGAGGCGGACAACCAAAGTCAGGACAAGGGTTTCCTGGCGCGGCTGGCGTTCTGGCGCAGCGAGGACAAGCCGGCCACCGGTGGCAGCGAATACCGCCTGCGTGTGGAAAGCCATGGCGAGGCTTCCCGCGTCAGCGTGCTCAGCCGCGAAGGTGGCGTCGATGCCTCGCCGACGGCGCGGCGCATGCTCGGTCTGCTGCACGAGCAGCTGCGCTGAGCAGAGATGAAAAAGCCGGCGTGAAGCCGGCTTTTTTGTCGCAGACGGGAAACGAGCCCCTTACTTCTCCAGCGACTCCTTCGCCGAATCGACCGCCGCCTTGGCGGCTTCGGTGGCGTCCTGCTTGAGCTCCTGGGCTGCGGCTCCCGCCTCGGCGGCGGCGGCCTCGGCTTTCTCGCCAAGCTGGGTGGCGGCTTCGCCGGCCGCCGTGGCCGCTGCGGCAGCGGCATCCCCGGCGGCCTGCGCGCTTTCCTTGGCGGCGTCCACGGCCTGAGCCGCCGACTCCTTCATCTGCTCCTGAGCGGAGACGGGCTCCTGAACCGCAGCGGGTTCGTCCTTCTTGCCGCAGGCCGAAACGGCGACGGCGACAAGTGCAGCTACGAGAAGGGGGTGCTTCATGATGTGTCTTCCTATCGGGTGCATGAGTGTGGTTGCGCGATCGCGATGTCTGCCCGCCAGCCCGGAACTTGAGCTCACCGGTGAGCGAGAAGACGCTCGAATCTTAGCAGCTGAACCATGACAATGCCCGGATTTGTTGCGATGCAAAAAGATAATGTATTTGTAAAGCTTATTTAAAAACAATGAATTGAATAAATTTAACCAAGGCTGTTATTGTTTCTAATTGTGCGCTGTGCGGGAACGCCGCCCTGCCGTGGTGGCATCGGCGGGTGCGCTGAACCGGCGTCCTCCGCCAGCGCGACCGCTGCGGGCCGGACGGGGCAGGGTAGAATCGCACACCGCGTTTTCATCGACCCGACCATGCCTGTCGCAAGTATCGAATCCCTGGACCACGAAGGCCGTGGTGTCGCCCATGTCGACGGCAAGGCGGTGTTCGTCGATGGCGCGTTACCGGGCGAGGAGGTGGAATACACCGTGCTGCGCGAACGCCCCAGCTACGCCCAGGCCACGGTCGAACGCATTTTCCGCCCCAGCGCCCAGCGCGTGGCGCCGCGCTGCCGGCATTACCGAACCTGCGGCGGCTGCTCGATGCAGCACCTGGATGCCGTCGCCCAGGCCGCAGCCAAGCAACGCATCCTCGAAGACGCGCTGTGGCATATCGGCAAGCTGCGCCCGGCGATTCTCTACCCTGCGATCCACGGCCCGGCCTGGGGGTATCGCGATCGTGCGCGGCTCGGGGTGCGCCTGGTGCCGAGCAAGGGCGGGCTGCGCGTCGGCTTCCACGAGCGGCGATCGAGCTACATCGTCGACATGCGCGAATGCCCGGTGCTGCCGCCGCGGATCTCGGCCCTGTTGCCCCGTCTGCGCGAGCTCATCGCCGGATTGTCGATTCCCGATCGCCTGCCCCAGGTCGAAATCGCCGTCGGCGACGCCGTCACCGTGTTCGTGTTCCGCAACCTGCTGCCTTTCAGCCGCGCGGATGAAACCCGTCTCGCCGCCTTTGCCGAAGCCGAAGGTATCCAGGTGTGGCAGCAGCCCGGCGGCCCGGATTCGGCCATTCCGCTGCATCCGGCGGATGGGCCGGGACTGACCTATACGCTGCCCGAGTTCGATGTGAAGATGGATTTCCGTCCGACCGACTTCACCCAGGTCAACGTGCACATCAACCGCGTGCTGATCCGGCGCTCGATGCAACTGCTCGACCCGCAGCCGGGGGAGCGCATCGCCGACCTGTTCTGCGGTCTGGGCAACTTCAGCCTGCCGATTGCGCGCCGTGGCGCCCGCCTGGTTGGCGTCGAAGGCAGCGACGCGCTGGTCGCGCGCGCGCTCGACAACGCCCGCCGCAATGGCCTCGGGCAGCTCACCGAATTCCATGCGGCCAATCTGTTCGAGGCCACCGAGGACAGCCTCGCCGCCCTCGGTCCGCTCGACAAGCTGTTGATCGATCCGCCGCGCGAGGGCGCGATCGCCGTGGTCAAGGCCCTCGGCCCGCAGCAACGCCCGGTGCGCATCGTCTATGTGTCGTGCAATCCGGCCACGCTGGCCCGTGACGCCGCCGTGCTGGTGAGGGAAAAGGGGTATGCGCTGCGCGGCGCCGGCATCGCCAACATGTTCCCGCAGACATCGCACGTCGAGTCGATCGCACTGTTCGAGCATTCCGGCCGGAGCTGAGCGCCGGAAGCCGCGACCGGGCGGTGCAGGAACGGCGTGTGGGGCGGGTTGTTGCGCGCCGGTCGATTCTCTATCGCGTCGAGTGCGATGGTCCGACGGTGGCGGCAACTTTGTGCCGGCGCGTTCCCGCTTGGATGAGGCCTTGGCAATGCTATACTGCGCGGCCTCCGGAGGCGTGGCTGCGCTGCCAGGCTGCAATAGCCTCGAGCGCTTCGCGGGAAGAGTGGCAGAGCGGTTGAATGCACCGGTCTTGAAAACCGGCGATGGTGAGAGCCATCCGTGGGTTCGAATCCCACCTCTTCCGCCAGCTTGTCGATCATCGGGCTTGGCCGCGATGATTACCGCGGGATCCAGCCGCGCTTCGCTCCGATGCTTCTTCCTGCGGCCTCTGCATGACTCGTCTGCTGCTTCTGAACAAACCTTACGGTGTGCTGTGCCAGTTTACCGCCGAGCCCGGGCGGGCGAGCTTGAAGGATCATGTGCCGCTGCCCGGCGTCTATGCTGCCGGCCGCCTCGACGCCGATAGCGAAGGCCTGCTGCTGCTGACCGACGATGGCGCCTTGCAGCATCGTATTGCCGACCCCCGCCACAAGCTCCCCAAGACGTATCTCGTCCAGGTCGAGGGCGAACCCGACCCGGCGGCGCTGGCGCGCCTGCGCGCCGGGCTCGATCTCGGCGATTTCCGTTCCCGTCCCTGCGAAGCGCGCCGGGTGGCGGAGCCGGACTGGCTGTGGCCGCGCGATCCGCCGGTGCGCTTTCGCAAGACCGTGCCCACCACCTGGCTGGAGATCGTGCTGCGCGAAGGCAGGAACCGCCAGGTGCGGCGGATGACGGCGGCAGTCGGCTATCCGACCTTGCGCCTGCTTCGGGTCGCGGTCGGGCCGTTCCGGCTCGATGGCCTGGCGCCGGGGCAGTGGCGCGAGGCCGATCCGGCGCTGCTGCCGCCAATACCCGCGGCGGCGCCCGTCCGGAGCGGGGGGCGCGGCGCGGGCGGGCGGATTCAGGCGCCGCCCCGGCCGAGTTCGCTGCGGCGCACGAAGCGCAGCGGCTGAGCCTTGGGCGGCCGGGCTGGCAGGCCGCTGTCGCGCAACACACGATCGAACTCGCGTCCTTCCTCGTCGGCCAGGGCCGCTTCGCGCGCGCCGCGGACGAGGGCCAGGCGCTCGTCTGCGGCCATGCCGGCGGGCAGGTGGTCGAGGATGTGGAGCAGGTTTTCCTTGCCACGTTCGTTGGTCGAGCCATAGCCCTTGATCAGGCGGGCGCACAGGGTCAGTTCGTTGGCCAGCGCCCAGTCCTCGACCGCGGCGTGTTCGATCGCTCCGATCCAGCGCTCGATCATCGCCTGTTCGTGGGCGAAGCGGGCGCCATGGCGGCGCAGGCCGCGCAGCGCCGCCAGCGTGCGCAGGGCAAGGAAGCCGCGCAGGCTGGTGGCGTCGAGCTTGAGGGCGAACTCCAGCGCGGGCTTGCCCGCCGCCCGCCGGCGGGCCTCGAAACGCTTCAGCCTGCGCTCCAGCGCCGGCGGCAGCAAGCCGGCGATTTCGGCGATGCCGGGCTTGAGGAAATCGACGATGCGCAGCAGGTCGTCGGGCCGGGCGCCGGTTTCACGGCGCACGCGCTCGAAGCGGCGGGCACTGCACTTGAGCTCGGCGACGCGCACAACGTCGTCGAACGCCATCCACAGTGCCAGGTAGCGGGCGAATTCGCGGGTGAGGGCGAAGCCGTGGCGGGCCTCCGGGTCGGCACGGCATTCGGCGGCGTGAATGCGGCGGACGCGCTCGAGGTAGAGGCGGCCGTAGGCCTTGTCCTGGAAGTGTTCGACGCGTGCCAGCCCCGGGACGAGCATGTCCTGTACCGGGTCCGGAAAGCCGGCGATCGCGGCGGGGGCTGCTGCCGGGGGAGCGGTGCCCGGCGCCGGTGCGGATCCGCTGTCGGGCGCGCCCGCGGCGCCGCTCGTCCGCTCGGGCGCGCTCGCCTGCCAGGCGAGGGCGAAACCGCGCAGGCTGGCGTCGACGCCCTTGCCCGAGGCGCGGATCACCTCTTCCCAGTCCGTGCGGGCGAACGGCAGCAGGCCGGTGCCGCCGATTGCGCCGAACATCGTCGCGCTCGGCACGGTGCCGGCGCTGCGGGCGGTGGCGGCGATGTCGAACACGACGCAGTCGCGGCTGAAGCGGCGGATGAAATCGATCAGCTGAGTGCTGTCGAGGCGGCCATCGCCCAGGCTGATGCGCTCGGTGGTGGTCAGGCTGCGCGAGGACGAGGCCACCACCAGGGTGCGCTCGGCGCTGATCATGCCCGAATGGACGTGGCGGGCGGCCTCGAGCAGTTCGGAGGCGATGAAGAGGTCGATCCGCCCCGGGGTCGGGGCGAGCCCGAGCACCGGATGCGGGGCGCCGGCGGGGAGAGGCTCGGGGTGGATTTCGACGTAGTAGGTGGTGGCGCCGGTGCGCTGGGCGACGCCGGGAATCGACGTGCTCTGTGCCGGGTAGCCGCAGCGGTTAGCCAGTTCCACCAGCCACTCGGCGAGCACGCCGCCACCTTCGCCGCCGAGGGCGGCGATGAGGATGGTGAACGGGCGGCGGACGCTCGGGGCGACGGAGGCGGAGGCGAAGGTGGTGGCGGTGGTCATGGCGTCATTCTCCGGCGGGTTGCAGCATGCGGATCACGGCCTGGCGCAGGCGATGGAGGAGGCGTTCGGCCGGCCCCGGGTTCTGCACCACTTCGCCGCGGTAAAAGGAAGGGCACAGGGTGGCGGCGTGGGCGTTCTCGCCGCACAGGCCGCAGCCGACGCAGCCGTCGATCACCGTCGCCACCGGATCGGGCTTGAGCGGGTCGGGGCTGTCCTTGAGGGTGAGGGTCGGACAGCCCGACAGCCGGATGCAGGAATGGTCGCCCGAGCACACGTCCTCGTCGACGCCGTACTTGACCCGCTCGACGCGCTCGCCGCGCTTGAGCCGACCGGCGACCCAGGGCTTGCTGCGGCGCTGGCGCTCGAGCTGGCATTCGCCTTCGGCGATGATGACCTTGAGGCCGGCGAACGGCGTGGTGAACGCTTCTTCCAGGGTCTTGCGCATCGCATCGACGCGATAGCTGTCGACCGTGCGCAGCCAGCGCACGCCGATGCCGCGCAGGGTCTTCTCGATGGTGACGTTGCGATCGACCAGGCTTTGCTGCTTGTTCGGTGCGGCGGCCTTGACCTCTTCGTCGGGGGAGGAAATGATTTCCTGGGTGCCGGTGGCCGAGGTGTAGCCGTTCTTGAGGATCACCAGCACCGCGTCGTCGCCGTTGTACAGCGCCGACTCCACCCCGGTGAGCAGGCCGTTGTGCCAGAAGCCGCCGTCGCCCATGATCGCCAGGGTGCGTCCTTCGATCATCGGCGACACGCCGGCGCGGCTCGCCAGGCTCATGCCGAAGCCGAGGATGGTGTGGCCGAGGCTGAACGGCTCGAAGGTGGCGAAGGAATGGCAGCCGATGTCGGCGGCGATATGCACCTTGCCGACGCGCTGCTGGGCGAGCTTCACCGCGGCGAACACCGGGCGCTCCGGGCAGCCGGTGCAAAAGCCCGGCGGGCGCGCCGGCAGGGGGCGTCCGAGCCCGGTTTCGAGGGCGGCGGCAACTGCGCCGCGGCGCGCGTCCAGTTCGGCCAGCCAGTGCAGGCCGGCGCCGAGCTCGAGGTCGGGGGCGCGCCGGGTGAGGAACGGGGCGAGGCCGCGGGCGATCGCTTCCACCGAATATTCGCCCGCCATCGGCAGCACGTCCTTGCCGTGCACCGCGGTGGCGAGGCCGTGGCGGTGGAGGGTGAGGGCGACGTCCTGCTCGATGAACTCCGGCTGGCCCTCCTCGACCACCAGCACCGCCTGCTTGCCGCGACAGAAGCCGGCGATCTGCTCGGGGACCAGCGGGTAGGTCACGTTCAGGTTCAGGATCGGCAGGGTAGAGGCGCCGAACGCGTCGGCGAGGCCGAACTGCTGCAGAGCGCCGATCAGGGCGTTGTACAGCCCGCCCTGCACGATGATGCCGACGTCCTCGCGGGTGCCGGCGAAGAGTTCATTGAGGCCGCGCTCGAGGATGTGGCGGCGGGCCGCCGGCAGGCGTTCGGCGGTCTTGATCTTTTCGTGCTCGAAGATCGAGGGGGCGTGGGTCAGGCGGCCGTAGTCGAATGCTGCGGGGTCGCTCATCAGGGCGCGGCGCGATACCGCGGGGGCGATGTTGTCCTTGCACACGAAGCTGCCGCGCACATGGCAGGCGCGGATGCGCAGCTGGACGAAGGCTGCGGTGTTCGACGCTTCGGACAGGGCGAAGCCTTCCTCGACCATGCGCACCATCACCTCGAGTTCGGGACGGGGATCGATCAGCAGCAGCGAGGATTTCATCGCGAACGCGTAGGTGCGCTCCTGGACCACGCTGGCGCCTTCACCGTAGTCGTCGCCGATGATGATCAGCGCGCCGCCGCGCACCCCGGGCGAGGCCAGGTTGGAGAGCGCATCGGCGGCGACGTTGGTGCCGACCACCGACTTCCAGGTCACCGCGCCGCGCAGCGGGTAGTGGATCGAGGCGCCCAGCATCGCCGCCGCCGAAGCCTCGTTGGAGCAGGCCTCGACATGGACGCCGAGCTCGGCGAGGTGGTCCTCGGCCTGCACCAGCACGTCGAGCAGATGAGACACCGGTGCGCCCTGGTAGCCGCCGACGTAGGCGACGCCGGACTGGAGCAGGGCCTTGGTGATTGCCAGGATGCCTTCGCCGTGGAAGGTGCTTCCCGCCCCCTGCCTGAGTTGCTCGAGTTCCTTGCTGAATGACACTTCCATGGCGGAGCTCCGTGTGGGAGAGGGATGGGTGAGCTGATTTAGACTTACTATAGGTCAGCTGTTTTTATCTATCCATTAGATGAACTTCATTTTGGATATGCAGCGGATGCATAATCGAGCCATGGATCTCAACCTTCTCCAGGTGTTCGATGCCGTGTATCGCGAGCGCAGCGTCAGCCGTGCCGCGACCCGGCTTGGGCTGTCGCAGCCGGCGATCAGTCATGCCTTGCGGCGCTTGCGCCTGGAACTGAAGGATCCGCTGTTCGTGCGTGCCCCGGGCGGGGTGATGCCGACGGCGATGGCCGAGCAGCTGGGGAGGACGGTGGCGGGGGCGCTCCATGCGCTCGATGCGGCGATCCACCAGATCCATCACTTCGAGCCGGCGTCATCTTCGCGTACGTTCCGCTTGTACATGACCGATATTGGCGAGCTGGTCTTCTTGCCGCCGTTGATGGATGTGCTGCAGCAGCGTGCCCCGGGACTGAGGATCGAAGTCGAGCAGATGGCGCTGGAGGCGATCCTGCCAGGGCTCGAAAGCGGCGCGCTGGACCTCGCGGTTGGCTACCTGCCGCCGCTGGCCGATGTTTCCCAGCACCGCCTGCTGCGCGAACGCTACGTGATTGTGTTGCGCCGCGATCACCCGCTTGCGGGAGCCGGCGCCGGGCTCGACCCCGCCGCCCTCGACTACGTCCTCGTGCGCCCGCACGCCGAAGCCCGCCGGGCCTTGCAGCAGCAGCGCCTGGAGTCGCGTGTGCGGCTGGTGATTCCGCATTTCCTGGTGCTTCCCGGGGTGCTCGCGCGCACCGATCTGGCCGCGCTCGTGCCTTCGCGCATGGCGCGTCTTTTCGTCGAGCGCGGCGAGCTTGTCGCCCTCGATTCGCCGCTGGCGACCGCGGCCTTCGATGTCCGCCTGTACTGGTACTGGCGCGCCGAGCACGACCCCGGACACCGCTGGCTGCGGGAGCTGCTGATCGCGCTGTTCGGCGAGGGCGGGGCAGGGGATGCGCCGCGCGCGCCCGACGGCGCGCGCTGACGCCGCCGGGCAGAGGGCCGATCAGCTTACTTCAGGGTTCCCGGCAGCCACAGGGACAGGATCGGGAAGGCGCACAGCAGCACCAGGCGCACCACGTCCACCGCGAGGAAGGCGGCGACGCCGCGGTAGATCTTGGTCAGGGCGATGTCTCCGGCGATCGAGTTGATGACGAAGACGTTGATCCCGACTGGTGGCGTGATCATGCCGAAGCTGACCGCCATTACCGTGATCACGCCGAACCACACCGGGTCGAAGCCGAGCTGCATCATCGCCGGGAACACGATCGGCACCGTGAGCAGGATCATCGCCAGCTCGTCCATCACCGCGCCGAGGATGAAGTAGCCGACCAGGATCAGGGCGAGCACGCCGTAGGGGCCGACCGGCAGGTGCACCAGGGTTTCGACCGCCTTCTGGGTGAACTGGGTCACGGTCAGGAAATAGCCGAACAGGTAGGCGCCGACCACGATCAGCATGATCGCCGAGGAAATCCGCAGCGCATCGATCAGGGCCTGCTTGATCTGCGGCCAGCGCAGCTTGCCGCGCACCATCCCGATCGCCAGGGTGCCGGCGGCGCCCACACCGGCGCCCTCCTGCACGGTGAACCAGCCGCCATAGATGCCGCCGAGCACCACCGAGAACAGCACGATCACCGGCCACAGGCCGCCCATGCAGCGCAGGCGCTCGCTCCAGGGGTGCATCTCGCCGACCGGCAGGTGATCGGGATTGCGCCAGCCCAGGTACTGCACGAGGAGGAAGTAGAACAGCACCCCGAGCAGGCCGGGGACGACGCCGGCGGCGAACAGGTGGGTGATGTCGGTGTCGGTCATGATGCCGTACAGGACGAAGATCACCGAAGGCGGAATCATGATCCCGAGGGTGCCGCCCGCGGCGATCAGGCCGGCGGAAAAGCCCGGCGCATAGCCGGCGCGGCGCATCTCCGGCAGTGCGACCTGGCTCATCGTCGCCGCGGTCGCCACCGACGAGCCGTTGATCGCGGCAAAGCCGCCGCAGGCGGCGATCGAAGCGTAGGCGAGACCGCCGCGGCGATGGCCGAACCAGATCCGGCCCGCGGTGAACAGCTCCTGGCTGAGCCCCGAGTGGGAGGCGAAGGCGCCCATCAGGATGAACATCGGGATCACCGACAGGTTGTAGTCGGTCAGCACCGACAGCGGGACGCTGGCGAACAGGTTCAGCGCCGGGTAGGACCCGGTGAGCAGGCCGAAGCCGAGCACGCCGACGATGCCCATGGCGACGCCGATCGGCACGCGCAGCACCATCAGGACGAACATCGCCACGAAGCCGGCGAGGGCGACCAGGTCACGATCCATGTTGATTCTCCGTTTTCATCGTTTCCAAGTGGCGTGCCCACAGCACGGCGAAGCGGTGCAATGCGAGCAGCGCGGTCGCGGTGGCGCCGAGCGCGGCGACCGGATAGAACCAGATCAGCGGCAGGCGCAGATCGGAGGTGGCCTGGGTGCCGGTGCTGCCCACCTTGACCCACACCATCCATGCCAGTGGTGCGAAGAAGGCCACGCACAGAGCGGTGACGGCGATTTCGAGGCGGCGACGGCCGACCGCGCCGAGGTGCTCCCACAGGATGTCGACACTGATGTGGCTGCCGCGGTGGGTGGCGAGGGCGATCCCCCAGAACATGGCGATGGCCAATAGCAGGCGCGAACCGTCGAACCAGTCGGGAATGGTCGCGGCGAACAATTCGCGCGCGAGGACGTTGGTGGCCGTCAGCAGCGCGATCAGCAGCAGGAAGACGGCGGCCAGGGTCTCGGTGAGGGCAAGGATCTGCTTCATGCCGATGCAGGCTCCGGAAAGTGGCTGGGGCCGCACGAAGCGGCGAACCCCGGTCCGGGGACCGGGGTGGCGAGTGGCCCCGGGGAAAGGGCCGGGGCCGGGGGCGCGGGACCAGGAGGCCCGGCGATGCGGCCTTACAGGCCGGCGTTGCGGCTGGCGATTTCCTTCTTCAGGGCGTCGAGAACACTTGCGCCATTGCCGCCGGGCAGGCTCTTCGCCCACACGTCGTAGACGGGCTGAACCGCCTGCTTCCACTTGCCCAGCTGCGCATCGGTGAGCGGCACCAGCTTCTGGTCGCCCATCGCGACGAGCTTGTCGCGCCCGCTGTCTTCTTCGTCGCCCCAGGCGGTGCCGACGCGGCCGGCCCATTCGTTGTTACAGTGGTCGTCGATGACCTTGCGCTGGCCGCCGGACAGGTTGTCGTACCAGCGCTTGTTCATCACCCACACGAAGTTGGCGGCATAGAGGCGCATGTCGGTGTGGTGGTTGGCGGCGCGGTGGACGTTGAAGGTGATCAGCGAATTCCACGGGAAGGTGATGGCATCGGCGACGCCCTTGTCGAGCGCGTCCCGGGCTTCGGGGGCGGACACCTGGACGTTGGTCGCGCCCAGTGCGGTCATCGTCTGGGCGACGGTGCCGTTGGCCGGGCGCACTTTCATGCCCTTGAGCTGGTCGGGGTCGGTGATCGGCTGCTTGGAGTGCAGCGTGCCGACGTGCATGTGCGAGAAACAGAACTTGACGTCGCCCATTTCCTTGTCGGCATAGGCGCGGTACCAGGCATCGACCGCCGCCGAGCCGGCTCCCGGGGTGCTGAACAGGAAGGGCAGCTCGCTGGCGGCATAGATCGGGAAGCGGCCGGCCTGGTAGCCCGGGCTGACCCAGGCCATGTCGGCGATGCCGTCACGGGTCATGTCGTAGTGATCGGCGGCCTTGCCCAGCTGCTGCGCCGGGTACAGCGTCACCTTGATCGAACCGCCGGAAGCTTCCTCGACCGACTTGGCCCAGGGCTCGAAGCCGGTGCGTGCCAGCGCGTGCTGGGGCGGCAGCCAGTTGGCGAAACGCAGTTCCACCGGCTTGTCTGCAGCGGCAGAAGGCAGCGCCGGAATGAGCAGGGCGGGCAGCATGACGGCTTGGGCCAGCGTGGTGCGGAAGTTCTTCATCGGTGGTGTCTCCTCATCGTTTAACTTGTCGTGGTGCTCGAGGTTGCAGTATCGGCACGGAGGCGTGCGAACCGGTTTCACCCGGTCGACGTCGAGCGCGAAAGCCACAAGGGGGCAAAGGCTACTCTTGGAGTAATATCGAAACAATATATGCTGTGTATGTTACATATAGATGCATTAGATAAATGAATGCTTTCGACCTCAATCTGGTCCGGAGTTTCGTCGCCATTTATGAAACCCAGAGCGTGACCGCGGCGGCGCAGCGCCTGTCGCTGTCGCAGCCGACCGTCAGTTACGCACTGGGGCGCATGCGCGAGGCGCTCGCCGACCCCTTGTTCGTGCGCGAGCAGCGGGTGTTGCGCCCGACCCCCCGCGCCCATGGGCTGTATCCGCGTTTCGTCGATGCGCTGGCGAGCGTCGATGCCGCACTCGAAGAGCCGCACCGCTTCGATCCGGCGACGACGACCCGCAGCTTCAGCCTGGCGATGTCCGATATCGGCAGCATGTCCTTCCTGCCGCCGCTGGAGATCCATCTGCGGCCGCTGGCTCCCGGGCTGCGTCTCGAAATCCAGCAGGTTCCGGTCGATGAGATCATCAATGGCCTGGCCGCCGGCAAGATCGATGCGGCGCTCGGTCATCTGCCCACGCTGCGCGGGCGGGGCCGCAGCTCGCTGCTGTTTCGCGAGCGCTATGTCTGCCTGGTCGGGCGCCGTCATGCGCAAAGGATCGGTGCGATGAGCGTCGAGCACTTCCTGGCCTCCCGCCATGTGGCGGTGTCATCGACCTTTTCCGGGCACCGGCTGGCCGAGGATGTGCTCGCCGAACTGGGCGTGGTGCGCCAGATCGCGATCGATCTGCCGTACTTCACCGCACTCCCGCAGCTGATCGCCCAGGGGGAACTGGTGGTGATGCTGCCGTCGCGGGTGGCGGCGACCTTCTGTGCGCAGAGCGAGGTGGTGATGCTCGAGGCGCCGTTCAAGCTGCCCGAGTTCGAAGTGCGCCTGTACTGGCACCCCCGGCACGAAGCCAATCCCGCCCTGCAGTGGTTGCTGGCGCAGATCCAGGTCGCGCTGACCCGGCTTTGATCCGCGCACCGGGCCGAGGCCGCATGGCCCCGCCCTGGCGGTCCGGCCCTACGCCGGTGGAGGGTCTTGAGGTAGCATGCCGCGGGAGGAGGGCCGTGCCCGCGGCCAGCGCATTCAAGACTGCATTTTTCCGGAGTCGCTCCAATGAAAGTGATCGTCGATCTGTGTGTCGTCCCCCTCGGGGTGGGACTGTCCGTGTCCGGCTATGTCGCCGCGTGCGAGCGCGTGATCGCCGAGGCCGGGCTGAAATCCCAGCTCCACGCCTACGGAACCAACATCGAGGGGGAGTGGGATGCGGTGATGGCGGCGGTCAAGCGCTGCCACGAAGTGGTGCATGAGATGGGCGCGCCGCGCATCACCAGCACGATCCGGCTCGGCACCCGCACCGACCGCGAGCAGAGCATGGAAGACAAGATCGCCAGCGTCGAGCGCGCGCTCGCGCGGTAAACGGGGCGCCCTGCCCGCGGCTGCCCCGTTTGCCGGCCCCCCTCCGCCGGGTCGGCACGAGGTCAGCCCGGCAGGCTCTTGGCCAATTCGCCGCGCCTGAGCTTGCCGGTGTCGGTGCGCGGAAAATCCTCCACCAGATGCACCGACTCCGGACGCTGGTAAGGCGGCAAGGCCTCGATCGCCTCGCGGGCGGTGCGCAGGAGCTCTTTTTCGGGCGTGCTGCCGGGCACGGCGAACAGGTGCAGGCGGATCACGTCCGCGTCGTCGGCCTGGGATGGCACGACGCAGAGTTCGTTGACCTGCGACTTCAGGCGCTCGTGCAGCGCGTTCTCCACCGCGAGCACGTCCACCCAGCGCCCGAACACCTTCACCAGCTGATCGGTACGGCCGGCGAACTGCCACCCTTCGCTGTGCTCCGCCGGGCGGAAGACGTCGCCGGGGGAGAACGCACCGTTGCCGAAGCGTGCCGTATCGTGGGTCACTTCACGCGAATAGCCGAGCGCGATCGCCGGGTGGGAGAACCACAGGCGCAGGCGGCTGCCCTCGTTGCCCGGGATGTCTTCCTCGACCACGTCGGTCAGCGGGCTCGCGCACAGCGCCGGCATCGCCTGGGTGCGGTAGAGCATCAGCGACAGGGTCTCGGTGGTGCCGTAGCCGTTGACCAGCTCGACGCCGGTATGCGCGGCCCATTCCTCGGCGAGCGCCGGCGGACAGGCTTCGCCTGCGGATACCGCGGCGCGCAGCGCGGGAAAGGCGGTGCCGGCATCGAGCAGGCGGCGGTACAGCGTCGGCACGCTGAAGAAGATGCTCGGGCGGTGCTTCTCCACCGTGGCCGCGACCTGCTGCGGGTCGGGCCAGGCCGGATCGAGGATCACCGTCGCTCCCAGGCGCAGGCCGGCGAAAAAGGAATTCGCCAGCGGGTAGGCGAAGAACAGCTTGGAGCTCGAATAGAAGCGGTCTTCGGCGCGGGCGCCGAGGATGTCGCGGGCGAACACGTGGGCGTGTTTGACCGCACGCTGCGCATGGATCACGCCCTTCGGCTTGCCGGTGGTGCCCGAGGAGTAGAGCAGGAATGCAGGTGCATCCTCGTCCATGTCGATGGCGGTGGGGGTGTGCGTCGCGGCCGCCGTGCGCTGACGCCATGCCGTCAGCCCGATCGCGCGCGCATCGCCCAGGCTGGCGGCACGCGCGTCATCGAGCAGCAGTGCGACCGCGCCGGCGTCGTCCACCAGTTCGCGCAGCTGTGCGTCGCGGGTGCGGGGATTGACCGAGATCGGCTGCGCACCGGCCCAGATCAGACCGAGAAAGGCGCCTGCCCAGTCGATGCCGTCGGCCAGCGAAACGACGCAGCGCTGGCCGGGAACGATCCCCGCGTCGATCCATGCGGCGGCGTTGCGGATACACAGCGCACGCAGTGCGGCGTAATCGAGCCGGGTGTCGCCTTCAATCAGCGCGATCGCATCGGCGCGGCCGGCGCACAACAGTTCGGCGGCGTTCATCGGGCGCTCCGGCTCGGCTGCGAACAGCGGGGAGTACAAGGGGGATAAAAATGCATGTCGGCTTCTCCTCCGTAATGGCCCGGGATTGGGCTGTTATTCGTTTTTTTATTTTGGCCATTAAAAAACGTGGAGGGCTGGGGCACAATAGCAATCATCCGATTACCCTTATCTCGATTCTTGATAACCGTCTGCCGTGCGTGACTTCGATCTGAACCTGCTGCGCGTGCTGCTCGCCGTCCATGACGCCGGCAGCGTCAGTGCTGCGGCGCTGGCCCTCGGCGTCAGCCAGCCCACGGTGAGCACGGCGCTCGGGCGCCTGCGGCGGATCTTCGGCGAGCCGCTGTTCATCAAGACCGCTATCGGCATGACGCCGACCGCGCGCGCCCAGGCGCTCGCGGCACGCTCGCGCGAAGTGCTGGCCAAGGTCGACACCGAGATCCTCGCCGGCGACCGCTTCGATGCGCAGCAGGTGGTGGGCGAGTTCACCTTCGCGATGTCGGACGTGGGCGAGATGGTGTTCCTGCCCCGCATCCTCGACAGCCTGCGCCATCTGGCGCCGCAGGCGACGCTGCGTTCGGTCGCGGTGACGCCGAGCGAGCTGTCGCGGGCGATGGCGGCGGGCGAGATCGATCTGGCGATCGGCTACTTTCCCGATCTCGACGCTGCCGGTTTTTACCGCCAGAAGCTGCTCGACCATCGTTTCGTCTGCCTGCTGCGGGCCGATCACCCGCTGCGTGACGAGCGCATCACCCTGCAGCAGTTTCTCGAACTCGGCCATGCCGTGGTGCGTGCCGAAGGCCGCAGCCAGGAAGTGTTCGAAAAATTCCTCGAGCGCCAGCGCATCGAGCGCCGGATCGTGCTGCGCACGCCGCACTTCATGAGCCTGCCGGTGATCGTCGGCAAATCGGACCTGATCGTGACCGTGCCGCACGCGATCGGCCATTACTTTTCGTCGATCGGTGCCAACATCCGCATGGTCGAGCCGCCGCTGCCGATCCCGTGCATCGAGCTCTACCAGCACTGGCACCGCAGCTACCATCACGATGCGCGCAACCGCTGGCTGCGCGGGCTGGTGGCGCAGCTGTTCTCGGAGGACCGCGACGAGTGGCCCTATCCTTTCGCGCGGACCGCGTCCGGCGCGGGGGCGGCCCGCACCGGCCCGGAGGCGTGAACAGGAAAGGGCGCCGCAGCGCCCCTGTGCAACGGATTCAGCCGGCGCGCCGGCGTGCTTCGCTGAGCGGCACGATGTCGGGCATCTCGAAGCGGCGGCGTTCGGGGTCGGCTTCGCGCAGCGGCTCGCACGGCTTCAGGGTGGCGAGGCTGCGCGCGGCGAGCGCGTGGTAGCACTCGGTGCCGACGATCTTCCACGCGCGCTCCTGATCGGTCAGCGGACGCAGCACCTTGGCCGGTACGCCCGCCACCAGCATGCCGGGCGGCACTTTCATCTCGGCCTTCACGAAGGCGCAGGCGGCGACGATGCTGCCTTCGCCGATTTCGGCGTAGTCCATCACCACCGCATTCATGCCGATCAGGGCGTTGCGCCCGACGCGGCAGGCGTGGAGCACCGCGGCGTGGCCGATGTGGCCGTTCTGCTCGACCACGGTATCGATTTCGGGAAAGCCGTGCAGGACGCAGGCGTCCTGCACGTTGCTTCCTTCTTCGAGCACGATGCGGCCGAAGTCACCGCGCAGCGAGGCTTGCGGGGCGACGTAACAGCCCGGCCCGACGAAGACGTCGCCGATCAGCACCGCATCCGGATGAACGAAGGCGGTGGGGTGGATGACGGGACGGACGCCGTCGATTTCGTAGCAGGGCATGGGTCGTTTTCCTCCGGGGGCGTTTTCAGGCGGGTTCAGTCGACATGGTAACGGCGTTGCACGACGCGGAACCGGTTGGCAACGAAGGCGGCGTCGGCGTAGCTCGCATTGGCGGCCGGGTTCATGCCGACACCATGATAGTCGGAGAACGCCGCGGACTGGTTCACGAACACCCCGCCGGCGAGGTTCAGCGACAGCGCCACGCCGGCGCGCAGCGTCGCTTCGGTCATGGCCTCGATCACCGCGCTGCGGGTGGAGTACAGCCCCACCGTCAGCGCGCCGCGCTCGCGCACGATGCGCTCGGACAGCTGCAGCGCGGCGTCGGCGTCGGCCGCGCGCACGACGAAGCTGATCGGGCCGAAGCGTTCCTCCATATAGGCGGCCTCGTCGGCGGCGTCGCAGGCGACGATCACCGGCGTGCGCACTTGCGCCTGGGGGAACTCGGCATGGACGAGCGCCTTCGAGGCCAGCACCACCTGGCCGAAGCCGTGGGCTTGGTCGATGCGGGCGAGGGTGGCGGGCGACTGGATCGCGCCCAGTACCGCGGTGGCGACGGTCTCGTCGGAGAGGAAGCGGGCAACCGCGGCGCCGAGGTCGGCGGCGACTTCGTCGAAGCGCTTGTGGCCCTGGTCGGTGTCGATGCCGCCGGCGGGGACGATGATCGCCTGGGTCGTCGTACACATCTGGCCGGCGTACAGCGACAGGGTGAATGCGAGATTCTTCAGCATGCCCTTGTAGTTGTCGGTGGACTCGATGACGACGTTGTTGACGCCGGCCAGTTCGGCATACACCTGAGCCTGGCGGGCATGGTCGAGCAGCCAGTTGCCGAACGCGGTGCTGCCGGTGAAGTCGATCGACTTCACCGCCGGGTGGGTGGCAAGGTGGCGGGTGGCGGCGGGGTCGTCGACCACCGCGAGCGTCACCAGGTTGGGGTCCAGGCCCTGTTCGGCGAGCACTTCGCGGGCAATGGCGACGCTGATCGCCGCCGGCAGGATGGCGTTTTCATGAGGCTTGACGATCACCGGGTTGCCGGTGGCGAGCGCGGCGAAGAGGCCCGGATAGGTGTTCCAGGTGGGGAAGGTGCCGCAGCCGATCACCAGTGCGACGCCGCGACCGACGATCTCGAAGTGCTTGCGCAGGCGCAGCGGCGGGTTCTTGCCCTGGGGCTTTTCCCACACCGCCTCGGCGGGGATGCGGCTCATCTCGTCCCACGCGGTGGCGACCGCTTCGAGGCCGCGGTCCTGGGCGTGCGCGCCGCCGGCCTGGAAGGCCATCATCCAGCCCTGGCCAGTGGTCATCATCACCGCGTGGGCGAGCTCGAAGCTGCGCCGGTTCAGGCGCTGGAGGATTTCCAGGCAGATTCCGACCCGCCCTTCGGCACCGATCTGCCGCCAGCCGGGCATCGCCGCTTCGGCGGCACGTACCAGGGCATCGGGCGCGCAGACCGGGTAGCGTACGTCGAGGGCGATGCCGTAGGGTGAGCGCTCGGTCGCGGCCCAGCCGGCCTGACCCGGCTGGTCGAGGACGAAGTCGCGGCCGAGGTGGCTTTCGAAGGCGCGCTTGCCGGCTTCGGCGGCGTCCTCGCCGTAGCTCCGCGGGCTGGGCGTTTCGGCGTAGGGGCTCCAGTAGCCGCGCGTGTGCAGGGCGGAGAGGGCAGCGTCGAGGGTCGGCTTGTGGGCTTCGAAAAGAGGGTGGCTCATGGTCGTCTCCTTGGGGTGGTCAGGCCGGCACGCACGGTGAAATAGTGTGGGCTGCACAAAAATTTTGTGCCGGCAAGGTCTCGGGGGAAAAAAGTGCTTGTCTTTTGATGTAGCTCAAGACTACTATTGATTGACCGATCGGTCAAATTTATAAACGAGGCGCTGTGGGCATCATTGCATCCCGGCCCCGCTGCATGGAGAGACAGGGAACATGAACGAGGCGATGGAGACGATTCTTTTCGAAGTCGAGGACGGGGTCGCGACCCTGACGCTGAACCGTCCGGAGCGGCTCAACAGCTTCAACGACCGCATGCACGACGAGCTGCGCCAAGCGCTGGCGCGGGTGCGTGCAGGGCGGGCCGACGGCAGCGTCCGCGTGCTCGTGCTCACCGGCGCCGGGCGCGGCTTCTGCGCCGGCCAGGACCTGTCCGACCGCAACGTCGCGCCCGGCGGCGAGGCGGTCGACCTGGGGGCGTCGGTGGAAAAGAACTACAAGCCGCTGGTGCTGGCGCTGCGCGCGCTCGAGCTGCCGGTGATCGCCGCCGTCAACGGCGTCGCCGCAGGGGCGGGGGCGAACATCGCGCTGGCCTGCGACCTGGTGTTCGCCGCGCGCTCGGCGAGCTTCATCCAGGCGTTCAGCAAGCTCGGGCTGATTCCCGACACCGGCGGCACCTGGATCCTGCCGCGCCTGCTGGGGCCGGCGCGCGCCCTGGGCCTGGCCCTGCTCGGCGAACGCCTGAGCGCGGAGCAGGCCGAGCAGTGGGGGCTGATCTGGAAGACGGTGGACGATGCCGCGTTGATGAGCACGGTGGGCGCGGTTGCGCGCCAGCTCGCGCAGGGGCCGACCTTCGGCTACGCGCAGACGAAGAAGGCGATCTGGGAGAGCTCGCTGCGCGGCCTCGAAGCCCAGCTCGACGTCGAGCGCGACCTGATGTCGGCCTGCGGGCGTTCGGAAGACTACCGCGAGGGGGTGGCCGCATTCATGGACAAGCGTGCGCCGCAGTTCAAGGGCCGCTGAACGGCCGCTTCCGCGGCTCCTGGCCGACGGGAACATGGAAGCCGATGGTCGGCGGATGTGCACATTCGGCGGGTTGCGTACCCGCATTGCAATGAAGAGGATGGGATGAACAAGACGAGCCCGACACCGCAGGCACAGGATGCCCAGGCCGTGGCCGAACAGGTCGGCCGGTCGATGTATGCGCGCGACCACGCTTCGCGCGGACTGGGAATTGAAATCGCGGCGATCGGCCCGGGCTATGCGCGCCTCACCATGACGGTCGAGGAGCGCATGCTCAACGGCCTGGGCGCGTGTCACGGCGCCTTCATCACCGCGGTGGCCGATTCCGCCTTCGCCTATGCCTGCAACGCCTGCAACGAGCAGACCGTGGCTTCGGGCATCAGTCTGGATTTCCTGCGCCCGGGGCGGCTGGGCGACGTGCTCACCGCGGAAGCGCACGAAGTGCAGGCTTCCGGGCGCACCGGGTTGTACGACATCCGCGTCACCAACCAGGCCGGTGAGCTGGTCGCGCTGTTGCGCGGCAAGTCGTACCGGAAGAAGGGGCGGCCGGTGATCGTGGCGGGCGAGGGCGGCACGCACCTATCGAATATCGATTGATCAAGCACACCAAGGAGGAGACCATGCCGATCAACCGCTACGCGCCCGCGCAGCTCGAGCCGATCGAGACGGCCAGCGCCGACGAGCTGCGCGCCTTGCAGCTCGAACGGCTGCAATGGAGCGTGCGCCACGCGTACGACAACGTGCCGCACTATCGCCAGGCCTTCGATGCCAAGGGCGTGCATCCGGACGACCTGCGCACGCTCGAGGACCTGGCGAAGTTCCCGTTCACCACCAAGCACGACCTGCGCGACAACTACCCGTTCGGGATGTTCGCGGTGCCGCTCGAGCGGGTCGCCCGCATCCATGCTTCGTCCGGCACCACCGGCAAGCCGACGGTGGTCGGGTACACGCTGAAGGACATCGATACCTGGGCCACGGTGGTGGCGCGCTCGATCCGCGCCTCGGGCGGACGCCCCGGCGACATGGTGCACGTGTCCTACGGCTACGGGCTGTTTACCGGCGGCCTGGGGGCGCACTACGGCGCGGAGAAGCTCGGCTGCACCGTGGTGCCGATGTCGGGCGGGCAGACCGAGAAGCAGATCCAGGTGATCCAGGACTTCAAGCCGAAGATCATCATGGTGACGCCGTCCTACATGCTGACCATTCTCGACGAGATGGAGGCGCAGGGCATCGATCCGAAGAGCACTTCGCTCAAGATCGGCATCTTCGGCGCCGAGCCGTGGACGCCGGCGATGCGCGAGGCGATGGAGGCGCGCTCGGGGATGGATGCGGTCGACATCTACGGCCTGTCCGAAGTGATGGGGCCGGGGGTGGCCAACGAGTGCGTCGAAACGAAGGACGGCCCGACCATCTGGGAGGACCACTTCTATCCCGAGATCATCGACCCGATGACCGGCGAGGTGCTGCCCGACGGTGCCGAGGGCGAGCTGGTGTTCACGTCGCTCTCCAAGGAAGCGATGCCGGTGATCCGCTACCGCACCCGGGACCTCACCCGCCTGCTGCCGCCTACTGCGCGCAGCATGCGGCGGATGGCCAAGATCACCGGGCGCAGCGACGACATGCTGATCATCCGCGGGGTCAACGTGTTCCCGACCCAGATCGAGGAGCTGATCTGCAAGATGCCCAAGCTGGCGCCGCACTACCTGCTCGAGGTGGACAAGAACGGCCACATGGACACCCTCACGGTCCGGGTCGAAGTGAACCCGGAAGCCCAGGTCGGACGCCACCCCGAGCACAAGGAAGCGCTTGCCAAGGAGCTCACCCACCTGATCAAGAGCCTGATCGGGGTGTCGTGCAAGGTCGCCGTCGGCGAGCCGTTCAGCATCGAGCGGGTCACCATCGGCAAGGCCCGGCGCGTCATCGACCGTCGTCCCAGAAGCTGACTCCACGAAACCGATACTGATACCGACAGCGCGGCCGGCCGAAGGCCTGCACCGCGCACCCCCCAACGAGGAGCGAAGCATGTATACCCAGTCCCTCAGCATTCCCGACAGCGATGCGCCCCAGCGCCCGCGCGCTGCCGAAAATCCCGAGTACGTCGCCCAGTTCAACGCCAGGATCGATGCCGGCGGCTTCATCGAGCCCAAGGACTGGATGCCGGAGGCCTACCGCCGGACGCTGGTCCGGCAGATCAGCCAGCACGCCCACTCCGAGATCGTCGGCATGCTCCCCGAAGGCAACTGGATCACCCGCGCCCCCAGCCTCAAGCGCAAGGCGATCCTGCTCGCCAAGGTGCAGGACGAGGGCGGCCACGGCCTGTACCTGTACGCCGCCGCCGAAACGCTCGGGGTGTCGCGTGACGAGCTCTATGAAGCCTTGCTCTCGGGCAAGGCCAAGTACAGCTCGATCTTCAACTACCCAACGCTGACCTGGGCCGACATCGGCGTGGTCGGCTGGCTGGTCGACGGCGCCGCGATCATGAACCAGATCCCGCTGTGCAAGTGCAGCTACGGCCCTTATGCGCGCGCCATGATCCGGGTGTGCAAGGAAGAATCTTTCCACCAGCGCCAGGGCTTCGATCTGCTGCTGACGATGATGAAAGGCACCGCCGAGCAACGCGAGATGGTGCAGGACGCGGTCAATCGCTGGTGGTGGCCGTCGATCATGATGTTCGGCCCGCACGATCACGACAGCGTGCACACCGAGACCGCGCGCTGGGGCATCAAGCGCATCTCCAACGACGACCTGCGGCAGAAGTTCGTCGACGCCACGGTGAAGCAGGCCGAAGTGCTCGGCGTCACCCTGCCCGATCCTGCGCTGAAGTGGAACGCCGAGCGCGGTCACCACGACTTCGGCACCATCGACTGGGACGAATTCTGGAACGTGGTCGGCGGCCACGGCCAGTGCAACGTCGACCGCCTGGCCGAGCGCAAGCGCGCCTGGGAGGAGGGTGCCTGGGTGCGCGAGGCCGCCCTCGCCTACGCCGAGAAACAGGCAGCACGCGAGCAACGGGCCGCCTGAGCGGCACTGTCTTCACCGATCCCGACCACCCGAGGCGGCAGGCAGGCCGCCCGTAGAGGAGTACCGACATGGAACGCAAGGAATGGCCGCTGTGGGAAGTCTTCATCCGCAGCCGTAACGGACTCGATCACAAGCATTGCGGCAGCGTGCATGCGCCGGACGCGAGAATGGCGCTGCAGGTGGCGCGCGATGTGTATACCCGGCGCCTCGAAGGGGTGTCGATCTGGGTGGTGAAGGCGTCCGACATCGTCGCCTCCGACCCCGACGCCAAGCCCGAGCTGTTCGACCCGGCCGAGGACAAGATCTACCGCCACCCGACCTTCTACAAGCTGCCCGACGAAGTCAACCACATGTGAGCAGGGCCGCCGGGAAGCGGCGCCCCGTTCCCGGCCAGGTACCTTTTGCCCCGACTTCGCAGAGACAAGGATTTCCCCCATGAGCCAACAACATCTCGAATACGTGCTGCGCCTCGGCGACAACGCACTGATCCTCGGTCAGCGCCTGTCCGAATGGTGCGGCCGCGCGCCGGTGATCGAGGAAGATCTCGCCCTCGCCAACATGGCGCTCGATCTCATCGGCCAGGCCCGCCTGCTCCTGACCCACGCCGGCAAGCTCGAAGGCAAGGGCCGCGACGAGGACCAGCTCGCCTTCCTGCGCGTCGAGCGTGACTACCGCAACCTCACCCTGACCGAGCTGCCGAACCACGATTTCGGCCGCACCACGGTGCGCAACTTCCTCTTCAGCGCCTTCCAGGTGCTGCTGTGGGAGCGTCTCGCGCGCTCGACCGACACCGAACTGGCGGCGATCGCGGCGAAGAGCCTGAAGGAGGCGCGCTACCACCTCAATCACTCGGCCGAGTGGGTGATCCGCCTCGGCGACGGCACTGCCGAATCGCAGCTCCGCACCCAGGCCGCACTCGACTACCTGTGGCCGTACATGGCCGAACTGTTCTCGGCCGACGCGGCCGACGCGGCCGTCGCTGCGGCCGGCATCGGCCCGGCCTGGAGCGAGCTCGAAGCCGCCTGGCAGGCGAGCGTGCTGCCGGTGCTGGAGGAGGCCACGCTGACGGTGCCGGCGAACACCCCGTTCCGCAGCCAGGGCCGGCTCGGCCGCCATTCCGAACACATGGGGCACCTGCTGGCCACGCTGCAGCACATGCAGCGCACCTACCCGGGCGCACAGTGGTGAGCGGGCGATGCTAATAACCGATATCGCAGGCGTGCGGACATGCTGACCGAAGCCCAGGCCTGGGCGGCGCTCGAGGCCGTGCCCGACCCCGAAGTGCCGGTGGTGTCGGTAGTGGAGCTTGGCATCGTGCGCGAGCTGCACTGCCGCCCCGGGGGCGTCACCGTGGTGGTGACGCCGACCTACTCCGGCTGTCCGGCGACCGAAGTGATCGGCGACACCATCCGTGCGGCGCTGGAGAACGCCGGCGCGGGTGAAGTCCGCCTCCAGACCCGGCTCGATCCGGCGTGGACCAGCGACTGGATCGGCGAGGCCGCGCGCGAGAAGCTGCGCGCCTACGGCATCGTCCCGCCCAGCGGCAAGGCCGCCGCGGGCGCGGCGCAGCCGATCCGCTTCGTCAAGCGCCGCCTTGCCTGCCCGCGCTGCGGTTCGGACGACACCGAGCGCCTGTCGGAGTTCGGCTCCACCGCGTGCAAGTCGACCTGGCGCTGCAAGGCCTGTCTCGAACCTTTCGAATATTTCAAGCCGATCTGATCCGCCGACAGGGCAGACGGACAACGGAGACCAAGCATGACCCCCAAATTCCATCCGCTGAAGGTGGCCGAAGTGCGACGCGAGACCCCGGACGCGGTCAGCCTGTGCTTCGAGGTCCCGGCCGAGTTGGCCGAGGACTACCGCTTCACCCAAGGCCAGCACCTGACGGTCAAGGCCAGCGTCAATGGCGAGTCGCTGCGCCGTTCCTACTCGATCTGCAGCGCGGTCGACGAAGGCGAGCTGCGGGTGGCGATCAAGAAGGTCGCCGGCGGGCGCTTTTCGAACTGGGCCAACGCCAGCCTGAAGGCCGGCGACGTGCTCGAAGTGATGACGCCCAAGGGGCGCTTCTACACCGAGCTCGATCCGGGCAGCGAAAAACACTATGTCGCCTTCGCCGCCGGCGCCGGGATCACGCCGATCATCTCGATGATCAAGACCACGCTGAAAACCGAGCCGAACAGCCGCTTCACCCTGATCTACGGCAACCGCAGCCAGCGCAGCGTGATCTTTTCCGAGGCGCTGGAAGACCTCAAGGACCGCTACCTCACCCGCTTCACCCTGTATCACGTGTTTTCGCGCCAGGATCAGGACGTGCCGCTGTTCAACGGCCGCCTCGACCGTGCCCGGGTCGCGGCCTTTGCCGACATCTTGCTGCCGGCCGATACCATCGATGCCGCCTTCATCTGCGGCCCCGGCGGCATGATCGACGAGGTCCGCGACGGTCTGCTCGCCAGCGGCGTCGCCGCCGAGCGCATCCACTTCGAGCGCTTCGGCGTGCCCGAGTCGGCGCCGGCGCACCACGTCGAACCGGGCGATGCGCCCAAGGCCACGATCACCGTGATTGCCGACGGCCTGCGCCGCAATGTAGAGTTCCGCGCCGAAGATCCGTCGATCCTGGATGTCGCGCTGCGCGCCGGGATGGATCTGCCGTACTCGTGCAAGGGTGGGGTGTGCTGCACCTGCCGGGCCAAGGTGCTCGAAGGCAAGGTGCGCATGGACAAGAACTTCACCCTCGAACAGCCCGACGTCGATGACGGCTATGTTCTTACCTGCCAGGCCCACCCGCTCACCGAAAAAGTCGTCATCAGCTTCGACGAGCGCTGAACGTGCACGCCCGGCGTCGCGTGCGCCGCGGCGCCGTCTTCAACCGATCGCAGCCCGCCAGCGGGCCGCAGCTTTCAGGAGTCGAACCCGAACAATGGCCAGAGGCAAAGCCGCCACCTTCGAACTGCAGCGCGGGGCGATCCAGGAGGCCGCGGCCGATCTGATCGCCGCAAAAGGTTTCCACAACACGTCGATGGCCGAGATCGCGCGCACCTGCGGCGTTTCGAAGCCCTTGCTCTACCACTATTATCGCGACAAGGAACACATCCTGTTCGACATCGCCGATTTCCATGTGGACCGCCTGCTGAAGCTCGTCGAGGACGTGCTCGCCGGAACCGACGCGCCCCGCCTCCAGCTCGAACGCATGATCTGCCGCTTCCTCGACGTTTATGTCAGCGGGCGCAGCTTCCATGTTGTGCTGGTGCAGGACGTGAAGTTCCTCCACGCCGTGCAGCGCGAGCAGATTATCGACAAGGAAAGGCGCATCGTCGGCGCATTTGCCGATACCATCGAGGGGATCGAGCCCGGGTTGCGCGGCCAGCGCCTGGACAAGGCCGTGACCATGGTGCTGTTCGGCATGATCAACTGGACCTTCAGCTGGCTGCGCGCCGAAGGCGAGCTGTCTTCGGCCGAAATGGGGCCACTGGTGACGCGCATCTTCCTGCACGGCGTCACCGGCCTCGCCCAGGAGGCGCCCGGGACGGTTCACCGCTCCCCGGCTGCGGTGGTGTGACGCGCGGCCGGGATGGGGCCCGACTCTTACCCAAGCGAAGTACTCAGGAGGACGATTGAATGACCGAAGTTTTCATCTGCGACGGCATCCGCACGCCGATTGGCCGCTATGCCGGCGCGCTGTCGTCGGTGCGCACCGACGATCTCGCCGCGCTGCCGATCCGGGCCCTGCTCGAACGCAACGCGGGGCTCGACCCGGCGGCGATCGATGACGTCTACTATGGCTGCGCCAACCAGGCCGGCGAAGACAATCGCAACGTTGCGCGCATGGCGGCGCTGCTCGCCGGGCTGCCGACTTCGGTTCCCGGTGCGACGCTGAACCGGCTGTGCGGCTCGGGGATGGACGCGGTGGGGACCGCCGCGCGCGCGATCCGCGCCGGAGAGGCCGATCTGATGATCGCCGGCGGGGTGGAAAGCATGAGCCGGGCGCCGTTCGTCATCGCAAAGGCCGACACCGCGTTCTCGCGTAGTGCCAGGATCGAGGACACCACCATCGGCTGGCGCTTCGTCAATCCGCGGATGAAGGCGCAGTACGGCATCGACTCGATGCCCGAAACCGCCGAGAATGTCGCCCAGCAGTACGGTATCGCGCGTGCCGACCAGGACGCATTCGCGCTGCGCAGCCAGGCCCGCTATGCGGCCGCACGCGCGCGCGGCTTCTTCGACGGCGAGCTGCTGACGGTCGAGATTGCGCAACGCAAGGGCGAGCCGCTGCGCGTGAGCGCCGACGAACACCCGCGCGAGACCACACTCGAGGCGCTGGGCCGGCTGAAGGGGGTTGTCCGCCCCGACGGTACGGTGACCGCCGGCAATGCCTCCGGCGTCAATGACGGCTCGGTGGCCCTGCTGCTGGCCAACGAGGCCGCGGCCAAGCGTCACGGCCTCCAGCCGCGCGCGCGCGTGGTGGCGATGGCGACCGCCGGCCTCGAGCCGCGGATCATGGGCATGGGGCCGGCGCCGGCGACCCGCAAGGTGCTCGAGCGCACCGGGCTGTCGCTCGCGGCGATGGACGTGATCGAGCTCAATGAAGCGTTTGCCGCGCAAGGGCTGGGGGTGATGCGCGACCTCGGATTGCCGGACGACGCCGCGCAGGTCAACCCGAACGGTGGCGCGATCGCGCTCGGCCATCCGCTCGGCGCTTCGGGCGCCCGCCTCGTCCTCACCGCGATGCGCCAGATCGAAGCCAGCGGCGGCCGCTACGGCTTGTGCACGATGTGCATCGGCGTCGGCCAGGGCATCGCGCTGATCATCGAGCGCGTCTGAGCCTCTGCCCGTGCCGCCGGGCACGTTGGGGTTTTCACTTCGCCCGCCGGTTTTTCCGGCGGGCGAAGTCGTTTACCGCGAGCTGGCGCCGCTGTTTCCAATCCGGATATTTGGGAGCAGGGGTGCGGCGGCCCGGATTGGACTGGGTCGATACGGTTTTTGTTGACGTTTACGTCAGCGTCAATATCATTCTGTCTGTGTGACGGTCGTGTGCCGTCCGTCCGCCTTCCGTCGTGTCCTTGCCGGCATGAAGGGGCGGAGGGTGCGACGCCGTCGAATATCGCGGCGGCGCACAATATCGGCCGTCACGGCCAGTGCGGAGAGAACGATGATGACCAGCACGACCCAGGGCGTGGTCCGCCCGAGGGAGTCGGCGCGAGCCACGACCTACACGATTTCAGACCTTGCCGATGAATTCAACATCACCACGCGGGCGATCCGGTATTACGAAGACCAGGGCCTGATCACGCCGGCGCGGCGCGGCAGCCGCCGCATCTACAGCCGCCGCGACCGCGCCCGGCTGAGCCTGATCCTGCGCGGGAAACGCCTCGGGTTCTCGCTCAACGAAACCCGCCAGCTGTTCGAACTCTATGACAACGGCCCTGGCGAGGACGCCCACACGGCCCACTTCATGGGACTGCTCGCCGAGCGCCGGGCGCTGCTCGAACAGCAGATGCGGGACATCCGCGCGATCCTGCGCGAAATCGACATTGCCGAAGCCGATGCGCTGCGCGTCACCGCAGCGAGAAAAAGCGAGGCCGCCCCGTCCGCTTCGTCGCCGGCTTCACCGGCGCCGGTGGCGGCGCGCTGAAGCCTGGCGGCGGCAGCCCGCTGCCTCAGCTCTCTCCGGAAGAAGGCGCAGCCTTGGCTGCGCCTTTCTTGCGCGTGGGCACGGTTTTGGGGTCGACGATGATGGGCATGTAGATCTCGACGCGGTCGCCTTCCTTTAGTACGGCATCGAGGGGGTGGATCTTGCCGAACACGCCGACCTTGTTGCGTGCGAGGTCGATGCACTCGTAGCGCCCGAGGATGCCGGAGCGCTCGATTGCCTCCGCGATCGTGCACCCTTCGGCCACTTCCAGGCGCAGCCAGGCCGGACGTTCAGGATGGGCGTAGCTGACACTGATCTTCATGGGTCGCTCCTTCTGATGGTGGACGCTCAGGACGCAGCGGCCGCGGTCGAGGCGGCGAGCCGGGTGCGCAGGCGGGCGCGCAGGGTCATGCGCTGGCGCGCAGCCACCAGGAAGCCGAGTGCAATGAAGCCGCCGGGGGGGAGGATCATCAGCAACAGCCCCCGATAGCCTTCGACGAGCTGAAGCTCGAGAAAGGCAAAGTTCTCGCCGAGCAGCATCGAGGCATCGGCGAACAGGGTGCCCTGGCCGATCACCTCGCGGGTGCCGCCCAGCAGGGTCAGCGCCAGGGTGAAGCCGACGCCCATCGCCAGCCCGTCGACGGCGGCCATCAGCGGCGACTGCTTGGAGGCGAAGGCTTCGGCGCGGCCGATGATCGCGCAGTTCACCACGATCAGCGGAATGAACAGGCCCAGTACCTTGTGCAGTTCGTGCACCCAGGCGTTCATGCTCATGTCGACGAGGGTGACGATCGACGAGATCAGCAGCACGTAGATCGGAATCCGTACTTCCTTGCCGATCATGCGGCGGAACAGCGACACCGCCACGCCCGAGCTGACCAGCACCGCGGTGGTGGCCAGGCCCATGCCGAGGCCGTTGGTGGCGCTGCCGGTAACGGCCAGGGTCGGGCACATCCCCAGCAACTGGACGAGGACGATGTTGTTGTCCCAGACCCCTTCGCGGGTGATCCGGCGCAGTTGACTCATGGCTGTTTCCCCTGCTGCGATTGCTCTGCGGGCGTGCGCTCGGCCTGCGCTGCCGGAGCGGCTGGGGCGAGCAGGCGGGCGCGGTGTTCGGCGAAGAACTGGAGGGATTCGCGCACCGCCCCGACGACGGCGCGGGGGGTGATCGTTGCGCCGGCGAACTGGTCGAAATCACCTCCGTCCTTGCGCACCGCCCAGTGCTGCGTTGCGCCCGGATCGAACGTGCGGCCGTCGAAGCTGCGCACCCAGTCCGACTTGCGGATGTCGATCTTGTCGCCGAGCCCCGGAGTTTCGCTGTGCGAGAGCACGCGCACGCCGATGATGCGTCCTTCGCGGGAGACGCCGACGATCAGCGAGATCGGGCCGCCGTAGCCGGCTTCGGTGCTCCAGGAGTAGGCCACCGCCGTCACTTCGTTGCCCTGGCGGGCGCGGTAGACGGTGACCGGCGCGGCGCCGACGCGCGCGATTTGCAGCGGGTCGGCGAGCAGATCGTTGTCGTGCAGGGCGGGCGGTACGGTCTGTACCAGGGTGGCCTGCAGGTCTTCGGCCTGACGCAGCGCGATCTCGTCGCGGGTGAAATTGTTTCCGAACGCGAGCAGCGTGCTGCAACCGAGCGCGAACGCGCCGAGCAGCAGGCCGGGGCGCCGTGTGCCCTGGGTGGCAGTGGTCGTCATCGGGGCGTCTCCGTGCGCTTGGCAGGCAGGGGGAGCGGGGCACCGGAGCGCTGGCGGCCATAGCGGCGCGGGCGCACGAGATGGTCGATCAGCGGTGTCGCCGCGTTCATCAGCAGCACGGCGAACGCCACCCCTTCCGGGTAGCCGCCCCAGCTGCGGATGATGAAGACGAGGGCGCCGATGCCGGCGCCGAAGATCAGTCGCCCGCTGGCGGTCACCGGGGAGCCGACCGGGTCGGTGGCGATGAAGAAGGCGCACAGCACGGCGCTGCCGGCCAGCAGGTGGAGCAACGGGGGGGCGTAGCGGGCGGGCTCGACGAGGTGGAAGACGGTGGCGAGCAGGCCCAGCGTCAACAGCATGGCAAACGGAATCTGCCACGGGATGATGCGCTTGGCGATCAGCCAGCCGCCGCCGAGCAGCAGCAGCAGGGCCGAGGTTTCGCCCATGCTGCCGGCGACGGTTCCGAGCGCGAGCGCACCGAGGGCGCTGCCGTCGGCGGCGAAGGCGCCGCCGCTGCGCAGCGGGGCGAGGGCGGTGGCGGTGCTCAGCGCATCGATCGCCGGCGCGCCGCCGAAGGTGATCGCCAGCCCGTCGAGAAAGCCGGGCGCGGCCGCGGACAGCCACGGTTGCGGTGCGATCCAGCTCGTCATCTCGAGCGGGAAGGACACCAGCAGGGCGACGCGGGCGAGCATCGCCGGGTTCAGCACGTTCTGGCCGAGGCCGCCGAACACCTGCTTGCCAACTACGATCGCGAATGCCGCACCGAGGACCGCGAGCCACCACGGCGCCCACGGCGGCAGGCAGAGGGCGAGGATCAGGCCGGTCAATACCGCGGAGCCGTCGCCGAGCGTGGACCAGAGTGGGCGGCGGCCGATCGCCAGGCAGGCCGCTTCGGTGGCGAGGCAGGCCGCGATCGACAGCACGAGCAGGTTCGCCGCCGGCCAGCCGTACAGGTACAGGCCGAAGGCGGTGGCCGGGAGCAGGGCGGTGATCACCGCGCGCATGGTGCGCGGGATGCTGCCCCGGCTATGGACGTGCGGTGCGGCTAGCGGTCCGGAGGCGGAGGGCTGCAGATTCATTGCTCGACCTCGGAGGGGGCGGGTTTGCGCGCGGCCGCCTTCGCCGCGGCCTGGGCGGCGAGGCGCTGCTGGCGGGCTTCAGCGAGCTTGCGGGTTTCTTCGGCCTTGCGCTGGGCCTCGCGGCGGTTGGTGATCTCGCCCTTGGCGAAGTTGAACAAATGGGCGAGCGGGATGTGGGCCGGACAGACGTAGGAGCAGCAGCCACAGGAAAGGCAATCGCTCATCCCCAGTTCGGCGGCGTCGTCGATGCGCCCGGCACGGATGCGGGCGGCCAGATCGAGCGGCACCAGCCCGACCGGACAGACGTCCACGCAGCGCCCGCAATGCAGGCAGGCGCGCGGCGAGGCTTCGTGGGCCTCGGCGGCGGTGAGGGCGATGATGCCGCTGGTGCCCTTGACCACCGGCGCATCGAGCGCGGGCAGCACCTGCCCCATCATCGGCCCCCCCATCAGCAGGCGGGTCGGCTGCTCGATGAAACCACCGCAGAAGTCGATCAGGTCGGACACCGGGGTGCCCATCGGCACCACCACGTTGCGCGGCTGGCGGATCGCGCCGCCGCCGACGGTGACCACCCGCGACACCAGCGGCTTGGCGAAGCGCAGCGCGCGGCACACGGCCAGTGCGGTGCCGACGTTATGCACGCTGACGCCGATTTCGGCCGACAGCCGGCCCGCCGGAATCTCGAGGCCGGTGACGGTGCGCACCAGCTGTTTTTCCGAGCCCATCGGATAGCGCGAAGGCACGCGCAATACCTTGATCTCGGGGTAGGGGGCGGCAGCGGCGCTCATCGCCGCGAGCGCCTCGGGCTTGTTGTCCTCGATCGCGATGCAGGTGAGCCGGGTGCCCAGCGCGCGTGCGATCAGGCGCACGCCCTCGACGACGTAGCCCGCGCCTTCGCGCATCAGGCGGTCGTCGCAACTGAGGTAGGGCTCGCATTCGCCGCCGTTGATGATCAGCGTGTCGATGCTGTGGCGGCTGCCGGCGTCGAGCTTGACCGCGGCGGGGAAGGCCGCGCCGCCCAGGCCGACGATGCCTGCGTCGCGCACCCGGGCGGCGATTTCCGCCGCAGACAGGGTGAACGGATCGGCCACCGGGTCGGTGTCGATCCAGCGCTCCTCGCCGTCCGGCTCGAGGGTGACGGTCTGCACCGGCAGGCCCGACGGGTGGGGCGCGGTGTGGTCGCCGATCGCGACCACCGTGCCCGAGGTCGGGGCGTGGACCGGTGCCGACACCGAACCCTGGTGGCGGGCCAGGCGCTGGCCCTTGAGGACATGGTCGCCGACCTTCACTTCGGGTGCGGCGGGCTCGCCGATGTGCTGCTGCAGCGGAATGAACAGCTGCTTGGGCAGCGGCAGGCGCGCGATCGGGTGGCAGGCGGTGGGGTCCTTGTTGCCTTCGGGATGGACCCCGCCACGGAAGCGGAAGATCTTCATCTTCGGAGTCCTCACACGCCGGTCAGTTTCGGCTTGTGCCAGCGCCAGTTGCGCAGCGTCACCGGAACGCCTTCGATGTCGATGCCCTCGGTCGGGCACACTTCGGCGCAGGCGCCGCAGCCGATGCAGGCTTCGGCCAGCACTACGTGAAGCTGCTTGGTGGCGCCGACGATGGCATCGGTGGGGCAGGCCTTGATGCAGCGCGAGCAGCCGATGCAGCTGGTCGTGCGCACCCGCGCCAGCACCGGGCCGCGGTCTTCGATGCTGCCGGCATCGAGGCCGACGCCGAGGATCTCGGCCAGTTTTTCCGCCACCGCGCGCCCGCCGGGCGGGCACAGGGTGACCGGCGCTTCGCCCGCGGCCAGTGCCGCGGCGGCCTGACCGCAGCCGGGGAAGCCGCACTGGCCGCATTGCGAGCCGGGCAGCACTTCGGTGATGCGTTCGACGATCGGGTCGGCCTCGCTGCCGAGCCAGCGCCCTGCAGTGCCCAGCAGCCAGCCCAGCACCATGCCGATGGTGGCGACGACAAGAACGGAAGTGATCATGGTCGTGGTCCTCCTTGATTGTGCCGGATGAGAATTCAGCGTGTGGGCAGGCCGGCGAAGCCCATGAAGGCGAGCGACAGCAGTCCGGCGGTGATGAGGCCGATCGGGGCGCCGGCGAAAGCGGGTGGCACGTTGGCCAGGGCGACGCGCTCGCGCAGGCCGGCAAAGAGCAGGATCGCCAGGGTGAAGCCGACCGCCGAGCCCGCGCCGTACAGCAGGCTCTGCACGAAGCTGTTGTCCTGCTGCATGTTGAGCAGGGCGATGCCGAGCACCGCGCAGTTGGTGGTGATCAGCGGCAGGTAGATGCCCAGGGTGTGGTGCAGTACCGGGCTGGCCTTCTGGATCGCCATCTCGGTGAATTGCACCACTGCGGCGATGACCAGGATATAGGTCATGATGCGCAGGTACATCATGTCGAACGGGCGCAGCAGGGCATGTTCGACCACCCAGGTGGCACCCGAAGTCAGGGTCAGCACGAACGTCGTCGCCAGCCCCATGCCGAGTGCGGTGTCGATCTTGTTCGACACCCCCAGGAATGGGCACAGCCCGAGGAAGCGAACGAGGATGACGTTGTTCACCAGGGCGGTGCCGAGCAGGAGTAGCAGATATTCCTTCATTTCCCGTGATTCCCGATGAGCGGGTTAACCATCACCATATGACCTTCATGATAATTGACGTTGACGTAAACGACAACTAATATTCGCCGCACGGCCTGTCCGCTTTCTGCCAGCAAACGGCTGCCAGAAAACCCGTCTTCAGGCATCAGGGGCCGACCGGTGTACCGCCGGCGCCCGAGCCCACGCACATGACCAAAACCGGAGGAGTCCCGCCATGCCGAACGTTACTGCCGTCATCCCCACGCCCAACCCGCTGGCGAACAAGTTCATGCTCGATGCGCCGATGTTCAGCGGCGCGCCGCGCCATTTCGCCTCTCCGAAGCACGCCATGGGCGATGCCCTGGGCGAGAGCCTGCTCGGCGTGCCCGGCGTCATCGAGGCCTACTGCACCGCCGAGTTCATCACCGTGACCCGCCATCATGCGACCGACTGGGACATGATCGAGTCCAAGGTGATCGACTGCATCGAGGCCTACAAACCGAAGCGCGTGATCGGCATCGCTCGCGAAGACGGGGCGTCGGCGTCGGCGCCGGCCGCTGCGCCGGCAGTGGAAGAGGCGCCGATCGAGGTCGAAGCCGACGATCCCGAGATGCTGATGCGGATCAACATGATCCTCGACGAGAACATCCGCCCCTTCCTCGACAAGGATGGTGGCGGCATCGACGTCCTCCGCCTGCAGGACTTCACCTTGACGGTGCGTTACAAGGGCGCGTGCGGCGGCTGTCCTTCGGCGGTCACCGGCACCCTGTTCGCGATCAACAACCTGCTGCAGAGCTACGTCGACGACCGCCTGCAGGTGGTGCTCGACTGACCGCCCGTGGGGGGGCTGCTGCTGCCCCCCAACGCCGCGCCTGTTCGAGTCATCGTTCATCCGTTCGACGGATTCACCCGCACCGCCGGCGGACCGACGGCGCGGGGTGAGCCCCGTCAGCCTCCGGCGAGGGCCGGCACCAGGGCCACGCTGCTGCCGTTGCGCACGGGCTCGGCAGACTCGCCGGACAGCACCATGTGGCCGTCGAGCGCCACGTTCAGGCTGCGGTCCTGCAGCGTTTCCGCATCCCGACCGAGGCGCCTGGCCAGCGCCGTGCGCAGCTCGGCGACGTTTTCCACCGGCTCGTCGAGCACCACCGTGCGCGTCGGGCTGCCGGGGAGCGCCACCCGGACGGCGAAACCGGTCGCCACCTGGGCCAGGTGCTCGTGCCACTCCGGCTTCGGGATGCCCTGATCGTCGAGGCCGGTGACTTCGTAGAAGCGCGCCTTGAGCGCCTCGAATTCGCTGCGGTCGATCTTTTCCCCCTTGAACGGGCCGACCTGGATCGGCTCCTCGAACCAGCGCCGCGGCAGGGTGTCGTCGCTCGCGCGCAGGCCGAGGCGGTAGTTCATCAGGCGTTCGATGCCGATGATGTTGCGCCCGCACTCCTCGAGTTCGGCAACGCTCATGTTCAGGCCGGCGAGCTCGTTGAGCTGGCGGCGGAAATCCTCCAGGTCGGGCAGGCTGGGCGAGTTGAACAGCTTGGTGTTGAACCGGCACATGCCGATCGAGTCGCCGACGGCGAAAGTGTTCTCGCAGCGGCGCACGGCGTATTCCTTGCCGATGTAGCTGTTCGGTTCGGCGGCGACGAAGCCGCCGTAGAGCGCGGTTTTGAACTCGGGGTCGTCGTTGACGCGGGCGTTGATCTCGAGGGTGACGCGGTTGCGCAGGTGGTCCATGCCGCGGGTGGCGACCGCCAGCCCGAGCGCGAACGCCTTCAGGATACGGGCGTCGTGGGGGTCGGACTGGAACAGGCCCTTGACCGACATCCGGTAGTCGAGCGCGGCGGGCGGATATTTGCCGTTCTCGACTGCGCGTGCATCGTCGGCGATGACGTCACCGAAACCCTGGCGGCGCGAAGTCATGAACAGCAGCTGCTCGATCACCGGGTAGTTGCCCCAGCTCAGGTCGAGGCCGCCGGTGTCCTCCGCGGTGAGGATGCCGCGCTGGAACAGCTCCATCGCCCAGCCGATGGCGCCGCCGGCGCTCGCCGAATCCATGCCGAGGTCGTTGAGGATGTTGTTCAGGCGCAGCACCTGCTCGGGTTCGCGAATCCCCAGGTTGGGGCCGAACTTGCCGACGGTGACGTACTCGGGGCCGTCGCCGTGGTCGTACTTGTCGAACTTGCCGTCGCCGCGGATGCCCTTGTAGGTTTTCTCGCGGTGGTGCTCGACTTCGGCCTGGGCCTTGTCGTAGCTGGCGTTGCCGGTCAGGCCCTTGAGCGCGCTCGCCCCCCAGCCACCCTTGCCTTCGGGGGTGAGGTCGTTCATCGCGCGGCACTGCACCGGACAGAGGTAACAGCCGTCCATGCCGGGGCGGTAGGGGTCGAAGTTGTCGGCGTCCAGGGTTTCGTGCCAGGTGGTTTCCTGGTTGTTCTTGGTGCCGATCGCCCCCAGCGCGCGGCTGGGCTTGTAGAGGAAGGGGGTGCCGACCTTCTTCAGCGCGTTCTGGATCACGCTGGTGCCGAGGATCTTCTGGCCGATCGCCTTGCCGCCGAGCTTGAAGTCCTTCGAGGTCGGGATCTGGCGCCCCTTGCCGCGCACCAGGATGGCTTTCAGCTGCAGCGAGCCCATCTTCGCGCCGCCGCCGCCGCGGGCCCAGATCGCCTTCGGCCCGCCCATGATGCCGGCCGACAGGACGAGGTTTTCACCGGCGCGGGTGATCCGGGCCATCGCCAGGTCTTCCCGTTCCTTCAGGCCCAGATCGCGTTCGATGGCGGTGGTGAAATCGATGTTGTCCATCCCGACATAGGGGGCGGCATCGCGGAAGGACACCGTGTCGCCATCGATCTCGAGCATCGTCCACTGCGCGCTGCGGCCGTAGATCACCAGGTGGTCGTAGCCGTTGCGCTTGAGGAAGGCGGGGAAGTAGTCGCCGCCGCTGGCGTCAAGGATGGCGTGGCTGTCGGGCGAGCAGCTGGTGAAGTTGCCGCGGGTGGCCGAGGGCAGGGTGGTGGTCATGATGCCGACACCGAAGACCAGCGGCACTTCGGGCTCGAGCGGCTGGCGGCCGTCTTCGAACAGGTTGTACAGCAGCATCATGTTGGCACCGCGGCCACCGAGGAAAGTGCGCACGATCTCCAGCGGCAGGTAGGCGCTGCGCAGCGCCTGCTGTTCGAGGTCGACGAACAGGACCTTGCCTTGCCCAGGGTACTGGGGGGTCGCTTCCATGCGTGCGAGCAGCCGATCCACCCGACTCCTGATGTCCGTCTTCATGCTGGTCTCCGAGAAAAGTCCGCCGCTGCAGACCGATGTCCGGAGTATCGGAGCTGCTTTTTTTGAAGTCAAACTGTTGGACGTCAAACATTGATAAATGTCAACGTCCCGCTGGCCAGGCCGCGCGCTGCAGGGGCTTCCTTCAGGCGTCGGGCGGTGGCGGAAAAGGCGGCGCTTGTGCCGCATCGCCCGCGACTTCGGGGTAGTAGCACATGTAGCCGGTACGGCAGTGCTCGTGGGAAGGACGCAGGCCGCGCGCCAGTGCGGCGACCTCGTGCGGAGGCTGGCCAGCGAGCTGGGCGTCGACGATGGTACGCACCATCCGCACGCTGGCCAGCTTGCGCGGCAGCGGGCCTTCGCGCCCGGCGATCTTCACCGCGTGGATGCCGCCGCCGGCCAGCCGGGGCACGGCACACAGGCCGCAGGGGCCGTAGGGCAGGCCTTCGGCGGTGGTCGTGAAGCCGCAGGAAAAGCGGTACCACAGCCAGCGCCGGTAGGCCTGGTCGTTTTCCTCCAGGCGCTCCTGCAGGCTCGCCGACAGCGGCCGGCCGTCGCGGTGGCGGTGGCGGTACTGGTAGTGATCGAGGCAGATCGGCCCGCCGAGTGGTGCCGGAAGATGGAGGGTATTGCAGCTGCCTTCCTCGTACACGCAGCCGTCGTTGAGGATGAAGGCCTCGACTTCGAGCTCGGGCAGGGCGGAGGCGATTTCGGCGGCTTCGTCCAGGGTCACGTCGCGCGGCAGGATCAGCCGGCGGATGCCGAATTCGCGGTACAGGCGGGCGGCGTGGACGTTGCGGCAGGTGGCGACCGAGCTCAGATGGACCCGCATTCCGGGGAGGGCTTCGGCGAGCGCGACGATCAGGCCGATGTCGCTCGCGATCAGGGCGTCGCCGCCCATGGCCTGGTAGCTGCGCGCGATCCCGAGGGCGAATTCGATCTGCACGGCCGAGTAGTGCTGGGAGTTGAGCACCAGCGACAGCGTCGCGCCGTGGGTGTGGGCCAGGCCGAGGGCGCGCTCGAGCTCGGCCAGCGAGCCGAGGTTGCCGCCCGGGCGGCGGTTGGCGCTGGCGCCGCCGAAGCGTGCGGCCCATTCGCGCGGCGTCACCCCGCAGTACAGCTCGCCGGCGCCGGCCTCGGCAAGGGGGGCGATCTCGTCGGGGTGGCGGATCGGGGCGACGATCTTCATACCGCTTCTCCGGGGACGATCAGGCGCGCGATCCTGCCTGCGGCCACGGCGCGGCTGACCGCGGCGAGGGTGGCGGGCGAATGCCGGCAGAGCACGGTGTTGCCCACATGCACGGTCTGCCAGGCGTCGTCCATCGCCTCGCGCACGGTGTCCGCGCGCAGGCCGAGGCATTCGTGATGGCACAAGGGGCGCGGCGAAAAACGCTCCGGCCCGCTGCGGGCGAGGCCGGCAGTGCGGCACATCCGCCCTTTGGCGACGAAGGCGAAAGGCAGGTGCACGTCGAGCGGCAGCGGCGCCCCGGAAAACGTTCCGTCGCCGGCGAACAGCGGCAGATCCATCTCCAGCCGGGCGACGTTCAGCCGCCGCAGCACGGTATCGAGCCACGGCGAGGCGAGGTCATGGCCCGCCGGCGGGGCGTACTGCGGATTGCCCAGGCGCGGATCCTTCAGCATCCGGCACAGGATCCGGCCGGCGACCGGCGTCAGCTGCGGGAAGCGTTCCTGCAGCAGGAGGGCGACGCCCCAGTCGCTGACCACGACTTCGGCGCCGGCCGGCAGCAATGCCAGAAGCTCGGCCAGCGCATCGATCACTTGCGGCGAAGCGACCGGGGTCAGCAGGGAGACGCCGAGGCCGTACTCGCGGGCCTCGACCAGGTTCAGGATCAGCTGCGCCGGGGTCGGCAACAGGCGTTCACAGAACTCGCTGCCGACGTGCAGGCGCGTCGGCCGGAGGGCGGCGAGCCAGTGTGCGAGCGCTTCGTCGCCCAGCGCCCGATGCCAGAACGCGGTGCGCTCGCCCCGGCTGGTGAACAGGGGCTGCAGGTTGCGCGGGCGCACCATCGTCACCGCCACGTCCGCCGCGCCGGTGGCCGGGAGAGGGGTCAGGGCCGGCGCACCGTCCGCTGCGCTCCGGTTCGTTTCGCCCGCCGCACGGTGCGCGCCGCCCGCGCCGTCCCGCCCCGCCGCAGGGCGGGACGGGTAGCGCAGCAGGGGCTGTGCACTGCGGGGGGCTGCGGCCATTTCAAGGCGCGGGGCGATTGATGTTGAACAGCTGCGGGCGGGTGTATTCGAGCAGGCCCTCGAGGCCGAACTCGACGCCGAAGCCGGACATCTTGCAGCCGCCGAAGGGGCAGTGCGGCAGCACTTCGGCGTGGCCGTTGATCCACACCGTGCCGCATTCGAGGCGGGCGGCGACGGCGCGCGCCTGTTCGATGTCGGACGACCACACCGAGCCGCCGAGGCCGTTGTCGCTGGCGTTGGCGCGCAGCACCGCCTCGTCCACGGTGGCGTAACGGATCACCGGCAGGACCGGCCCGAACTGCTCCTCATCGACCAGGCGGGTGCCGTCGGTGACGTCGGCGACGATGGTCGGCGGATAGAAGTAGCCCTTCCCCGGCAGCGGTTCGCCGCCGCACAGGATGCGGGCGCCGGCGGCGCGGGCGTCGTCGACCAGCTCGCACACCAGCTCGAACTGGTCGCGGTTCTGGATCGGGCCGAAGCTCACCCCTTCTTCGAGGCCGTTGCCGACCTTCTGCCGTGCGGCGACCGCCACCAGGCGCGCGCACATCTGCTCGTACTGGGACTCATGGACGTAGAGGCGCTTGAGCGCGGCGCAGGTCTGGCCCATGTTGAGGAAGGCGCTCTGGAACACGCCTTCGGCAATGGCGTCGATGTCGGCTCCGGGCAGCACGATCCCGGCATCGTTGCCGCCGAGCTCCAGGGTGAGGCGCTTCAGGGTGCCGGCGGCGTTGCGCATGATGTCCTGGCCGGTCGGCGTCGAACCGGTGAACACGATCTTGCGGATGCCGGCGTGGCCGGACATGTCGCGCCCGATCGCGCTGCCGCCGGCGACCACGTTGACCAGCCCGGGAGGGGCGACTTCGGCGATCAGCTCGACCAGGCGCAAGGTGTTCAGCGGGGTCAGCTCGGAGGGCTTGATCACCACCGTGTTGCCGGCACGCAGTGCGGGCATGATGTGCCATACCGCGATCATCAGCGGCCAGTTCCAGGGCGTGATCGAACCGACCACGCCGAGCGGGCGGCGGTGCAGCTCGATGCGCTTGGTCGGGCTGTCCTCGATGACTTCCACCGGCAGCTCCAGCGCTGCGGTGGCGCGCGTCCATGCCACCGCACCGCCCACTTCCATCTGCGCCAGCGCCAGCGGCTTGCCCTGCTCGCGGACGATGATTTCGGCCAGCTCGGGGGCATTGTGCTCGATCCGGTCGGCGATCTTCAGCAGCAGCGCGCGGCGCTCTTCGCAGCTGCTGTGCTGCCACTGGGCGAAAGCACGGTTGGCGGCGGCGACCGCGGCATCGAGCTGGGCGCTGGAGGCGCTCGGACACTCGGCGAAGGGTTCGCCAAGCGCAGGATCGATCACCGGCAGCGTGCCCCGCTCGCCCGCGACCGCGCGGCCGTCGATGACCAGGGTGGAGGTTCTTTTTGCAAGTGCTTCGTACATCGTCCGGGTCCCCTCTGGGTAAATGCAATGCCGCCATGCGCACTGCCTTGCAGTGTGACGGATGGCGCTAGCCTAGCCCTGCGGTGTAAACCGGCTTTTCGTGAAATGTGCCGATTTGTGCGCAGTTGTAGCGGGGCGATACAGCGCCTTGGCGCGCCGTGGGAAAGTGCTCCCGGCCCGCCGTGGCGGGGTCTCAGGCCAGTGCCGGGGCGCGGCCGCCGCGACGGTCGATGGCGGCCAGGCTGGCTTCGAGCAGGTGGGTAAGGGGAGTGCTTTCGGGGCGCAGGTCGAGCTCGGCGGCGCTGCGCTCGAGCTCGCGGCAGCGTGCGGCGAGGGCGGCGAGGCCGAAGTTCGCGCCGGTGCCGGCGAGGCGGTGGGCGATGTCGCGCTGGGCCTCGGGGTCGGGGCAGCGGCCCAGTTCGGCGACGAGCTCGCGGCACTGCTGTTCGAGCAGCGCGAGCAGGCTGTCCATGCGTGCCTGGCCGAGCTGGCGGAAATGGCCGTCGAGGACTTCGGGGGCGAGCAGCGCTGCGGCGGGCCGCACCGTGGGTGAAGGCGCGGCTGGTACGGCGGGGGGGCCGGCCGTCAGGCCGGAAGCGGCGAGCTCCATCTCCAGCGCCGGGGTGCCGGCGTACAGCGTGTGCATGAGCACTTCGTAGCGCAGCGGCTTGCCGAGCACGGCGTCGATGCCGGCGTCGAGGTAGCGGCGGAGTTCCTCGCCGGTGACCGAGGCGGTGAGGGCGACGATGCGCACTGCAGCCTTGCGCGGATCGGCATGGGCGCGGATGCGGCGGGTGGTCTCCAGGCCGTCGAGCTCGGGCAGGTGGATGTCCATCAGGATCACGTCGTAGTCGTGGTCGTGGTGCAGCGCCAGTGCACCGAAACCGTCCTCGGCGATGCTCACCCGGTGGCCCTCGCTCTCCAGCAAGGCGCGGGCGACCTGGCGGTTGGTGTCCACGTCCTCGACCACCAGCACCTCCAGCGGCCGGCCCGGTGCGGGGCAGGGGAGGAGAGGCGGCGGGGGTGCGGGCACGCTGCCGTGGGGGTAGCCGATCTCGAACCAGAACAGGCTGCCGTTGCCGGGGGTGCTGTGCACGCCGATCTCGCCGCCGTGCAGTTCCACCAGGCGGCGGCAGATCGCCAGTCCCAGGCCGGTGCCGCCGAAGCGGCGGGTGATCGAGCTGTCGGCCTGGGAGAAGTGGCTGAAGATCCGTTCCTGCGCTTCGGTGGCGATGCCGATGCCGCTGTCTTCGACCTCGAAGCGCAGGCGGCTGTGCGCCGGCGCGCTGCGCCTGCCTTCTTTTTCCACCACCGTGGCGGCGACCGAAATGAACCCGCGGGCGGTGAACTTCACCGCGTTGCCGGCGAGGTTGAGCAGGATCTGGGTCAGCGCGCGGCGGTCGCCGACGACGCCCGCGGGCAGCCCGCCGGCGATTGCCAGGCGCAGGCTCAGGCCCTTGTGCTGCGCCATCGACGCCAGCATCGGGCGCAGTTCTTCGAGTACCGCGGCGGGCGAGAACGGCGCGCTTTCGAGCGTCAGCTGGCCGGCCTCGATCTTGCTGAAGTCGAGGATGTCGTTGAGGATCCCGAGCAGGTTGTGCCCCGAGCGCCCGATTGCCTCGACCCATTCGCGCTGGTGGGGGTCGAGGCTGGAGCGCGCGAGCAGCTGGGTCATGCCGAGGATGCCGTTCATCGGCGTGCGGATCTCGTGGCTCATGGTGGCGAGGAAGTCGCTCTTGGCCTCGTTCGCCGCTTCGGCCTTCTCGCGCGCCAGCTCCGCCCCTTCCTTGGCCTTGCGCGCGCTGATGTCGGTCAGCGAACCTTCGTAGTAGCGCAGCCGCTGTTCGCCGTCGAACACGCGGCGGGCGGAGATCGAGACGTCGATCTCGCTGCCGTCGCGGCGGCGCCAGCGGGTCTCGAACCCGACCACCTGTTCGGCCATGTGGAGACGGCCGAGAAAGCGGCGCTGCTCTTCGGCGAGGACGAAGCACTGGGTGCTGACGTCGGTGACGGTGGCGAGGAAGCTGTCGGCGCAGTCGTAGCCGAGCAACTGCACCAGGGCGGGGTTGGCCGACATGAAGCGGCCCTCGGGGTCGACGCGGAAGATGCCTTCGATGGCGTTCTCGAACAGCGAGCGGTAGGCCTGCTCGGATTGCTGGAGGCCGAGGTAGAGCTTGGCGTTCTCGATCGAGATCGCCGCCTGGGCGGCGAGGATGCGCAGGGTTTCCAGGCGGCGGCGGTCGAAGATGTCGTGGCTGTGACGGTGTTCGAGGTAGAGCACCGCGGTGAGCTCGCCGTGGTACAGGATCGGCATGCACAGCAGCGAGCGCGGGCGCTCGGCGTGGACATAGGCGTCGCGGGCGAACATCGGCTGGCGCGAGGCGTCGCCCAGCACCACCGGCTCGCCGGTGCGCACGACGTAGTTGATGACGCTCACCGGTACGCTCTGGGCGCCGTCCTCGAGGGGCAGCGCGCACATCAGCCGCGGCGCTTCCTCGAGTCCGGCGATGGCCTCGACGTACAGGCGCTGCTGGCGGCTCAGCACCAGCGCGCCGCGCTGGGCGCCGGCGCTGGCGAGGGCGAGCTGCATCAGGCGCTCGAGCAGGCGGTCGAGGACGATCTCGTCGGAGATCGTCTGCGAGGCCTTGATCACCGCGCCGATGTCGAACGCCTGGTTGCTCGCCGGGCCTTCGTCGTCGGCATCGGCCGGTGCGCCGCCGCTGTTCTGCATCCACAGCCCGTCCTGTTCGAGCGTGGTGCGCAGGTGGGCGAGCTTGCCGTGGGCGCCGAGCGCGGCGAGGCGGGTGGCGCTGTCTTCGAAATAGCCGCGGGCGGTGGTGCGGGCGCCGTTGTCGAGGTGGAAGCGCGCGGCCAGTTCGCAGGCGAGGGCGGCTTCGAGGGCGAAGCCGTGGGTTTCGGCGAGGGCGATGGCGCGGTCGTAAGCCGCCATCGCCGCCAGCGGGCGGCCCTTGACCCGCAGCCGTTCGGCGCGGATCAGGGCCAGGCGGTGTTCGTGGTTGGCCGGGCAGTGCCGCGCCCAGCGCACGGTCTGGGCGATGATCCGGTCCACGGTGCGCAGCCCGTCGCGTCGCGCCCGCCCCGAGGGCGGCAGGGTGCGCAGCACGGCGAGCGCGTGCAGGCCGCGGAACCAGGCCGCGGTGAAGGTGCCGGCGACGTAGGGCAGGTGTTCCGCTCCCAGCTCGCAGTGCACCCGGGCCTGTGCATGGTCGGCGAAGACGAAGCACAGCAGGGCCTTGTAGAAGTGATGCAGGCATGCCGCGGTGCGGTGGTTCTCGCGCAGGTGTTCGGCGAGCATGAGCTGTTCGCGGTAGTGCCCGCCGTCGAGCGCGGTGGGCTCGGCGCCGGGCGTGCGCAGCTTGGTTACCGCCTGCAGCGCCATGTAGCAGTATTGCAGCGACTGCTTCTGCCCGGTCTGCTCCAGCTGGGCGAGCTGGCGGGCGAGCTGCTGGGCCTGCGCCGCACAGTCGCGCATCAGCGGAAAGGCGTACTGGATGTGGGCGGCGAGGCTGTAGGCGGCATATTCGAGGTCGCCGCAATCGAGCGCGCTGCGGTGGGCTTCCATCAGGCCGTCGAGGACGTCGGCCAGGGGCTCCTTGAAATGGCGGACATAGGTGTTGAACATCGCCAGGCTGCGGTGGCGGGTGGTGCGCGCCGGGCGCGCCGCCTCCAGCGTCATCGCCAGCTGTCCGGCGCGCCAGCCTTCGTCGACGGCGTCGAGCAGGCCGCACAGCACGCCGCCGAAGCTGGCGAGCGCGGGGGCGGTGGCGTCGGTGTGGCCGTGGCGCAGGGCGAGCTCGACCTGGCGCGCCATCACCAGCGGGCGCAGCGCCGAGCTGGAGAACTTGACGATGCCGAACATGCCGGCAAGGATCGACTGCGCGGTCAGCATCCGCGCCTCGGTGGTCGCCGGCATCTTCAGCAGCTGCTCGGCGGTGCACCGGCGCAGCAGCAGGCGGGTGCCCAGCAGTTCGGCGGCGATGCGCAGCCGCCCCGGGGCCGCGGGCAGCTTGACGCCGAGCATCGCCAGCGCCTGGCGGGCGGTTTCCAGGCCATCGGCGAAGCGGTTGCGGGCGACGTGGGCCTGGATGCGGATCTCGTGGCAGCGGACGACATCGAGCGGGTCGCCGGCGTGGCCTTCGGCGTCGGCGAGCAAGGCGGCCATCAGCGCCGCGTCGCCGCGGCTGTGGGCGGCTTCGGCGGCGGCGAGGTGGAGCTCGAGGGCGAGCCGGTAGTGCGCCTGCCAGCGGTCGGGCGGCAGCGCATCGACGCCGGTGCGCAGGTAGTCGAGCGCCGACTCGAACGCCGCCGATTCGCGCGCGCGCTGTCCCGCGCACAGGTTCAGCGCGGCGAGCGCGACCTGCTCGTCGGGGTCGTCGATGAGCCCGCGGGCGAGGTTCAGGTGGCCGGCGATCTCGAACACGCGGCGGTCGAGCTCGCCGGTGTCGAGGCTTTGCCGCAGCAGGCGCCCGACCTGCAGGTGGAGGGCGTCGCGTTCGCCGGCGGCGAGCAGCGAGTAGGCGGCCTGCTGGATGCGGTCGTGGATGAAACGGTAGCGGGTGGTGCCGGCCTCGCGCTCCCCGCCCGGGCGGTAGCTGTCGTCGAGGGCGACGATCAGCCCTTCGGCCTGGGCCGGCCACAGCATGGCAGTGATGCGCTCGGGCGTGGTTTCGCCGACCAGTGCCAGGGTGCGGACGTCGAAGGTGTTGCCGATGCAGGCCGCGAGCGGCAGCACGTGGCGGGTGGCGGGGGGCAGGCGGCGGATCTTGCCGATCATCAGCGCGGCGACGTCGGCGGCGATCTCGCGCGTGCGGATCGCGTCCTCGTCCCATTCCCAGCGCGGGCTGTGAAAGCGGATCAGGCCTTCGTCGTAGAGCGCATCGAGGAACTGCTTGAGGAAGAAGGGGTTGCCCTGGGTCTTGTCGTGGCAGATCTCGGCCAGGGAGGCGCATTCACGCTCGCTGCAGCGCAGCGTATCGGCGATGAGACGGCGCACCTGGGCGAGGTCGAGGGGCTGCAGCTGGTGTTCGACGAGTTCCAGCGGCGCGCTGCGCAGGCGTTCGAGGGTGGCGGCGAAGGGGTGTTCGGGGCCGATTTCGTTGTGGCGGTAGCTGCCCACGAGCAGCAGGTGGGGCAGGCGCGGGGTGGCGGCGAGGGCCTCGATCAGGCGCAGCGAGGCGAGGTCGGCCCATTGCAGATCGTCGAGGAAGAGGGCGAAGGGGCGCTCGGGCTCGATCAGGACGCCGAGCAGGCGCGAAAACAGCTGCAGCCGTCCCTGCTCGTCGAAGCTCGGGCGGGCGCGCTCGCGTTCGGCTTCGCCGACGATGAAGCCGAGCTCGGGGAGCAGGCGTAGCAGCGTCCCGAGGTAGCCGCTGAGCTGTTCGCGCAGGCGGGTGCGCAGCGCTTCGAGCTGTTCGCCGGATTCGGTCAGGCGCTGGCGGATGAGGCCGCGCAGGGCCTGCAGCAGGGCGGCGTGCGGGCGCTGGCGGCGGTACTGGTCGAATTTCCCGCTGCTGAACTGGCCGCCGCGGGCGAGCACGTTCTGGCGCAGCTCATGGACCAGGCTGGATTTGCCGACCCCGGTGTAGCCGCTGACGAGCACCAGGGACTGGCCGCCGGCCGTGCAGCGCTCGATCAGGCCGTCGAGCTCGGTGAGCAGGGGTTCGCGGCCGTACAGCTTCTGCGCCACCTGGAAGCGCGCGGAAACGTCGCGCGAGGCGAGCGCGAAACCGCCCGCGGTGATGCCGGTGCCGTGGCGGTGGAGGCATTCGCGCAGGTCGTGCACGATGCCGTGGGTCGACTGGTAGCGGTCGGCCGCGTCCTTGGCGAGCAGCTTCAGTACCAGCGCCGACACCGCCTCGGGCAGGGTGCGGTTGATCAGGTGGGGCGGGCGCGGGCGATGGGCGATGTGGCAGTGCACCAGGTCGAGCCCTTCGCGGCCGGCGAAAGGGTGCTGGCCGGTCAGCAGCTCGTACAGCGTGGTGCCGAGGCTGTAGTAGTCGGTGCGGTAGTCGATCGCGCGGTTGATGCGCCCGGTCTGCTCGGGGGCGATGTAGGGCAGGCGGTGGCTCGCCAGCTGGGGCGTATTCCAGCTCGCCTGCTCGCTGACGAAGCGGGTGGCGAGGCTGAAGTCGATCAGCTGCGGCCGGCCTGCGGCGGTGATCAGCACATGGTCGGGGTTGATCTGCTTGTGGATCACGCGCACTTCGTGCAGGCGGCCGATCAGCTCGCTGAGCCCGATCATGATCGCCAGCCAGTCGTGCCATTCGTGTTCGCCCGAGCGCATCAGCTGGCGCAGCGAGCGCGCCTCGTGGTTGGGGAAGATCAGCGCAGGTCCGCGTTCGAGCTCGACGTGCTCGAGCGAGCCGACCACGCCGTCGAGCGCGAGCGTGGCGAGCAGGGTGTGCTCGTGGCGCAGGCGGGCGAGCATGCCGGGCGGGCAGCGCGCGCGCTCGAGCTGCTTGACGATCACCGCTTCGTTGCGGCCTGGCAGCAAGGCGCGGCTGATGGTGCTGAAGCGGCCCTGATAGAGGCGCTTGAGCACCCGCAGCGTTGATGCCGGCGCAACCATCGTTTGTGCTGCCCGCCCGTTCAGCCGACTTCGCCGGCGAACAGGTAGCCTGCGCCGTGGGCGGTGAGGATCAGGCGGGGGTCGGCCGGGTTGTCGTCGAACTTGCGCCGCAGGCGCCCGATCAGGACGTCGACCGAGCGGTCGTTGGGGGTCCATTCGCGGTCGTGGATCGCGTCCATCAGCTGGTCGCGCGACAACACCTGCCCGGCATGGGTGAGGAGGGCGAGGAGGAGCTTGAACTCGCCCTGGGGCAGGCGCTCGCTGCGGCCGTCGGGGGCGAGCAGCTGGCGCTTCTGGGGATTCAGGCTCCAGCCTTCGAAGTGCCAGCTGCCGTGTTCCGGGTCCTGGCGTTCGGCGTACCCGGCGCCATCGATCCGCCACAGCAGGTTCTTCGCCCGCACCAGCAGCTCGCGCGGGTTGAACGGCTTGGTGACGTAGTCGTCGGCGCCCAGTTCGAGGCCGACGATGCGATCGATGTCGTCGTCCTTGGCGGTGACGAGGATGATGCCCACGCGCGAGGCTGCACGCAGCTCGCGGGTGAGGGTGAGTCCGTCCTTGCCGGGGAGCTTGATGTCGAGCAGCACCAGCGCGATGCGCTCGCGCTCGATGCGCTGGAGCAGGTCGCCGGCCTGCCCGCTTTCGCTGACGCGATAGCCTTCCTGTTCGAAATAACCGACCAGCAGTGCACGCGAGACCGGGTCGTCCTCGACCACCATGATGTGCGCGCGGTGGTTCGTCTCCTTCGTCATCGATCCTCCTGGAAATGGGGCCGAAGTCCTTTTTGTCGGCTGCCATGATCGCCTGAAAACGCCGCTGCGGGCAATGTGCGCGGGCGCGGAGCGCGGCGTCGAGCGGCGATGCTTGCGAAGCCGTTACATCCCCGGACAACTTCACACATCTGGCGTCAAGTTGATTTACAGCAGCGCGCTAATTTCTCATCCTGTGCCGGAAGCCATGGCATAGCAAGAAGACCGGCCGCTGCGTGAGGCAAGGCCGGCAAGGACCACTATACGAGCAAGGAGCGAGGGCCTTGAACAACGAAAACTCCATCCGTTCGATCGTCCGCACAGGCATCCTGGTGCTGGTCGGCGCATTCGGTACATTCGGCGTGGTGCCGGCGCTCGCCGCTGCCGACGGCGAGGCGCTGCTGCGCACGACCTGTACGGCCTGCCATGCCGGGGAAGGCGGGGTGATTTCCCGCATCAGCGGCCAGCGCAAGAGCCCCGAAGGCTGGCAGATGACGATCACCCGCATGCAGACCCTGCACGGCGTGCAGGTGACGCCCGAGGACAAGCGCGCCCTGATCAAGCACCTGGCCGATACCCGCGGCCTGGCGCCGGCCGAGGCCGCGCCCTGGCGCTACCTGCTCGAGCATGACAACAACCGCGTCGAACAACTCGATGACGCCTATGCGCCGATGTGCGCGCGCTGTCATTCCGGGGCGCGCTTCGGCCTGCAGCGGCGCAGCGCGCAGGAGTGGGAGCTGCTCGTGCATGGCCACATGGGGCTGAACCCGACCCTCGAGCTGCACTCGATGGCGCGCGACCGGCCCTGGTTCAAGCTCGCCCTCGAGCAGATCGTCCCCGCGCTGGCCCGCGATTTCCCGCTCGACTCTGCGTCCTGGCGCGACTGGCAGGCCGCGGTCAAACCCGCGCTCGGCGGTTTCTGGCGCATCGTCGGCCAGTTGCCGGGCAAAGGGGAGTTCGAAGGCCGGATGACGGCCACGCCGATCGGCCAGGACCGCTTCGCGCTGCGCATCGACGGCCGCCACGCCGACGGCCGCCCGCTCGGTGGCGAAGGCAGCGCGACCGTCTATACGGGCTACGAATGGCGCGCCAGCGTGAACATCGACGGGGTCGCGCTGCGCCAGGTGATGGCTGCGGACGCGCAGGGGCGGACGATGAGCGGGCGCCTGCATCTGGCCGATTCGCGCCGGGTCGGCGCCACCCTGCGTGCGCTCAAGGAGGGCGCCGCGCCGCAGCTGGTCGCGGTGATGCCCGCGCACCTGCGCCAGGGCGAAACCGCGGTGCTGACCCTGGTGGGCAGCCGGCTCGACGGCGCGGTGAACCTGGGCCGGGGGGTGCGCGTGCTCGAAGTGCTGTCGCGCAGCGCCGACCGCATTGTGGTCCGGGCCCGCGCGTCCGGTCCGGTGGGCATGCGCGACCTCGCGGTCGGGCGGGCGCGCGGCCAGGGGATGCTTGCGGTATACGACCGTATCGCCCGCATCGAAGTCGAGCCGGCACAGGCCATCGCCCGCATCGGCGGGCCGGGCGACAGCCAGCTGCCCAAGGTCGGGGTGGCCTACCGCGCGCTCGGCTATGCCGCCGGCGCCGACGGCATCGCCGGCACCGCGGACGACCTGCCCCTGGGCACGGTGCCGGTGCGCTGGTCGACCGCCCCCCTCGACGAGGCCGCGGCCCACGAGCGCGACCACGAGTTCGCCGGCACCATCGATGCCAACGGCTTGTTCACGCCGGCCGATGCGGGGCCCAACCCGGCGCGCGCGCGTTCGGCCAACAACGTCGGCCGCCTTGCCGTGCTCGCCACCGCGGGCGAAGGCGAGTACGCGGTGGAGGGGCGCGGCAGCCTCAACGTCGCGGTACCCGATTTTGTCGAGCGTGCGCTCGACTGAGCGTGGCGGGAGCGAGGACATGAGCACGCTGCACCTGGTCGCGCCCAACCTGCACCGCCTCGACAGCGGCGGCCGGCAGATGCTGTTCCACGTGCCGAGCAGCGCACTGTTCGAACTCGACGCCCCCGCGCGCGACGTGCTGGCGCTGTTCGACACGCACGCCACGCTCGATGCCGAGGCGATCGAGGCCCGCCTGGCGCAGCGCCATGGCGTGGACGCCGTGCGCGAGACGGTGGCCGAACTGTGCCGCCTCGCCGTGCTCGCCGCGGATCAAGCGGCCGCGGGCAGCGGGGCGGCGCTCCCGAGTCCGCCGCCCACTTTTCCGCTCAACACGGTGGTGCTCAACGTCAATACCGGCTGCAACCTGAGCTGCACCTACTGCTACAAGGAAGACCTGAGCGCACCGGCGCGGGGCCTGCGGATGTCGTTCGAGACCGCAGCGAAAGCGATCGAGATGCTGCTTGCCGAGTCGCCCGCGCAGCCGCGCTACACGATCGTGTTCTTCGGCGGCGAGCCGCTGTCGAACATGCCGCTGATCCGCGCCGTGGTGGCCCACGCCCAGCGCCGCTTCGCCGAGCACGGCGCGGCGGTGGATTTCACCCTGACCACCAACGCGACCCTGCTCGATGAGCGGCTGATCGACTGGCTCGATGCGAACCGGGTCGGCATCACGGTGTCGATGGACGGCCCGCCTGCGGTGCACGACCGCAACCGGCGCAGCTTCGGCGGCCAGGGAACCTACGACGTGGTGCGACGCAAGGTCGACCTGCTGCTGGCGCGTTACCGGTCGCGTCCGGTGGGCTGCCGGGTGACGTTGACGCGCGGCATCACCGATGTCGAGCAGATCTTCGACCATCTGTACCGCGAAGTGGGATTTCACGAGGTCGGCTTCGGCCCGGTCACTTCCGGCGAGCTCCAGGCCTTCAACCTCGACGCCGAAGAACTCGCTGCGGTGTTCACCGGCCTCAAGACGCTTGGCCGCCGCTACCTGGATGCCGCACTGGACGGGCGCAGCCTGGGCTTCGGCAACATGCACCAGCTGCTCACCGACCTGCACGAAGGCAACCGCAAGAGCCTGCCCTGCGGGGCGGGCGTCGCCCTGCTCGCGGTCGATGGCAAGGGCGGGCTCAACCTGTGCCACCGATTCACCGGTTCGAGCCTGCCGACCTTCGGCGATGTCGACGCCGGCATCGACCGCGCCCGGCTCGCGGCGTTCATCGCCCGCCGCCTCGAGCGCAGCGGCACCGGGTGCGAGAGCTGCCGCATCCGCAACATCTGTTCCGGTGGCTGCTACCACGAGAGCTACGCGAAATACGGCGATGCCGCGGTGCCGTCTTACCACTATTGTGAATTGCTGCGCGACTGGGTCGACTTCGGCATCGAAGTCTATGCCCGGATCGTCACCGAAAATCCCGGCTTCTTCGCCGAACATGTTTCTCCGAGAAGGAGTGTACGCGCATGAAACACCTCAAGTCCCTGAACAAGAAGGCCCGTCTCCTGGAGCAGGCCGAGCAGCCCGAGGCGGTGGAGGAAGTCGTCGCGATGCAGACCGTGGTCGGCTGCACCGCGACCACCGATCCCGGCTGGGAAATCGACGCCTTCGGCGGCGGTGGTTCGCTGTGCCAGCCGATGGAAGCCGACCTCTACGGTTGCGCGGATTCGTGCTGGTGGCCGGCGCAGGTGCCGGACACGATGAGCCACTATCCCGACTGGGGCGAGGGCAAGGATGGCGCGAGCCGCGACTGGCGCAAGCTCGACGGAATTTTCGAAGACAAGGAATGAGAGAGGCGCCCGCGATGACCATCCCCCTGCGCTTGAAAACCCTGGGCCTGAGCGGCCTGCTCGGGGCGGCCGCCCTGCTCGCCGGCTGTGCCGGGCCGCTGCACCAGGCCGCCCCCCATGATCCCGATCCGGAATACCTGCTGACGGTGACCCGGCCCGGCGTGCTCCAGGTGATCGACATGAAGACCGACACCCTCGCGCGCAGCTGCCCGGTGCCCGGCAAGTTCGGTTCGGGGGCGCTGGTGCCGTCGCCCGACGGGCGCCACGCCTTCGTCCTCAACAATCTGTCGGAGGACGTCTACGGCTTCGAGCTGGAGACCTGCAAGCTGGTCTTTTCCGCCAGGCAGTCGAGCGGCGACGTGCGGGTGAAGACCTTCCAGTCGATCGCGGTGAGCGCCGACGGCAGCGAGCTGTACACCGTGCAGAACCCGGTCCGCCGCCATCTCGACCGCTTCGAGGTGCTGCCGCCGCGGCTGGCGGTATACCGCATCGCCGACGGGCTCGAGGCGCAGCCGCTGCGGACCTTCCCGGTGAACCGGCGGATCACCAAGATCGCCGCCACCGCGACCGGCGAAGTCATCCTCGGCGGTGCCGACATCGAGGCCATCGACACCCGCAGCGGTGCGGTGCGCACGGTCTCGGCGCTGGCGAGTTGGGACCGCGGGCCGCTGTGGTCGCAGCCGGACGCGTTTGCGATGCATTCCCAGGGCGAGCACCGCAACGAGTACCTGATGCCCTACACCGCGGCGAAGTTCACCAGCCCGGCGCAGGACATGGCCACGGCGCAGTGGTGGTGGGGCATGAGCCGCGTCGACCTGGCCACCGGCAAGGCGGAGACGCGGGAAATCTTCCCCTTCGAATTCATCGTGTTCACCCTGGTGGCCGATCCGCGCGACCCGAACATCCTGTACGGCGCGTTCAACACCGTGTCCAAGCACGACATTTCCGCGCGCAAGACGCTGAAGGTGGTCGATCTCGACCAGACCTACTACAGCATCCAGATCTCGCGCGACGGCTCCCGGCTGTACATCGGCGGCGCCGGCAACGTGATCAGCGTGCATGACAGCGATTCGCTGCAGAAGACCGGTTCGATCCGGCTGCCGGGAGACATGTCGACCGCGGATGTGCGGGTGGCTTACGCGCGTCGCTGAACGGCGATCCGCGGGTGCAGCATCACGGCGGCCGTCGAGGCCGCCGTTTTTGCGTGCGCCCGGCACGGTGCCCGATGCATGGCGCCCTGTGCAGGACGGCTACCGGGTGATCGCCTTCCGGGCCTGCGAAAAGCGCCCCGTGCGGCTCACCGCAGCCTGCGATTGCGAAGCTGTACGCAACCCGGCCACACCTGGCCTTCCTGGTCGAGAATGAGCAGATCCAGTTCGCGAAGCTTCTTCAGGTCGCGGCTGCGCGTCTTGTCGTTCAGCTTCAGATAGAGGCTGGCATACCACGGCGTGTGCCGGAGTTCGCCAAGCGGCAGCGGGTGCGCCTGGGTCAGCACTTGCGACACGATGGTGTACTGGCGCGCATTGATGACCTTGCTGTCGAGCAACTCGCGAGTCCGGCTCTGGAAGAGCAGGATGCTGACGAGCCGATTGACGCGATCATGCAGCGCGTTGATCGTCAGGCGCATCCCTTCCTGGTGAAACAGCACGAAGGCCGTGTTCGGATGCGGCTGATGCTTTTCGGCCGCCTTGCGGCAGGTGTTGAACAGGGTGAAGTAGGTGTCGATGTGGTCGAGGTAGTAGCGCGCCAGGGCGAATGGCGCGTACTCGTAGCCCGCCGCCTGCAGCAGCGTGGCTTCGATGACGCGCCCGACGCGGCCGTTGCCGTCCCAGAACGGGTGGATCAGCTCGTAGTAGTAATGCACCAGCGGCGCCCGCACCAACGGATGGACGCCGGCATCGGCGAGTTGCTGGTGCCAGTCCAGCAGACCCGCCAGCAGCCGCCAGATGTCGTGATCATACTGCGGCGGCTTGTAGCGCCCGCCATGCTGCGGACTGCCGACGTGGGTAATGCGGCCTTTCGGGTTGTCACGGATCAGCCCCGGCCGGTTGTCGGGGTGGGGGAGGTCGTGGGTGACCAGTCCGTGGATGGTGGTGATGAAATCGATCGAGAGCACCCACGCCGGATCGAGTGCGGCCTGTCGCGCGCGCGCGTACGCGGCCTTGATGTTGAGCACACGCCGCTGCTCGATCTCCTGCACCTGCGCGGGGTCGAGATCCATCGCCGCGCGGGTTTCGTCCTCGGTGAGGGCGCCGCCTTCGATCGTGTTGGTTCCGTAGATGCTGCTGGCAATGACCTCGCGTTCGAGTTTGTTGGCGACCTGCGCCAAGGGAGAGTGCGCAAACCGCGTATGGGCATCCTCGACGCGCTGCATCGTCAGACGGAGTTGTTCCGGATCGACGCCGGTCTCGAACAGCACCGGGCCGAAATGATCGGTGTCGACCCGAAGCCGGATGTCGGGGAATTCCAGGGCGATCATGCTCGCTCGAATGTCCGTCGATAATAGGGTATTTAATATATAAAAATCAATTTCTTGGGTTTTATTGCAGCGGATTTTTGTCCGCGTAGATGTCCGGTGTCATTGGCATCATAACGGAACCATCGCGACGACGCTCACCCCTGCAGCCGATACGCCTCGCCCTCGCGCTGCACCATGCCCCGCGCCCCGCGCCCCGCGCCTCCAGCATGCCGCTCTTCTGCCCGCGCTGAATGAAGAGGTCGACGGCGGGGGTGTTCAGGGCGGCGGTCACGCGGGGGCATCCTCGAAAGCGGCAAGCGTTCGATTCTAACCGCATGGGCCGGGGCGAATGCAGGCGGGATGGGGTGAGCGCCCCGTGCGGTAAGGACCGGGGCGCTGCCCGGCGTATGCCGCGCCCGCGATCGGTACCTGGGGCAGCGCCGGGCGTATTGGCTCAGGGCGCGGTCGGCAGCGGCAGTTCGTCGTTCTGCTGCAGTCCTGCGACCACGCGTCCGAGAAGGGTGCGCAGCTGGGCCTGTTCCTCTGCGCTGAGGCGGCTGACGAGGCGCCGCTCGTGATCGAGCACTTGCGGGGTCAGGGTGTGCAGCAGCTCGCGGCCGGCGGCGGTGAGGTGGAGGGCGTTGGCGCGGCGGTTGTCGGGCGCGCGGATGCGCTCGACCAGTTTGCGTGCTTCGAGCTTGTCGAGGACCGACACCACGCTCGAACGGTCGAGCTGGATCGCTTCGGCGAGCTGAGTCTGCTTCATCCCGGGGTTGGCATCGATCAGGACGAGGACCCCGAACAGGGTTGGGGTGATGTCGGCTTCCCCGACCTTGACGCAGAAGTCGCGAAAAATGGCGATCTGGGCCAGGCGCAGGCGGTAGCCGATGAGCTCGGGGAGCAGGCCATAGGTGATGGCGTCGGCGCGAAGCGGTGCCTGGGGTTCGGAGTGGCTGCGGCCCATCGATGACTGAGGTAGGTTGCCGTTCATCGGGTGATTGTAGCAGCCGGGGCGTGGATGACGACGGGGCAGGGTGGGGGACGCGATCCGGTTCGTCCCCGCACGGGCGGGTGGCTGCGGCCGCGGAAACGGCGCGGGGCCGCCCGTTTCCGGACGACCCCGCGCTGCGCTGCGGTGGGCGCCGCTCAGGCCGACTTGGCCTTGGCGAGCTTGCCGAGCAGGCGCTGCTTGGTCTTGTCGACGCCGACCACGAAGCGGTTGTGGCGGCCGCGGGCGACTTCTTCGAGGGCGTCGCGGGCGCTGAATTCGAAGACCACGGCGGGGCCGTTGACTTCGACCAGCTTGACCGTGATCTCGACCCACATGCCGATCAGGGTGGCGCCGACGTGGTCGAGCTCGACCCGGGTGCCGACCGAATCCTTGCCTTCGCCGATGTGGGGCAGGAGCAGGTCGCGGCAGCATACTTCGATGTCGTAGAGCAGGGCCGGGGTCGAATACACGCGGCATTCGTCGCCCATGACGTCGATGGTGCGGGCGGCGTCGATGTCGTAGCGGCGGGTCAGGGTCAGGCCGGGTTGAAGGGTTTCACTCATTTGCAAGGCTCCATCAGGTAGGTGGGTCGGTTGGATTCGGAAAACAGCGCCGGCTCAGCGCTCGCCGAAATGCTTGCGGATGCGCTCGGCGTCGAGGCGGGCCTCGACGTAGCGTACCAGCGCACGGGTGCCGCGGGCGACGTTGCGGAACACGCACACGCCGCGATCCATCATCGCGGCGGCCATCGCATCGTAGAGGCGGCCGCCATCGACGACGGCGACGATCGGCTTGGCGCAGCGCTCGACCAGCGGCGGCAGGATGTGCACGGTGCCGGCCGGGTCGCTGATGTCGTAACCCGGGCGCAGCTTGCTCTGCTCGAGCCCGCGCACCATTGGCGCGGTGGGGTCGAGGCCGACCACCACGGCATCGATGTCGTCGTCGGCGATCATCGCTTCGGTGATGCGGACGTGGGCGTCGTCGTCGGCCCCCGGGTTCATGTCGAGCGGGTTGCGCACCTCGACCAGGGCGGCGAGCTTCTTCTCGACGAGGATTTCCTCGATGCGGGCGACGGTGGCGGCGCCGAGCGTGCCCATCCGCATCGAGAAGGTTTCGCCGTCGATCGAGTCGGCCGCGCTCACCGCCTCGAAGCCGGCGCCGCTGGCGGCGCCGAGGCGGTTGCCGCCGATCTGCTTGGCGTGGAGGGTGCCGGCCATGTAGAACAGGTCGTCGAAGGCCTCGACGTTGTCGGTGACGATCGCGCCGGCCTGCTGCAGCACCGAGGCGAACAGCACCGGGTCGCCCGCGATCGAGGCGGTGTGCCCCATCACCCCGCCCTGGCCGGCCGTGCTGCGGCCGGACTTATACACCACCACCTGCTTGCCGCCGAGCACGGCGCGGCGCACCGCGCGGGCGAAGGCGAGGCCGTCGAGGTCCTTGAAGCCTTCGACGTAGATGCCGATGCTGTGCACCTCCTCGCGCTCGGCGAACCAGGACAGCAGATCGCCGTGGGTGAGGTCGGTCTGGTTGCCCATCGCGATCATGTAGCGCGGGTCGAGCCAGGGGTTCTGGCTCAGCCGGGTGATCATGAAGGCGCCGCTCTGGCTCAGCATCACCGCGTCGCGCTGGGCGCGCTTTTGCGGTTTGGGCAGGCGCTCGAGGGGAATGAACCAGGAGTCGTAGGCGCCCGGGTGCGACACCACCCCCAGGCAGTTGGCGCCGAGGAACACCGGGCCACCGTCGCCGCGGGCGTGGGCGGCGTTGATCTTCGCTGCCAGCGCGGCGGCCGGCTCGCGGCTCTTGGCGGTCTCGCCGAGGCCGCCGGGAATCAGCATCACCGCCTCGACGGTGTTGCTCTCGAGGATCTCGTCGACGAGCGGATAGACCGCGTCGGCGGCGACCGCGACGATCAGCAGGTCGAGCTTGCCCTCGATCGCGCCCACGTTTTCGATGCAGCCGACGCCGTCGATCTCGCCGCCGCCGGCGCGGATGATGCACAGGCGCTCGGGCGGGCAGCCGCTGCCGAGCAGGTTGCGCAGGATGATGCGGCCGAAGTTCATGCCGTTGGCCGATACCCCGATGATGCCGATGCGCTGGGGGTGGAGGAGGCGGTCGATCTTGTGGATCGGGCGCGCCACGCGCTGTACCGGTGGCGCGCCGACGCTGGCGCGGGCGGCGGTGACGCGGATCGCCTCGCCGTCGTAGGCGCAGTCGAGGCGCAGCTCCTGGAGCACGGCCCCGGCCTGTGGGGCGTCCGGGCGCGCGCCGCGGGCGATCGCGAGCACGGCGTCGAAGCCGGCGGCGAGCGCGGCGTCGGGCAGCGGCCGGCCCGCGCGGGCGGCGAGAAGGGCGATGCGCCGATACGCCAGGGTGTGGCGGAAGCGCTCGAGGAAGTCGGCGCCGTCGGTCAGCTCGACCGCGGCGTGGACCGCGGCGCGGTCACGGGCGAAGTCGGCCGGATCGAGCTCGGCGTCGAGGCCGCCGAGACCGGCGCTGAGGACGAGCCCGAACTCGCGCGTGGTGTGGGCGCGCAGCGCGAACTCGATCGCGCCGGCGGGGACCGCGGGGGCGCGCTGGAGCCCGGTGAGCGCCAGCAGGGCGGCGGTCCGGGCGTCGTCGAGCGTCTCGCTCCCGTCACGCAATGCACTTTGCAGGATCCCGGCCGCTTCGGCGGCGACGGTTTCCGGTGCGGAATTCCCGGTGGCCTGGGTCATCGTGTGTCTCCTCTGGTATGTAGGCTTGCGGCGGGGCGGGAGCGGCTCAGAGGCCGGCTTCCTGCAGGTTGCGGCGGTCGATCACGCGCTTGGCCTTGCCCACCTGGGTGCGCTCGATGCTGTCGGTGTCGAGGATTTCGATTTCGGCAGTGACTCCGACCAGGCTCTTGATCGCGTGGCGGACGTCGGCGGCGAGCTGCAGGCGGTCGGCACGGCCGATGCTTTCGGAGATGTCGGGACGCAGCTCGGCGCGCACGGTGAGGCGGTCGAGGTGGGCGTCGCGGCTGAGCACGAGCTGGTAGTGGCCGCACAGCTTGTCGTTGCGCAGCAGGACCTCCTCGATCTGGGTCGGGAACACATTGACCCCGCGGATGATCAGCATGTCGTCGCTGCGCCCGGTGATCTTGTCCATCCGCCGCATGCTGCGCGCGGTGCCCGGCAGCAGACGGGTGAGATCGCGCGTGCGGTAGCGGATCACCGGCATCGCTTCCTTGGTCAGCGAAGTGAACACGAGCTCGCCGAGTTCGCCCTCGGGCAGCACTTCGCCGCTCACCGGGTCGATGATCTCGGGGTAGAAGTGATCTTCCCAGATGTGCGGACCGTCCTTGGTCTCGACACACTCGCAGGCCACCCCCGGCCCCATCACTTCGGACAGGCCGTAGACGTCGACGGCGTCGATGCCGAGCCGGGTCTCGATCTCGTGGCGCATCTCGTTGGTCCACGGTTCGGCGCCGAACAGGCCCATGCGCAGCGAGGTGCTCGAGGGGTCGAGCCCGCGGCGCTCCATCTCGTCGGCCAGGGTCAGCATGTAGGACGGCGTCGCCAGGATGATGGTGGGGCCGAACTCCTGGATCAGCTGGATCTGCTTGTCGGTGTTGCCGCCGCCCATCGGGATCACCGTCGCGCCGAGGGCCTCGCCGCCGTAGTGCGCGCCCAGGCCGCCGGTGAACAGGCCGTAGCCGTAGGAGTTGAGGATGATGTCGTTGCGGCTGCCGCCGGCTGCGCGCAGCGAGCGCGCCATGACGCTGGCCCAGGTCTGGATGTCGTTGCGGGTGTAGCCGACCACGGTGGGGCGGCCGGTGGTGCCGGACGAGGCGTGGACGCGCACGATGTCGGCCATCGGCACCGCGAACAGGCCGTAGGGGTAGTTGTCGCGCAGGTCCTGCTTGCTGGTGAACGGAAACTTCGCCAGGTCGGCGAGCTCGCGCAGGTCCGACGGCTGCACGCCGGCGGCGTCGAACGCGTTGCGGTAATGGGGGACGTTGTCGTAGGCGTGCTGCAGCGACCAGCGCATGCGCTCGAGTTGCAGCTTGGCCAGGGTGGCGCGATCGGCGAACTCGATCGGTTCGTGGGTTGCAGTGTTCGAAGTGGTATCAGCCATGTTCTTTCTCCGCGATCTTCTGTACGAAGCGCAAGTTCTCCTCGACTTTGTTCTGGATGTGTTCGATCTGCTCCGGGCTCAGGTGGCGGAAACGCCCCATCGCTTTCAGGTAATCGACAACCGGCAGCGGGCGGTCGACCGGGCGCGAGAAACTCAGCCCGGTTTCGGGGGTGTATTCCCACAACGTGACGAAATTCGATTCCACCGCCTTGCGCGCGACTTCGATGTTCATCGCGCTCTGGAAGCGCCAGCCGGTGGTGCAGGGCGAATACACGTGGAGGTAGGCGAAGCCGTGCTCGGAGGCCTCGAGCGCCTTGTCGAGCTTGGCGTACAGATCCTCCATGTAGGCGGTGGACGCGGTGGCGACGTAGGCGCACCGGTGGTTGACCATGATCAGCGGCAGGTTCTTGGCGTCCTGGGTCTTGCCCCGGGTGTGGGCGCCGACCGGCGTGGTCGAGGTCCACGCACCGTAGGGGGTGCAGCTCGAGCGCTGCATGCCGGTGTTCATGTAGCCCTCGTTGTCGACCACCATGAACAGGATGCGCTCGCCGCGTTCGGCTGCGCCCGACAGCGACTGGAAGCCGACGTCGGAGGCGCCGCCGTCGCCGGCGATCGCCATCGCGGTGACCTTGCGCCCGACCCGCTCGTACTGGCGCTTGACCCCGGCGAGCATCGCCGCGGTATTGGTCAGCAGCGGGTGGAACACCGGAACCTTGGTCCCGGTGGTGCCGTTGAAGCCGACCGAGCCCATTCCCGGGACGCAGCCCGGCGGGGTGGCGAGCACGGTGTCGGGGCCGACCCGGCGCAGGGTGTGGCGCATCAGCAGCTCGGTGTTGCAGCCCTGACAGCCGGCCAGGCCGGGGGCGAAGAGGTCTTCCCAGCCGCCGACTTCGTTGTAGATGCGGGCGGTGGTGACGTGGCGCAGGGCGCCGGTGGGGCAGGCCGGCACGCAGGCGGGCTTGCCGTCGCAGGTGTCGCACTTGCTGACGCGGCCGGTGTATTCATCGAGGGCGATGCCGGCGTAGCTGCAGCCGATCGTGCACAGCAGGCAGTCGACGCATTTCGAGGCGTCCCAGTCGATGACGCCGGTGGCGCCGTCCTTGCCGAGCGCGCCGGCCGGGCAGACGGTGACGCACTTGGGGTCGCCGCACTGGCGGCACAGTGCGAGCTCGAACGCGCCCTTGGCGGCGACGCCGGTTGCGGCGGCGGCCTTGGGCATGATCTGGATCAGCGAGCGGCGGACGTCGTCGGATTCGAACTTGGCGCCCGCGCAGGCTTTCATGCATTCGCCGCAACCGTCGCATTTGGACGCGTCGAAGGCGATGGTGGAATAGGCTTGTCCCATGGTGTGCTCCTCAGCGCCAGAGATTCGACATCAGCGCACGGCCGGTGGCGAGCGGCTCGGCCATGAACCGGTCGCGGACCGGACCGAGATCGGTCTTGCGCAGGATCAGCTGCGCCATCACGCCGGCATCGAAGAATTCATTGACGCCGAAAATGCCGGTCAGGCGGTTGTCGTGATCGAACACCACGCGCAGGTAACGGCCGCTGTCCTGGTCGAAGCGCACCTGGGCGTCGCCGCCTTCGGGCACCTGGCTGTTGCCGACCGAGATCGCGTGACGACCGAAGAAGTGGTAGGTGTTCAGCGCCAGGCCGCCCTGGTAGGGCTTGGCGCCCGGGTCACCCGCCATCCCCATGCCGGCGATGCGGCCCTGGATGCTGGCGTCGGGGAGGATCGCGTTCATGATCGGCGCGTCGCTGAAAAAGCCGCGGGCCTGGGCGCAGTCGCCGGCGGCCCAGACGTCGGCGACGTTGGTGCGCATGGCGTCGTCGACCAGGATGCCGCGCTCGGTGGCGACGCCACTGCCGTCGAGGTAATCGAGCTGGGGACGCACGCCGACCGCGACCAGCAGCAGGTCGGCATCGATGCCGTCGCCGCCTTCGAGCAGCAGGCGCACGCCGGTGTCGGTCTTCTGTACCCCGACCACCCGGCTGTTGGTGCGGATGGTGGCGCCGTTGTCGCGGAAGGCTTCCTCGATCAGGCCGGCGGCGGTGTCGTCGAAGTAGCCCGAGGTGAGCTGCGCGTTCATCTCCACGATGGTGACCTCGGCGCCGGCCTTGACCAGGTTTTCCGCGGCGTGCATGCCGACCAGGCCGGCGCCGAGGACCACCGCGCGGCGCGACTGGGTCATCGCCGCGCGCAGCCGGGTGGCATCGTCGAGGGTGCGCAGGACGTGGTATTCGACCGTGTCGATGCCCGGGATCGGCGGCACGATCGGGCTCGCGCCGGTGGCGAGGAGGAGCTTGCGGTAGCCGATTTCGCTGCCGTCGGCGAGGGTCGCGACATGGCGCTCGGCATGGACGGCGGCGAGCGCGCTGGCGGCGCGGTACTCGACCCGGTTGCGGGTGAAGAACTCGGCGTCGCGCAGATAGACGCGCTCGGGTGCGGAGCGCCCGGAAACGACGTAGGGTAGTACGGTCGGCGAATAGGGCGGGTGGGGATCGCGGGTGATCACCGTGATGCTGCCCGCCGCATCGTGCATGCGGATCGCGGTGATGGCTTCGAGCGCGGCATGGCTGCTGCCGGCGATCAGATAGTCGGTGGTATGCATCGTGGCTACCTCAGTCCTTGGCGTTGAGCCATACCGGCTCGTCGGAGGCGGGGCGGGTGAGCAGGGCCCGGGTCTCGTCGATGACGCGGTGGAAGATGGCGGTGGTGAGGTCGGCGCCGGCCAGGCCGCCGATGAAGCTCTGCGCCGGAATGTGGCGGCCGAGGCGGTAGAGCACGCCGAGCGTTTCCTGGAACATCGGGCCGCAGTTCCAGCGGAAGGCGACCGAGCGATCGACCACGCCGAGGGCGCGGACGCTGCGCAGCGCGTGCTTGAGGGCGGCGACCGGGAACGGGCTGAAGGTCTTGATCTTGATCAGGCCGACCTTCTCGCCGGCGGCGCGGGCTTCATCGATGGCGTCCTTGGCGGCGCCGGTCATGCTGCCCAGAGTCATGATCGCGTATTCGGCGTCGTCGAGGCGGTACTCCTCGACCAACGGGGCGAAGTGGTGGCCGAAGCGCTGGCCCCACTCCTCGTGGATCTCGGTGATCACGCGCAGCGCGCTCTGCATGCCGCGGCACTGGCCGCGGCGGTAGCGGGCGAAGGTCTCGGGGCCGTTGCCGCCGGAGCCGCCGGTGAGCGGGTCGACCGCCATCGGGCGCTGGGGGTCGAGGGCGACGTGCCAGTTGACGTCCTTCGCCCCCATGAAGGCATCGACTTCGGCCTGCTCGGGGAGCTCGATGCGCGATGCACCGTAGGACAGGTAGTTGCCGTCCAGGCAGACGTTGACCGGCAGCATGACATCGTGGTGTTCGGCGAGCTTGAACGCCATCACCGTGGTGTCGAGCACTTCCTGCACCGTCTCGCAGTACATCTGGATCCAGCCGGACTCGCGCACGGTCATCGCGTCCTGGTGGCCGCCCCACACCGACTGCGGGGTGATGCCGTCGCGGGTGACGATCGTCATCACCAGCGGCAGGCGCATGCCGGAGGTGCGCAGGTAGGGCTCGAACATGAAGGCGAGGCCGGGGCCGCAGGTCGCGGTGTAGGTGCGGGCGCCGGCGAGCGCTCCGCCCTGCAGCACCGACAGCACCGAGTGCTCGCCTTCGGCGTCGACGATGTCGGCGTCCATGCGGCCCTCGGCGATCAGCGAGGCAAGTTTTTCCACCAGCGAGGTCTGCGGCGTGATCGGGTAGACCGCGACCATGTCCGGGCGCGCGAGGGCGACGGCCAGTGCGGCGGCTTCGTTGCCCTCGCACAGCATCGCCTTGGTCGTGGCGCGTGCGGCATCGGTGTTCGGCGTGTCGATCGTCGTCGTGCTCATTGGCTCATCTCCATGCGGGCGGGTTGCGGGGCCGCGCTCGCGTCCCGCGCACAGGCATTCGGGTTCGGTTTCATTGCGCCTCCGGGATCATCGTGATCGCGCGCTGGGGGCATTCCTGGGCGCAGATCCCGCAACCCTTGCAGGTCTGCAGGTTGAAGTCGAACCACGCGGCGTGCTCTTCCACGCATTGCACCGGGCAGTACAGCCAGCACACCGCGCACTTGACGCATTTGTCGCGCTCGACGATCGGGCGGAAGCTGCGCCAGTCGCCCGGGCGCATCGGGCTGAGTTCGGTGGCGACCGGACAGAGGTCGTCGGGAACGCCGGCCTGCTTCAGGTGGTAGGCCGGATAGGGGTGATGACGGTCGCTCATGCAGTGACCCTCCGCTCGATGGTATGGACCACGGTCTCGGTGTAGCCGCGCTCGAGGGCCGTGAGGTTCTGTTTCAATCCGGCATCGCGGAAATCCGACTCCTCGATTACCTGCTTGAGCGCTTCGAGCGAGACCATCCCGGTGGTGCGGGCGAAGGCGCCGAGCATCAGGGTGTTGGTGATCAGGCGGCCGAAGATCTCGTTGGCGATGCGCACCGCGTCGCACAGGCCGACGGTTCCCACCGTGGCGGGCAGGTGCAGCTCCGCGAGCGGTCTGGAGGTCGCCTGGACGAGGGCGCCGCCGGGCTTGAGGCCGGCGAAGATGTCGACCGAGTTGGCCACCGTGGGGTCGACGCAGATGATGCAGTCGGGGGTGTAGATGTTGGTGAGCTGGCGGATCTCGCGATCGCTGCAGCGCATGAAGGATACGACCGGCGCCCCCCGGCGCTCGAAACCGAACGAGGGAATGGATACCGCGTATTTGCCTTCGATCACCAGCGCCGTTGCGAGCAGTTCGGCCGCGAGTACGGCGCCTTGACCGCCACGGCCATGAATCCGGACTTCATACATGGGGACATCTCCTTGGGTGAGCGGTGAAACGCTCCCGATCGCCGGACCGGAAGCGGTCCGGCGGATGACATTGCAGGTCGAACCGGCTCAGTTCCAGCCGGGCTTCACCCCGGGCCGCGGGTGCCCCGGGGTGCGCGCCGGCACACGGGTGAGGGCGAAACCCTGGGTGTAGGCGATGCGGGTGATCAGGGCGAGCTTGAAGTGCCACCCTGTCGCCGCCATCGCCACCCCGGCCAGCGCCATCAAGGCCGTTGCCGCCCCGCCTTGCAGGACCAGCGCCAGTGCGAGCAGGACGGCGGGCAGGTAGTGGCCGAGCGGGACGAACAGCCGGCCTTCGGCGTCGAGCGCGCGGATCGCCTTGAGCGGCGCGGAGTCGGGCGCGGCGAGGCGGGCACGGTAGCGCCGCCATAGCGCCCAGCGCAGGGCGACGAGGATCAGCATCGGCAGGGCGAAGGCGGTTCCCGGGCCCTGCGGCAGCATTGCCGCGACGAGGGCGAACAGGCCCGCGCCTTCGGCCAGCCCGGTGGTGATCACCAGCGGCAGCAGGGCCGCTTCGCGCCACGCCGGAATGCCGCGTGCCGCCTGCAGGATGCGCGCCTGGCAGTACAGGAAGCCGAGGCCGACCAGGGCGGCGAGCCAGGCGGCGGCGAGCGAGCCGGTAACAACGGCGAGTGCGCCGGCGGCGAACAGCGGCATCGCCACGATCGCCTCGCGGGTCATCCACGAAGTGCGGGCGTGGAAGAACACGTTCAGTGCCCGCCAGGGCTTGCCGATTTCCAGCCATACGCAGAACAGGCCGCCGCCGATGCAGGCGAGCGCCAGGAGCAGGGGCGGGAGCAGTGCGGTGCCGTGGGCCGTGGCGGCGAGCACGGTCCACAGCAGCAGACCGGTGCCGGTGCCGCCACCGATGAAGTTGCCGGCGGCGCGGGCATCCCAGAAGGGCTGCAGTTCGGGTTGGACGCCTCTCATTATTTTTTCTCCCACAGGTAGAAAAATCCGGGACCCGTGCCGAGCTCCTCGTGCATGCGGAAATGTTCGTTTTCGCGCAGCAGCCGGGAAGCCTTGCTGTCGGGGTCGTCGATGTCGCCGAAGGTCAGCGCGCTGGCAATGCAGGCGTTGGCGCAGGCGGGGGTGGCATCGGGGTCGACGCCCGGGGTCAGGCCATGGGCGACGCCGTAGTCGATGCGATCGGAGCAGAAGGTGCACTTGGTCGCGACGCCGACGCGGGCGGGGTCGGCGCGCTGCTTTTCGTTCGCCATCGGACGGTCGCCATACGCCGGTTCGGCGAAGCTGACCTTGTAGCGGGCGTTGTAGGGGCAGGCGACCGAGCAGTAGGCGCAGCCGATGCACAGGTCGTAATCGATCGTGACCAGGCCGTCGGCGCGCTTCTTGGTGGCCGTGGTCGGGCACACCGTTTCGCACGGCGGTTCATCGCAGTGCTGGCAGCCGACCGGCACGAAGGTGCGCGACACGTCGGGAAACTCGCCAGCTTCGACATCGAGGACCCAGCGCCACTGGACGCCGGGAGGGGTGGCATTGGTGTGCTTGCAGGCGGCCGTACAGGTCTGGCAGCCGACGCAGCGCCGCAGGTCGGCCACCATGGCATAGCGCGTCATTGTGCACCTCCGACTCTCTTGATTGATACGGGAACGATATCGGCTGCCGAGCCGGTGGCATCGGTCAGGTCCATCAGCATCGGCACCAGGCTGTTCATGCTGGGGACATCGAAGTCCTTGGCGTAGGGCGTGATCCAGTGGTCGAACTGGCCCACCATCAGCAAGGTGTCGGGGCGGATGCCCTGGCGCAGCACCACGCGGCCGCGGGTTTCGCGCAGCGGCGAGCGCACTTCGACGAGGTCGCCGTCCTCGATGCCGAGCTTTGCCGCGGAGGCGGGGTTCATGATCACGCCACGGTGGCCGGCGACGTTGGCGGCGACTTCGCGCACCATCTGCAGGCTGACGTTGCCGCCCCAGGCGTACTGCATGCTGCGCGCGGTCAGCAGCCAGAACGGGAAGTCTTCCTCGCGCCCGCCCAGATTGGAGATCACCGCACTCTTGATCAGGTGCGAGAAATCGTGGAAATCGGGCAGCGGCCGGTACTCGGTGAGCTGGCGGTCCCACCAGTCGATGCCCGATTCGTGCAGGCGGTGGCCGAGCTCGGTGCCGATGCGGAAGATGCGCTCCTGGTAGGGCATCTCGAAGCGCAGGTTGTTGTCCTTCATGTGCGGGTAGAGATACCACTGCAGGCGCGGGTAATCGATGGTGCGGAAGCCGTGTTCGCGCCACCAGTCGAGGCCGTGGTCCTCGCCGCCGCCGGTGAGTTCGGCGCTGGCGGCGCGGCAGCTGGCGTCCCAGATTTCCTCGACGCCGTGGGTCTGCTCGAGATCAAGGGAGAAGTCGTAGTTCGCCCCTTTCAGCGGCACCCCGGCAGCGCCGCGGTTGATCGCCTTGTTGTAGGGCTCCTGTATGCCGGCACGGCGGGCGAGCTCGGACGCGATCCAGGTGAAGTCGCGCGCCTCGCCCTGCGGTGCAACGGCCGGCTGGCGCAGGGCGAAGCCCTGTTTGTCCCAGAACTGCTCGACGTACTTGGTGCCGCCGATGCGGATCAGCTGCAGACCTTCGAGGTCGGTGCAGTCGGGCAGCAGGACGTCGGCGAAGTGGTTGGTCTCGTCGCGGGTGTAGGTGAAGGCGACGACGAAGGGGAACTTCGCGACCACTTCGGCGACCTGCGGCGTATCCCAGAACGAGACGACCGGGTTGGTGCGGTAGAAGAACCAGACGTCGGGTTGGGTCGGCTCGGGGAAATTCTCGAAACCGTGACGCTGCTGCATCCAGGCGAGGTGGGTGGGGCCGAGCGCCGCGCTCCAGGCCGAGTTCGCCACCAGCGGCACCAGGGTGCGGTTGGCGTTGCGGATCTGCGGGCGGGAGACCCAGTTTTCCTTGTCGGTGGGGTTGAACGGGTAGTCCATGAAGCCGTCGGGGCCGGGCTTGGCGCTGCTCTGGCGGTCGCTCGCCGGGCGGTTCAGGCGCACCGTGGTGCCGATCGTGCCGCCGGGGACGTCGAGGGCGCCGACCAGGCAGGCCATCAGGGTGCGCGCCCAGCAGCAGTCGTAGCCGCCCCAGCCGTTGTTGACGGTTTTGCCCAGGGTGATCGCCACCGGGCGGAAGGGCAGGGTGCGGCCTTCGATCTCGATGGTGGCACCGATCTGGGCGTGGTCGAGGTATTCGTTGGCGACGCGGCGGATGGTGTCGGCGGGGACGTCGCAGACCTTCGCCGCCCACTCCGGGGTGAAGGTGCGCTCGTGCTCGGCGAGCTTGCCGAAGGCAGTGAGGACGCGCACCTGAGTGTGGTCGACGGTTTCATTGTCGGGCAGGACTTCGAGGCCGGATGCGGTGAACTCGCCGTCCAGCGCGGGATCGATGTCCGGTGTGTCGAAGGGGACCGCGGCGGCGCGCTTCAGGTCCCACACCAGCGGCTTGCGCGTGTCCGGGTCGCGCAGGTACAGCCCGTTGGGCGCGACCAGGTAGGGCGAAGCGGTCATGTGCTTGAGGAAGTCGATGTCCAGGCGTGTGCGCGCGTTCTCGAACAGCATCACGTGGATCATCGCGTGCATGAACGCGGCGTCGGTCTTGGGCTTGATCGGCACCCACTCGGCCGAGCAGGCGCCGGTGATCGACAGGTGGGGCTCGACCTGGACGCGCTTGATGCCCTGCTCGACGCGTGCCGCGGCGTGGCGCCAGACGCCGCACACGCCGCCGGAGGCCTCGACGTTCATGCCGAAGGAGACGATGTATTTTGTGCGCGGGGTGTCCGGGCAGACGATGAAGGCGCGGTGCCAGAGCTCACCGTAGAGGTGTTCGGAGTGATAGCACTTGACCCCCTGGCCGCTGCCGAAGCTCAGGTCGACCGGCCCCCAGGCGGCGAGGAAGGCGGGGAAGGTGCCCATGTACTGAGTGGGGGTGCCGCCGCCGCCAAAGCTCGCCGCCACGCGCGGGTAGCCGGACGTGTCGAGCAGCCCGTTCGCGCGCACCGTGTTGAGCTTGGCGGCGATCATGTCGAGCGCCTCGTCCCACGAGATCGGCACGAAGCCGGGGTCTTCGTCGCGCCCCTTCTTCGGGTTGGTGCGCTTCATCGGCGTCAGCACGCGGTTCGGGTTGTAGGTCTTCTGCACCAGGCCGAAAGCCTTGACGCAGACCCGGCCGTCGGCCGGGTGCACGCCTTCGGCGTCGAAGTTCGGTTCGATCGCGGTCGCGACCCCGTTCTCGACCTTGACCTTGAGCAGATCGGGGCCGGCCACGCACTGGTAACAGTAGGTGGCGACCTTGCTATCGCCCGTTGGGCAACTGGTGGTCGTCATGGTGAGTCTCCTTCGAAGCTGGTATGGCGACGGAGCAATTGGAGCGGGCGAGCGGTTCGGAAGCGTGTCCGGCAGGCGATCTGCACTAATTGCTTATGGGGCCATAATAGGAGCTATGACTGACCGGTCGGTTGACGAATGTCAAAGGTTGGAGGTGACGTTGACGTAACCGCCGGTTTTCCCGTGCGCAAAGCCGCCGATGCCGCTAAATGCCGCGTCCTGCCGGGGGTTTTCCGATACACTTTGCCGATGGTGGCCCGCTCGGCGTCCGGCCGGGTCATTGCTACGGGTTCCGCGCATGGTCGATCATGGTGTGTGCGGATTTGCTGCTGTCCATTCTGTCAGGAGTGTTTTCATGTTCGTCGAAAGGATCATGACCCGGGATGTCTTGCATGTCGCCCCGGACGCTACTTTTGCGCAGGTCTCCGAGATCATGCGCTTGAAGAAAGTGCGTCATTTGCCCGTGGTGGAAGCCGATGGCCGCCTGGTCGGCATCATTTCGCATCGGGACGTGCAGCGTGCGCAGCCGTCGACGATCACCACGCTCGACGTCGGCGAGGTGAAATACCTGCTGTCCAAGGTGAGCGCTGCAGACATCATGCACAAGAAGGTGATCACTTGCGCGCCCTCGACCCTGATCGAGGAAGCGGCGCGGCTGATGCGCCCGAACAAGCTCGGCTGCCTGCCGGTGGTGGAAAACGACCGCCTGGTGGGCATCGTCACCAGCGTCGATCTGCTCGACTTCTTCCTCGACATCACCGGCTGCTGGGTCGAGGGCTCGACCCGGATCACGGTGAGTCTGCCGGATCAGACCGGACAGCTGGCCGCCTTGCTGGCGACGGTCAGCGCGCACGGCGGTTACATCGTGTCGGTCGTGTCGCCGCGCACGCCGCAGAGCGAAGGCAAGCGCATCGCGATGATCCGCTTCGATGCCGACGATGCCGAGCGTGTGATCACGGGCTTGCGCGAAGCCGGCTACGAACTCAGCGTGGATATCACCGCGAGTGCTAAATAAGCAGGGCAGGGGAAGCTGCGCGGGCATCCCCGCGCGCGGATGCTGTCTGTGCGGGGAGGTCGGGGCTGAAGTGCCGGCCGGGAAACCCGCCTGAAGGCTCGGCCGGAAGGGGTTGAGCGGAAGGGTTGGCCGTCAGGGGCGCAAACGAACAGAGGGCGAGCCATCATGGCTCGCCCTCTGTTCGTCTACCCGGGGCGTGCGGCGACGGCTGCCGCCCCCGGGGGAAGGACTGCTTACTCCTGCGGCAGCGGGGGGTCGGCGTCCTCGCTCCAGCCTTTTGGGGGTGCCTGGAAGCGTCCCAGCCAGCCTTCGAGCAGGGTCACATGCTCACGCTCGGTCTCGCACAGTTCACGCGCGATCTTGCGCACGTCCTCCCGCCCGGCCTGGTCGGCAAGGCGCTCGTAGAACGCCACGCCCTTGCGCTCGGCTTCGAGCGCCATCGCGATCGCGTGGTAGGGATGCATCATGTAGTGCAGGCCATCCGCGCTCGCCGACGGGGCTTCGGGGCTTTCCGGGGTCTGCCAGGCATATTCCCAGGGCGCGATGTGCGGAAGAGTGTGGCCGTCGCTGAGACCATTGACGTTATCCACATGCAGCTTCTCGATCTCGGCGAGTTTGCGGAACAGCGCGGCGACTTCCGGATTGTTGTGGGTTTCCATCTGGTCGGCGAGCATTTCGTAGCGTTCGACCGCTTCGTTCTCCATCGCCAGGGCGTGGGCGAGGAGCTGCTCCACCGATTGGATGCTGTTGTCCTGCGGCTCGGTAGTGCTCATAGCACGAACTCCTTCTCGAGATCTGCAACGGAGTCGACGCTGGCCTTCAGCGCCGGCTGGAAGGGCTGACGGTTGCCACGATACAGCACGCCGATGTTGAAGCCGTCGTCGGTCATCAGGCGGCGGGCGGCGCGCGCCGGATCGTCGGTCGGATCGACCGCGGCCGGGTGCACGGCGTCCTTCCAGTCGCGCTGCTCGGGACGGAAGGTGACGCAGGGGCTGAGCAGCTGGACGAAGGAGAAGCCCGGGTGGCGGATCGCCTCGGTGATCAGCTGGGCGGTGCCGTTGGGGTCGCCGGAGAAGCCGCGGGCGATGAAGTTGGCGCCGGCGGCGAGCGCGATCACCAGCGGGTGGAAGGGGTTGATGCCGGTGCCCTGGGGGGTGAGCTTGCTCTTTTCCCAGTCCGGGGCGGTGGTCGGCGAGGCCTGGCCCTTGGTCATGCCGTAGACCTCGTTGTCCATGACGATGTAGGTCATGTCGACGTTGCGCCGGCAGGCGTGCATGAAGTGGTTGCCGCCGATCGAGAAGCCGTCGCCGTCACCGCCGGAGGCGATCACGGTGAGTTCGGGGCGGGAGACCTTGATCCCGGTGGCGATCGGCAGCGCGCGCCCGTGCACGCCGTGGAAGCCGAACACGTTGGTGTAGGCGGGCAGGCGCGAGGAGCAGCCGATGCCGGAGACGAGGGCGACGTTTTCGGGCGGGATCGACAGCTCGGCCAGGGCCTTGGTGAGCGCGCCGAGCACCGAGTAGTCGCCGCAGCCGGGGCACCAGACGGGCTTGACCTCGGACTTGTAGTCGCGCGCGGCGTAGCTCGGGCAAGTGGATGTAGCGTCCATGATCAGCTCCAGTCGGCCAGTTGGCGGAAGATTTCGTCGGGTCGGATCGGCAGCGGGCCGGGGCGGTGGAAGGCCCGCACGCTGCCGGGAAGGTCGTAGTGGGCGCGCAGGTAGCGGTGGAACTGGGCGCCATGGCTCTGTTCGACGACGAGCACGCGCGAGACGCCCTCAAGGGCGGCGGCGAGCTGCTCGGGGCGCACCGGCGAGAGCAGGCGGATCGACACCATGCGGCCCTGCTTGCCGGCGGCGCGCCAGCGCTCGAGCGCTTCCTGCACCGGTCCGGTGGTCGAGCCCCAGGTGATGACGGCGATGTCGCCCTCGCCCTCGCCGTCGATGTCGGCCCAGTACTTGCCGTAGTCGTGGGCGGTGAGCTTGCGCAGGCGCTTGTCGAGCTGGGTGCTGTGGTCCGAGGCCTGGCTCGAGGGGGTGCCGACTTCGGTGTGCTCGAGGCCGTCGGCGGTGTACTGGTAGCCCTTCATGCCGGGCACGGCCATCGGCGAGACGCCCGATGTGGTGTTGCGGTAGCGGCGGTAGCGCTCGTCGCCCAGCTCGCCTTCGGGGCGCAGGCGGTTGGCGCGCAGTCCGGGGTCGGCCGGCGGGGCGATGGTGGCGCGGCTCTGGCCCAGGGACTGGTCCGAGAGCACGACCGCGGCGGTCTGCAGGGTGTCGGCCAGATGCACCGCCCACTGCGTGGAGAAGGCACAGTCGGCGAGCGAGTTGGGCGCGACCACCAGGTGCGGGGCATCGCCGTGCAGGCCGTAGAGGGCGATGTTGAGGTCGCTCTGCTCGGACTTCACCGGGATGCCGGTGGACGGGCCGCCGCGCATCACGTTGACGATCGTGATCGGGGTCTCGGAGGCGACCGCGAGACCGATCGATTCGGTCATCAGCGCCAGGCCGGGGCCGGAGGTGGCGGTGAGCGAGGTGGTGCCGCCGTAGGAGGCGCCGATGATCTGGTTGACCGAGGCGAGCTCGTCTTCGGCCTGCACCAGCGCACCGCCGAGCTTGGCGAGGTTGGGGGCGAGCCATTCGAGCACTTCAGTGCCCGGGGTGATCGGGTAGGCGGCGACAAAGCGCACCCCGCCGCGCACCGCGCCCAGACCGGCGGCTTCGTTGCCGGTGATGCTCCACAGGCGCTGGCGCTCGCCGCCGGTGGCTGCGGCCAGGCGCTTGCTCGGCGGCAGCGAGGCGGCAAAGGCCGCGCCGGCACGCACCGAGGCTTCGCTGGCGGCGAGCGCGGCGGGGCCTTTCTTCGCCAGCGAGTCCTTGACCACCTTGAGCACCGCCTCTTCGGGCAGGCCGATCAGGGCCGCGACCGCGCCCAGCGCGATCATGTTCGGGCGCCCGCCGTCGATCTCCTTGGCAATCTTCTTGAACGGAATGTCGGCCCGGCGCGTACCCTTGGCGAGGATCTGCTCAGGGAACTCGCCCCCGTCCGGATCGCCCAGCACCAAGCCGTCGGCGGTCATCGGCACTTCGGCCGAGAAGCGGCCAACGTTCTGCCAGTCGATCGCCACCAGCAGGTCGTAGTGGTCGTCGTGCGACTGCACCGGCGCGGTGGACAGGCGCAGCATCGCCGCCGCCTCGCCGCCCCGGATCTGCGCTCCCGACGAGCGCGTCATGTAAGCGTACCAGCCGGCGTGGCCGGCGGCATCGAGCAGCATGCTGCCTGCCGTCATCACCCCGGCTCCGCCGCTGCCGGCGAAGGTTATCGAAACCGATCGGGCTGTCATCCTCATTCTCCAAGTTCAACTGCAGGCCGCTGAGGCCGGTTCGGGATCACCTTGTGTGCGCCCATGCGTATCAAATATGGATACGCACATGCGCGGCGAGTGCGGTGTGGCTGCATCCTTGCCGTCGGGGTGACCGATGTTTCCGAGGGGTTGCCGGGGCCGAGGCTCCCGAGGCGATGCTGCAGCCCTCTGGACGCTTCAAAGTTTACGTTGACGCAAACGTCAATCCGTTGACTTAGGTCAACTGGACGTCCGGGGGCCTCGTTTAAGGTTCGTCCATCACGACATGCAGTCTTCAGCTTCAAGAGGCGATGTGTCAGAATAATGTGACGTTAACGTCAACGTCATGGCGGCGAAGAGTTCAGTCAGTTCATGGAGGAGTGAGATGAGCAGCAATCCGCATCGTTGGATGATGACCTCGCCCGGCGCGCCGATGGTTCGCGCCGAGTTCGAGATCGGCGAGCTTTCTGCTGACCAGGTCGTCGTGGCCGTGGCGGGCTGTGGAGTCTGCCATACCGATCTCGGTTACTACTACGACGGCGTGCGCACCAATCATGCGCTGCCTCTGGCGCTGGGTCACGAGATCAGTGGGCGGGTGGTGCAGGCCGGTGCCAATGCGGCGCAGTGGCTCGGACGTGCCGTGATCGTGCCGGCCGTGATGCCCTGCGGTACCTGTGAGCTGTGCGTGTCCGGCCATGGCACGATTTGCCGTGACCAGGTGATGCCCGGTAACGACATCCAGGGTGGTTTCGCCTCCCATGTGGTGGTGCCGGCGCGTGGTCTGTGCGCGGTCGATGAGGCGCGACTCGCCGCCGCCGGTCTGCAGCTGGCCGACGTCTCGGTGGTTGCCGATGCGGTCACGACGCCTTATCAGGCGGTGCTGCAGGCCGGTGTCGAGCCGGGTGATGTGGCGGTGGTGATCGGTGTCGGCGGTGTCGGCGGCTACGCCGTGCAGATCGCCAGCGCCTTCGGCGCCAGCGTGGTGGCGATCGACGTCGATCCTGCTAAGCTGGAGATGATGTCCAGGCACGGCGCGGCGCTCACGCTCAATGCGCGTGAAATTTCCGGGCGCGATCTGAAGAAGGCGATCGAGGCGCATGCCAAGGCCAATGGCCTGCGACTGACGCGCTGGAAGATCTTCGAGTGTTCGGGTACCGGCGCAGGGCAGACCAGCGCCTATGGCCTGCTCACCCATGGCGCGACGTTGGCGGTGGTCGGCTTCACGATGGACAAGGTCGAGGTTCGCCTTTCCAACCTGATGGCCTTCCATGCCCGCGCGCTGGGCAACTGGGGCTGTCTGCCCGAGTACTACCCGGCAGCACTCGATCTTGTGCTCGACAAGAAGATCGATCTCGCCAGCTTCATCGAGCGTCACCCGCTCGACCAGATCGCTGAGGTGTTCGCCGCCGCACACGCCCACAAGCTCACCCGGCGCGCCATCCTCACGCCCTGAGCGCATCCTTTTTAAGCACGCAACGAAAAAAGACACAGGAGTTCGATGACATGAATCCGACTACGCAAAAACTGGTCGAGCAGAACGCGCCGACGAAATTGGTCGACCACAACCTGGTGCCCGAAACCGTTTGTCCGGGCGTGCTCTACGAGAAGCGTCCGGCGCGCAACCTGAAGGGCGAAGTGGTGCCGGGGCTGTACAACGTCTGGATCTCGCTCGACAACCCGAAGCAGTACAACTCCTACACCACCGACATGGTGAAGGGGCTGATCCTCGCCTTCCGTGCCGCTTCCTGCGCGCGCGACGTCGCCACGGTGGTGTTCACCGCGGTCGGCGACAAGGCCTTCTGCACCGGCGGCAACACCAAGGAATACGCCGAGTACTACGCCGGCAACCCGCAGGAATACCGCCAGTACATGCGCCTGTTCAACGACATGGTGTCGGCGATCCTCGGTTGCGACAAGCCGGTGATCTGCCGTGTCAACGGCATGCGCATCGGTGGCGGTCAGGAGATCGGCATGGCGGCCGACTTCACCGTGGCCCAGGATCTGGCCAACTTCGGCCAGGCCGGTCCGAAGCACGGTTCGGCGGCGATCGGCGGTGCGACCGACTTCCTGCCGATAATGATCGGCTGCGAGCAGGCGATGGTGTCGGGCACGCTGTGCGAGCCGTTCTCGGCGCACAAGGCCAACCGCCTCGGCATCTGCATGCAGATCGTGCCGGCGCTCAAGGTCGACGGCAAGTTCGTCGCCAACCCGCTGGTGATCACCGACCGCTACCTCGACGAGTTCGGCCGCATCATCCACGGCGAATTCAAGACCGGCGACGAGCTGGCGGCGGGCAAGGAGCTGATGAAGCGCGGCGAGATCGATCTGTCGCTGCTCGACGAAGCGGTCGAGAAGCTGTGCGCGAAGCTGATCTCCACCTTCCCCGAGTGCCTGACCAAGAGCTTCGAGGAGCTGCGCAAGCCCAAGCTCGACGCCTGGAACCGCAACAAGGAAAACAGCCGCGCCTGGCTCGCGCTGAACATGATGAACGAAGCGCGCACCGGCTTCCGTGCGTTCAACGAAGGCAACAAGGAAACCGGCCGCGAGATCGAATTCACCGATCTGCGCCAGGCGCTGGCCAAGGGCATGCCCTGGACTCCTGAGCTGATCGAAAGCCTGATGCCGGGTGCCAAGTGATGAGCGAGGCTAGCTCCCCGCTGAAGGTCTGGCTGGAGCGCGACGGCAGCCTGCTGCGTCTGCGCCTGGCCCGGCCCAAGGCCAACATCGTCGATGCCGCGATGATCGCCGCGCTGCGCCAGGCGCTGGGCGAGCACCTCCAGGCCCCGGCGCTGCGTGCGGTGCTGCTCGATGCCGAAGGTCCGCATTTCAGCTTCGGCGCCAGCGTCGATGAGCACATGCCGGACCAGTGTGCGCAGATGCTCAAGAGCCTGCATGGGCTGGTGCGCGAGATGCTCGACAGCCCGGTGCCGATCCTGGTCGCGCTGCGCGGCCAGTGCCTGGGCGGCGGACTGGAAGTGGCGGCGGCGGGCAACCTGCTGTTCGCCGCGCCGGACGCCAAGTTCGGTCAGCCCGAGATCCGTCTCGGGGTGTTCGCGCCCGCTGCGTCCTGCCTGCTGCCGCCGCGCGTGGGCCAGGCCTGCGCCGAAGACCTGTTGTGGTCGGGGCGCAGCATCGACGGTGCCGAAGGGCACCGGATCGGCCTCATCGACGTCCTCGCCGAGGATCCGGAGGCCGCGGCGCTGCAGTGGTTCGACGAACACATTGCGCGTCTGAGCGCGAGCTCGCTGCGTTTCGCGGTCCGTGCCGCACGCTGCGACATCGTGCCGGGCATCAAGCAAAAACTCGATACCGTGGAGGCCCTCTATCTTGAGGAACTGATGGCCAGCCACGATGCGGTGGAAGGGCTGAAAGCCTTTCTTGAGAAGCGTTCTGCAAACTGGGAGAACCGTTGACCATGAGTACGGCAGACATCATCGCGCGCTGTGAAGCGCTTTACGAGGACCTTGATTTCACTGCCGCCAGGCAATGGAAGGAGGCCGATCCCTCTCGCAAGGTTATCGCCTACATGCCGGTATATGTGCCGCGCGAGATCATTCATGCGGCTGGCATGTTGCCCCTGGGCATCATGGGCGGTGGCGATGGGCTGGAGGTGATCCACGGCGACGCCTTCTACCAGAGCTACATCTGCCGCATCCCACGCTCGACCATCGAACTCGGCCTGTCCAAGCGCATGGATTTCGTCGATGGCATGCTGTTCCCCAGCATCTGTGACGTCATCCGCAACCTGTCGGGCATGTGGAAGCTGATGTTCCCGGGCAAGTACGTGCGCTACTTCGACGTGCCGCAGAACTACCGCGACAACGTCGGTGGCAACTACTACACCAACGAGCTGAACGAACTGCGCGAAGGCCTCGAGCACCTGTCGGGCCGCAAGATCACCGACGAAGCGCTGCGTGCCTCGATCGCGGTCTACAACGAAAACCGCAAGCTCGTCCAGGATGTCTATGGCCTGCGTTCGCGCGAGCCCTGGAAGGTGCCGTCGGCCGATGTATACCTGCTGATGCGTGCCGGCCTGGTGCTGCCGGTCGAAGAGCACAACCAGATGCTGAAGGATTACCTGGCGGCCGCGGTCAAGGTCGAGGCGCAAAAACGCGACAACTGTCGCGTGATCATCAACGGCTCGTTCTGCGAACAGCCGCCGCTCAACCTGATCAAGTCGATCGAGCTCTCGGGCTGCTACATTGTCGATGACGACTACATGATCGTGCATCGCTTCCTGCGCAACGAAGTCTCGACCGCCGGCGATCCGATGCAGAACCTGTCGCTCGCCTTCCTGCACGAGTCGATCAGCACCGCGGCGAAGTACGACGACAAGGAAGAGGACAAGGGCAAGTACCTGCTCGAGCAGGTCCGCAGCAACGCCGCCGAAGGCGTGATCTTCGCCGCCCCCAGCTTCTGCGACCCGGCGCTGCTCGAGCGCCCGATGCTGGCCGACCGCTGCTCGGAGCACAAGGTCCCCTACATCTCCTTCAAGTACGCCGAGAACTCGGGCCAGATGCAGCCGATCCGTGAGCAGGCCGGTACCTTTGCCGACTCGATCAAACTCTGGAGCTAATCATGAGTGCAAAAACCAACCCTGAAGTCATCAAAGAATCTTCGATGGTGAAGCAGAAAGGGATGATCGCCGGTAACTACGATCGTCTCACGGGCACCAAGGAGTCGGGCGAGAAAGTCGTGTCGACCTTCGTGCCGGGCAACCTGAACGAGCTGATCATGTGTTTCGACATGGTCAACAACCTGCCCGAGACCAACGCCATCCAGAACGGCATGCGCAAGCAGAGCGGCGGCATGATCATGGATGCCGAGAAGGCCGGCCACTCGGAAGACGTGTGTACCTACGTCAAGGCCGACATCGGCATGATGGGCCGCGGCAACATCGCCCCCAACGGCAAGCCGATGCCCGCTCCGGACATGCTGCTGCTGTCCTACACCGGCTGCTTCACCTTCATGAAGTGGTTCGAGCTGCTGCGCCACGAGTACAAGTGTCCGACCGTGATGCTGCAGATCCCGTATCAGGGCGATGGAAAGATCACCAAGAACATGCGTGATTTCGTCGTCAAGCAGCTCAAGGAAGAAGTCATCCCGATGTTCGAGCAGGTCTCGGGGGTCAAGTTCGACATCGACCGCCTGCGCGAATACCTGAAGAACTCGGCCAAGGCCGAAGACAATCTGGTGTGGGTGCTCGAGAGCGCGAAGAACCGTCCGTCGCCGATCGATGCCTACTTCGGCGGCGTGTATTACATCGGCCCGATGTTCACCGCCTTCCGCGGCACCACCGATGCGGTCGAGTACTACGATCTGGTGCGCGGCGAAATCGAGCAGCGCATCCGCGAAGGCAAGGGGCCGATCACCCCCGAAGGCGACATGAAGGAAGAGAAGTACCGCCTGGTCGTCGAAGGTCCCCCGAACTGGACCAGCTTCCGCGAGTTCTGGAAGCTGTTCTACGACGAAGGCGCGGTGGTGGTGGCGAGCTCCTACACCAAGGTGGGCGGCCTCTACGACCAGGGCTTCCGTCACGACCCGAACGACCCGCTGGGCACGCTGGCCGACTACTGCCTGGGTTGCTACGCCAACAACAACCTGCCGCAGCGCGTCGAACTGCTCGAGAAGTACATGAACGAGTACCAGGCCGACGGCCTGCTGATCAACTCGATCAAGAGCTGCAACAGCTTCTCCGCTGGGCAGCTGCTGATGATGCGCGAAATCGAGAAGCGCACCGGCAAGCCGGCCGCGTTCATCGAAACCGACCTTGTCGATCCGCGCTATTTCTCGCACGCAAACGTCAAGAACCGTCTGGAGAGCTACTTCCAGATGGTCGATCAGAAACGCAGCGGCGCGTCGCTGGCAACCGCGTAAGGAGCGAACCATGGAATGTTTCGTCGGAATTGATCTGGGGTCCACCACGACCAAAGCGGTCGTCATGGACGACAAGGGGCAGGTGCTCGGCCGCGGCATCACCAACTCGCGCTCGAACTACGACACCGCGGCGCGCGTGTCCAAGCTCGAGGCCTTCATCGATGCGCGCCTGAGCCTGATTCGCCGCGAACTCGACAAGGAGCCGGCAGTGGCCGGGCGGGTCGATGAAATCATCGACGGTCTGACCCGCAACTTCCGCCGCGAGCAGTTCATCGAACAGCTCGGCGACCTGGAGCAGACCTGCGTGGCCAACGTCGAGGGCCCGCGCTTCGCCGGCAAGGAAAAGGCGATCGTCGGCGCGCTGACCGAAGTCTTCCGCCGCCTGCGCGAGGAAGAGGCGGACAAGCTTTTCGCACCGGACGCGCAGCGCAAGTCGGACTTCTTCCGCGACCTCGCCGGTTCGCGTTTCATGCAGATCGGTGAGGAAGTGGCCCGCGCCAACGGCGTCGAGTTCGATCACCTGCTGCACATGTACGACAAGTCGATCATCGAGGTCGAGAACCGTCCGCCGTCAGCCGACATGAACCGCAAGTTCCGCAGCGCGATGGAGCGGGTTCGTGGCGAGATGTCCAGTGCCCTCGATACCGCTGCGCTGGGTGCGCCGATCGATGCCGCGCTCGACATCGAGATGAGCGAGCGCTACGTCGTCGGCACCGGCTACGGCCGCGTCCGCCTGCCCTTCCCGAAGGAGCACATCCGTTCCGAGATCCTGTGCCACGGCCTGGGCGCGCACCTGATGTATCCGAAGACCCGCACCGTGCTCGACATCGGCGGCCAGGACACCAAGGGCATCCAGATCGACGACAAGGGCATCGTGGTGAACTTCCAGATGAACGACCGCTGCGCTGCTGGTACCGGCCGTTACCTGGGCTACGTCGCCGACGAGATGAACATGGGCCTGCACGAACTCGGCCCGCTCGCGATGAAGTCGACCAAGTCGATCCGCATCAACTCGACCTGCACCGTGTTCGCCGGCGCCGAACTGCGCGACCGTCTGGCGCTGGGCGACAAGCGCGAGGACATCCTCGCCGGTCTGCACCGCGCGATCATGCTGCGTGCGATGTCCATCATCTCCCGTTCGGGTGGCATCACCGACCAATTCACCTTCACCGGTGGCGTGGCCAAGAACGAGGCAGCGGTCAAGGAACTGCGCCAGCTCGTCAAGGAAAACTACGGCGAAGTGCAGATCAACATCGACCCGGATTCGATTTATACCGGTGCTCTGGGGGCTTCCGAGTTCGCCCGTCGCGCCGTCGTGGAGGCATGAAAATGACGATCACTGCAGGCATCGATATCGGCACTGGCGCGGTCAAGACCGTTCTTTTCCGCGTCGAAGGCGACAAGACCGAATGGCTCGCCAAGCGCAACGACCGCATCCGTCAGCGCGACCCGTTCAAGCTTGCCGAGGAGGCCTACAACGGCCTGCTCGAGGAAGCCGGCCTCAAGGCGTCCGACGTGGATTACGTGGCCACCACCGGCGAAGGTGAAAGCCTGGCCTTCCACACCGGCCACTTCTATTCGATGACCACGCATGCGCGCGGGGCGGTGTATCTGAACCCCGAAGCGCGTGCCGTCCTCGACATCGGCGCGCTGCACGGTCGTGCGATCCGCAACGACGAGCGCGGCAAGGTCGAAACCTACAAGATGACCAGCCAGTGCGCGTCGGGCTCCGGCCAGTTCCTCGAGAACATCGCACGCTACCTGGGCATCGCGCAGGACGAGATCGGCTCGCTGTCGACGCAGGCCGACAACCCGGAAGTGGTGTCGAGCATCTGCGCCGTGCTGGCCGAGACCGACGTCATCAACATGGTGTCGCGTGACATTTCGGCGCCGAACATCCTGAAGGGCATCCACATCTCGATGGCCGGCCGCCTGGCGAAGCTGCTGAAGTCGGTCGGTGCGCGCGAGGGCGTGGTGCTCTGCACCGGTGGCCTGGCGCTCGACGAAGGTCTGCTGAAGACGCTCAACGAGTCGATTCAAGAGCAGAAAATGGCGGTTGTGGCCTACAATCATCCCGACTCGCCCTATGCAGGGGCGATCGGTGCAGCACTGTGGGGCGCCTTCCGTCATGAAAAACTGGCCCGCCTCGGCCAGCAGCAAGTGGCTGAAGCAGCCTGAGCCAAAATTAGCGAGGAGGAAGCAGTATGGCCTTGTACATCAACGACGACTGCACGGCGTGTGACGCCTGTGTGGAAGAGTGCCCGAACGAGGCGATTACCCCGGGCGATCCGATCTACGTGATCGACCCGACCAAGTGTTCCGAGTGTGTGGGCGCTTTCGACGAGCCGCAATGCCGGCTGGTCTGTCCGGCGGATTGCATTCCGGATAATCCGGACTACCGCGAAACGCACGAAGAACTGCAGGAGAAATACGACCGCCTGCACGGTTGATTGACCTGCCGGGGCCACCAATAGGTGGCCCCTTTTCACATTCTTACGGGAGGCATGATGACTGCGAATACCGAAACCAGGCTGCGCCCGCTCGCTGCCGGCGATGTTGACCGTCTTACCCGTCTCGATGCCATGACCAGTGGCGGCGGCAGCCGTACCAGCTTCTTCGAGCGCCGCCTGAAGGCCGAGCAGGCGCGTGCGGAAGGCTTCTTTTCCTGCATCGCCGAACGCGGAGGCGACGTCGTCGGCTTCGCGCTCGGGCATGTGCTCGATGGCGAATTCGGCGTCAAGGGGCGGGTTGCCGTGCTCGACGCGATCGCGGTCGACCCGGGCGCACAGCGCCAGGGGGTGGCGCGTGCGCTGATGGCGGAATTCGATCGTGTCGCGCGCGCGCGCGGGGCCAACGAGATGCGCACGCAGGCGCAGTGGAACCAGCCGGCACTGGTCGAGTTCTTTGCCGCCGCGGGTTTTCGTCTGGCGCCGCGGGTGGTGCTCGAGCGCCCGACCGAGTACGTGAACTTCTGAGTTCCCGCTGCAACGGACCATTGACGGAGATCTACGATGACCAGCCATCCCCATCCCACAACGAAGCAGATGATCGACCAGTTTTCCGGGGAACCCAACTATAGCGACCCCAACCCGGACGATGCCGTAGCGCTGTCGCGCGACCGGATTCCGGTGCGCTCGCTGACGCCGGAAGACTTCGATGCCGTCGTTCGCATCGACCGCCACGACAGTGGCCACGACCGCAGCGCATATTACCGGCGCAAGTTCGAGGAAGCGCTCGGCGGTTCCGGCGTGCGCGTCTCGGTGGTTGCCGAGCAGGACGGTGTCGTCGTCGGCTTTCTGATGGCGCGCGTCGATTTCGGCGAATTCGGCCGTGCCGCCGCCGCCGCGGTGATCGACACGGTAGGCGTCGATCCGGCCATGAAGGGGCGTCATATCGGCAGTGCGCTGGTTTCCCAGCTGCTTGCCAACCTGACCACCCTGCGGGTCGAATCGGTCCGCTCCGAAGTCGAATGGAACCAGTTCGGCCTGCTGCACTTCCTCGACCGCTGCGGCTTCCGCCCAGGGCAGCAACTGGCGTTATCGCGTCCGCTGGACTGAGCGCGGCGCCCTGTCTGTAACCCACAGCCCGGGCACGCTGGTCGTGTCCGGGCTTACTTTTTTCAAGGTAGGAACGAAATGAGTTTTTCTGGCGAATTGTGCGGCCGTGTGGCCATCGTGACCGGTGGCGCACGCGGGATCGGTAGTGCGATCACCGACGCTCTGGTGGCGCGTGGCGCCGAAGTCCATGTCTTCGACCTCACCGACACCAACGAGTCGGCGGGGACGCTGCACCGGGTCAACATCGCCGACGCCGACAGTGTGGCGAAGGCGGTGGCCAGTCTGCCCGCTCCTCCCACGATGCTGGTCAATAATGCCGGCATCACCCGTGATCGCAGCCTGCTGAAAATGAGCGACGACGAGTGGCGCTCGGTGATCGACGTCAACCTGAGCGGTGCTTTCCACATGCTGCGCGCGTGCGCGCCGGGAATGGTCGCCGCCGGTTGTGGCAGCATCGTCAATATCACCTCGATCAACGGCATGCGCGGCAAGTTCGGCCAGGCCAACTACAGCTCGGCGAAGGCAGGAATGATCGGCCTCACCAAGACCGCCGCGCGCGAGCTGGGCCCGAAAGGGGTGACGGTGAACGCCGTCGCGCCGGGCATGGTGATGACCGAAATGGCCCGTGCCCTGCCGGCCGAGGTGCTCGACCGTGCGCTGCAGGAGTCCGCCCTGCGCAAGCTTGCCGCACCCGAGGACATCGCTGCTGCGGTCGTGTTCCTGCTCTCCGACATGGCCCGGATGATCACCGGCGAAGTCATCCGGGTGGACTCTGGCCAGTACATCTGAGCGCCTGCACCGAACGTGCCGGGGATTGCCCGGCCTCCGCTGCTCCGGCCCCGGCGATCAGCGGGCCGGCGCGACCGGTGCCCCCCGGTAGATGATCCCCGCCTGGCAGCTGTGCCCGGCGGGGATTGTTTTTTGCGGGGTATTCCGAGAGGCTGGCTGCGATGCGGGCTGGGCTTCCGCTCTGCATCTAATTAATCAAACAATTGTTTGACCGGGTAGTTTGTTCGGCGATAATGTACCCATTCGGCACATCGCGGCTGAAAGGCTTCCGGCTGTTGCCCACGGTGGGGCCGATGGTGTCTCTGACCGGGCGCCGGCAGGTGGGAGGCGAGGCATCCGACGTGTCGATCGCATGCAACAGAAGCCTGTGCTACGGTAGCAGTCCCGCACTTGGGGAGCGTGCGTACGGTTCTTGGAAAAGTGATTCGCGTCGATGCGGAACAATACATTTTGTTTTGTTCCATGGGGTGCAAATAGCGTCATCTTTGGAGTGTTTCGATTCGTCAGAATCGTCTAACATGTCGTCGGTGGCTGCGGAACGTTCGTTGACGAGCGTCATCGGGTCGCGTTGAAGGCGGCGGCGTGTCCGCAGAGCCGCCGCCGAAAAGCATATAAAGGCATCAAGCCGGAGGAGACACCATGAAATTGAAGAAAACCCTGTTGGTCGCGATGAGCCTCGCCTTTGTCGCAGGCTCGGCCCAGGCCCAGCTCAAGGTCGGTATCAGCGTTTCGGCGACCGGCCCGGCGGCTTCACTCGGGATCCCGGAGCGCCAGACCGTCGATCTGATGCCGAAGACGATCGGCGGCATGTCGGTGAGCTATGTCGTGCTCGACGACGCCTCGGACACCACCAGTGCGGTGAAGAACATCCGCAAGCTCGTTTCCGAAGACAAGGTCGATATCGTGCTCGGCTCGACCACTTCGCCGAACTCGCTGGCGATGATCGACGTCGCCGCAGAAACCAAGACGCCGATGATCTCGTGGGCGGCTTCGAGCCGCATCGTCGAGCCGGTGGACGAGAAGCGGCGCTGGGTGTTCAAGACGCCGCAGAACGACGCCCAGATGGCCACTGCGATCGTCCAGCACATGACCAGCAACAACGTCAAGAAAGTGTCCTTCGTCGGCTTTGCCGACGCCTACGGCGAGGGCTGGTACGAGCAGTTCAAGTCGATCGCCGAAGCGCGCGGGATCGAGATCGTCGCTAACGAACGCTTCAACCGCACCGACACCTCGGTCACCGGCCAGGTGCTGAAGATGATGTCCGCCCGCCCCGATGCGATGTTCATCGCCGGCTCCGGCACTCCCGCCGCACTGCCGCAGAAGACGCTGAAGGAGCGCGGCTGGTCGGGCAAGGTCTACCAGACCCACGGCGTCGCCAACAACGACTTCCTCCGGGTCTGCGGGCGTGACTGCGAAGGCACCTTGCTGCCTGCCGGACCGGTCCTGGTCGCCGAGCAGCTGCCTGCCGACAATCCGGTGAAGGCCAGCGCGGTGAAGTACATCACCGCGTACGAGGCTGCCCACGGCAAGGGCAGCGTGTCGACCTTCGGCGCCCACGCCTGGGATTCGGGCGTGCTGCTCGAAGCCGCCGTGCCGGCCGCGCTCAAGAGCGCCAAGCCGGGGACCGCCGAATTCCGTGCGGCCCTGCGTGACGCCCTCGAGAAAGTCTCTGAAGTGGTCGGCGCCCACGGCATCTTCAACATGAGCCCGACCGACCACCTCGGCCTCGACCAGCGTGCCCGGGTGATGGTGCAGATCCAGAACGGCGCCTGGAAACTCGCCAAGTAAGCAATTCGGTGACGACCGCCGGGCGTTCGATCCGGCGGTCTTTTCAATCAATCAATCCAAAGGATCCCGCTTCCGTTCCATGACGGAGGCGCAGGGGGGCTTGCGGTCATGGATTTTCAGATTGCATTGATCCTCGGGCAGGATGGCATCACCAACGGCGCCATCTACGCGCTGCTCGCGCTCGCGCTGGTACTGGTGTTCGCGGTTACCCGAGTGATCTTCATTCCCCAGGGGGAGTTCGTCGCCTATGGTGCGCTGACCCTGGCGATGATCGACAATGGTTTCTTTCCGGCGACCGCCTGGCTGCTGCTCGGTGCCGGCATCGCCGTCGCGCTGCTCGACGGGCGGGTGGCGTTGCAGTCCGGCCAGGGCCGGCGCCTGGGGTCGATCGCCGCGCTCAATATCGGCTATCCGCTGGTGATGCTGGCGGTGCTCGAGTCCCTGCCGCTGAGCGAGCTCGGGCTCGCCCTGCAGGTGCTGGTCACGCTGCTGGTGGTGGTTCCGCTGGGGCCGATGATGTATCGCATCGTCTATCAGCCGATCGCCGAAGCGCCGGTGCTGGTGCTGCTGATCGTGTCGGTCGCGGCGCACGTGGCAATGGTCGGGCTTGGCCTGCTGTTCTTCGGCGCGGAAGGTTATCGCACGCCGCCGTTCTCCGATGCGCGCTTCGAGCTCGGGCCGTTGACCGTGACCGGGCAGACGATCTGGGTGGTCGCCGCCTCGTTGGTGCTGATCATCGCCCTGGCGCTGTTTTTCGGCCGCACGCTGTACGGCAAGGCCTTGCGCGCCACGGCGATCAACCGCAACGGCGCGCGCCTGATGGGGATCCCGCCGGCCCTGGCAGGGAAGCTGACCTTCCTGCTGGCGACGCTGATCGGGGTGTTGTCCGGCGTCATGATTTCGCCGATCACCACCATCTACTATGACAGCGGATTCCTGATCGGGCTGAAGGGCTTCGTCGCCGCGATCATCGGTGGGCTGGGGAGCTACCCGATCGCAGCCTTCGGTGCGCTGCTGGTCGGCCTGCTCGAATCGTTCAGCTCGTTCTGGGCCAGCGCCTACAAGGAAGTACTGGTGTTCACCCTGATCATCCCGGTGCTGCTGTGGCGTTCGCTGACCAGCCACCACATGGAGGAAGAGGAATGAAATTCGCGCTCTCCCCCCGCGTCGTGCAGGGCGTGTTCGTGGCGTTGCTGCTATTTGCACCGCTGACCTTGTCGGCCTTCTACGTAACCTTGCTCAACTACATCGGCCTGTATGCGATGGTGGCGCTCGGCCTGGTGCTGCTGACCGGGGTCGGCGGCCTGACCAGCTTTGGCCAGGCGGCCTTTGTCGGCCTCGGTGCGTATACCACGGCGGCGATTTCGACCGCGGCCGATCTCCCCGCCTGGCTGGGCTGGGCCTCGGCATCGCCATGGCTGTCGCTGGTGGTGGGACTGGTGCTCACTGCCGTGGTGGCCTATTTCATCGGCAAGCTCACCTTGCGCCTGTCCGGCCACTACCTGCCGCTGGCCACGATCGCCTGGGGTCTGAGCCTGTATTTCCTGTTCGGCACCATGGAGATCCTGGGCGGCCACACCGGGCTGACCGGCATCGAGCCGATCGCCGTGTTCGGCTACGAGCTGCGCCAGGGGCACGAGATCTATTACCTGATCTGGTTCTTCGTCCTTGCCGGCGTATTTACCGCCAGCAATCTGCTCGATTCGCGCGAAGGGCGTGCGATCCGTGCGCTCAAGGGGGGCATGGTGATGGCCGAGGCGATGGGGGTCGATACCACGCGTTCGCGCACCGTGATCTTCGTCATCGCCGCCTTGCTCGCCTGTGCCTCGGGCTGGCTGTACGCCCACATGCAGCGTTTCGTGAACCCGACACCGTTCGGCCTGCACATCGGCATCGAGTACCTGTTCATGGCCGTCGTCGGCGGCGCGGCGCACGTCTGGGGCGCGCTCGTCGGTGCCGGGGTGATCACGGTGCTCAAGCAGTGGCTGCAGGATCTGCTGCCCAAGTTGTTCGGGCAGAGCGGCAACTTCGAAGTGATCTTCTTCGGCGCGCTGATGGTCCTGGTGCTGCACAAGGCACGCGGCGGCCTGTGGCCGATCCTGGTCGCAGGGCTCAAGCGCGTGGTGCCGGTCGCCGCGGTGCGCCGCACGATCGATCGCAATGCGGCGATGCTGCCGCGGCGCGAGCTGCCCGTGGTTGGCACCTTGCTGCTCGAAGCCAAGGGGGTCACCCGCCGTTTCGGCGGCCTGCTGGCGAACAACAACATGAGCCTGGATGTGCACGCCGGCGAGATCCTGGCGCTGATCGGGCCCAACGGCGCGGGCAAGAGCACGATGTTCAACCAGGTCTCGGGCGTCGATACGCCGACCTCGGGCGAAGTGCGTTTTCTCGGTGAATCGGTGGTGGGCAAGGGCTCGCGCACGATCGCGCGGATGGGCATGAGCCGCACCTTCCAGCATGTGCGCATCCTGCCGACGATGAGCGTGCTCGAGAACGTCGCCATCGGCGCCCATCTGCGCGGCAGCAAGGGCGTGCTGGCGGCGGCCTGGCGCCTCGACCGCGGTGAGGAGAAGCGCCTGCTGGCCGAGGCCGCGCGCCAGATCGAGCGTGTCGGCCTGGCCGAGCATATGCACGACGAGGCCGGCAGCCTCGCCCTGGGCCAGCAGCGCATCCTCGAAATCGCCCGTGCGCTGGCTTCCGATCCCTGCCTGCTGCTGCTCGACGAGCCGGCGGCCGGCTTGCGCTACAAGGAAAAGCAGGCCCTCGGCGATCTGCTGAAGAAGCTCAAGGCCGAGGGCATGGGGGTTCTGCTGGTGGAGCACGACATGGATTTCGTGATGGGCCTGGTCGATCGGGTCGTGGTCATGGAGTTCGGTGAAAAGATCGCCGAAGGCCTGCCCGAGGACGTACAGCGCGACCCGGCGGTGCTCGAGGCTTACCTCGGGGGAGGGGAATGATGGCTACGCAGAATCTGACCGGCAACCCGGTGCTCCAGGTGAGCGACCTGTGCGTTTCCTACGGCCTGGTCGAAGCCCTGACCAATGCCAGGCTGACGGTCGGCGAGGGACAGATCGTCACCGTCATCGGCCCCAATGGCGCAGGAAAGACGACCATGCTGTCGGCGATCATGGGGCTGTTGCCTTCGCGTGGCCGGATCGAGTTCGACGGGCTGGCCCTGACTTCGCCGGAAGTCGAGGAAATGGTCGCGCACGGCATGAACCTGGTGCCGGAAAAGCGCGAGCTGTTCGGCGAGATGAGTGTCGAGGACAACCTCGTGCTCGGCGCCTTCCAGCGTTACCGGATGGGGTTCCGCGACCAGGCGCAGACCATGGAAGAGGTCTACGCACTGTTTCCCCGGCTCAAGGAGCGGCGCAGCCAGCTTGCCGGGACCTTGTCGGGCGGCGAGCGCCAGATGCTCGCCGTGGGCCGGGCGCTGATGGCCAAACCCAAGCTGCTGATGCTCGACGAGCCCAGCCTGGGGCTGGCACCGCTGATCGTGCGCGAGATCTTCCGCATCATCACCCAGCTGCGCAGCCGTGGGGTGTCGATCCTGCTCGTCGAGCAGAACGCGCGTGCGGCGCTGCAGGTCGCCGACTACGCCTACGTGCTCGAAACCGGAGAGATCGCGATGGAAGGGCCGGCATCGGAGCTCGCCGACGATCCGCGAGTCATCGAGGCCTATCTCGGGCTAGGCGGCAAGCATCAGGAAATGCTCGCGACCTGAAGCGGCGGAGCCCGCCGGCCGGAGCCGGGTGGGGCGGGAACACGCCTCGCCCGCTGCGTCCGGCGGCGAACTGCGCTACGCTGCGGTCCTTTGCGATCAGGAGAGAGGCGATGTCGGGCTGGATTCGTGCGTGGATCGTGGCGCTACTGTTGTGCTCCGGATCCGGCGGCGCCCTGGCGCAGACCGCCCTGCCTGTGGCCGAGCTCGGGGCGGGGATGTACCGCATCGCGGCGGAGGTCGCGGACACTTTCCAGGCTCGCCAGCGCGGCCTGATGCAGCGCCGCTCGATGCCCCCGAATCACGGTATGGTGTTCGTGTTCCCGGAGGACGCGATCCACTGCATGTGGATGAAAAACACCTACTTGCCGCTGTCGGTCGCCTTCATCGATGGCGACGGCAGGCTGATCAACATCGCCGACATGCAGCCGCAGACCGAGGACAGCCATTGCGCGGCGGCACCGGCACGCTTCGCGCTGGAAATGAACCTCGGCTGGTTCGCCGAGCGCGGCATCGGTCCGGGGGCGCTCCTGCGCGGTTTCGAGCGCCTGCCGCCGGCGCGCTGAGGCAGCAGGGCACGGGGGCCGGGGGAGGCTCGGGTGGCGCTGCCGCCCATCGCCCCGCTTCCCGGCCTCATCGCATCCGTTCCGGCTTCACTCTCGGCGTCAGCGGCGCACCCTTGCGTGCCCGGCGGTGGCGTAGCGGCTCGCGCTGCGCCGGTTTCAGTTCGATGGTCACCGCCTTGCCGCCGCGCCCGGTGCCTTCCACGCTCAGCACCGCGTCATCGGCCGGCACCGCCACCGCGGCGAGCGCCTCGCCTTCGTCGAGCGCCATCACGATGACCCCGCGCCCGCCGCTCTGCGTCTTCATCTCCGGTCGCGGGAAGACCAGCAGGCGACCGTTTTCCGAGGCGGCGGCGATCCAGTTGCCGAAGGCTTTGGCCGGGGCCAGCGCCTTTTCGCCCTTTTCCAGGCTCATGAAAGCCTTGCCCGCGCGCTGGCGGCTGCTGGCGTCGGCGATGCTGCACAGGAAGCCGTAGCCGCCGCTATTGGAGAACAGGTACATCGCCGCCGGCTCGTCGCTGACCACCTGCGCGAGCTTGGCCCCGTCCTGGAACTCGACCAGCGTCGTGATCGGGGTGCCGTCACCGCGTCCGCCGGGCAGGTCGGCCACTTTCACCGTGTACGCGCGGCCGTTGCTGTCGACGACGATCAGCGGCCAGGTGGTGCGTGTCTCGATCACGGCGAAAGCGAAGTCGCCCGCCTTGTAGCCGATCGCCGCGGCATCGATGCCATGGCCCTGGCGGGCGCGCACCCAGCCGTTCTTCGACACGATCACGGTGAGCGGCTCGTCCGCCACGCTGATCTCGGCCGGCGCCACCGCAGCCACCGCTTCGACCAGGGTGCGGCGGTCGTCACCGTACTTTTTCGCGTCGTCGTTGATCTCCTTCAGGATCAGCTTCGTCATCGCCGCGCGGCTGTCGAGCAGGTGCTGCAGGCCGGTGCGCTCGTCGCGCAAATCAGCGAGTTCCTTCTCGATCCTGAAGCCTTCGAGGCGGGCGAGCTGGCGCAAGCGGATCTCGAGGATGTCCTCGGCCTGGATGTCGGAGAGCCCGAAAGCCGCGATCAGCGCCGGCTTGGGTTCGTCCGACTCGCGGATGACGCGGATCACGTCCTCGATGTGGAGGAAGGCGATCATGCGGCCTTCGAGGATGTGGATGCGGCGATCGACCTCGTCGAGGCGGTGGCGGGTGCGGCGCTCGACCGTCACGTAGCGGAAATCGATCCACTCGCGCAGGATCTGCACCAGGTTCTTCTGCTGCGGCCGGCCGTCGCGCCCGATCATGGTCATGTTGACCGAGGCCGAGGTCTCCAGGCTGGTGTGGGCGAGCAGCACCGCCATGAACTCGTCGCGGTTCTGGCGGCTCGACTTGGGCTCAAGCACGATTCGTACCGGCGCCTTGTCGCTGGATTCGTCGCGCACCGTGTCGAGCACGCCGAGCACGAGCTGCTTGAGGTTCTTCTGTTCCTGGCTGATTTCCTTCTTGCCTGCGCGCGGTTGCGGGTTGGTCAGGGTCTCGATCTCGGACAGCACGCCGGCGGCGGAGACGCCGTGCGGCAGTTCTTCCACGATCGCGCGCCACTGGCCGCGGGCGAGCTCCTCGATCTTCCAGCGCGCGCGCAGGCGCAGGCTGCCGCGCCCGCCGGCGTAGGCGTCGCGGATCGCCTCGGGGGCGGAGATGAGCTGGCCGCCGCCGGGGAAGTCCGGCCCGGGGATGATGCCGAGCACGTCCTCGAGGGTGGACTCGGGGTGGCGGATCAGGTAGCAGGTGGCTTCGGCCACCTCGCGCAGGTTGTGCGGTGGAATCTCGGTCGCCATGCCCACCGCGATGCCCGAGGCGCCGTTGAGCAGCACGAAGGGCAGGCGCGCGGGCAGCAGCTGCGGTTCCTCGAAGGCGCCGTCGTAGTTGGGGATGAAGTCCACCGTGCCGCGGTCGATCTCGGCCAGCAGCAGCTCGGCGATCGGGGTCAGGCGGCACTCGGTGTAGCGCATCGCCGCGGCCGAGTCGCCGTCGCGCGAACCGAAGTTGCCCTGGCCGTCGACCAGCGGGTAGCGCAGCGAGAAGTCCTGCGCGACCCGCACCATGGCGTCATAGACGCTGGTGTCGCCGTGCGGGTGGTACTTGCCGATGACGTCGCCGACCACGCGCGCGGACTTCACGTGCTTGGAGGTGGACGACAGCCGCATCTGGTTCATCGCGTACAGGATGCGACGCTGCACCGGCTTCATGCCGTCTTCCACCTGGGGCAGGGCGCGCGACTTGACCACGCTCATCGCATAGGCGAGGTAGGCGCGCTCGGCGTAGCGGTCGAGCGCCAGCGTGGCGTCATCCTCGGGCTCCGGCTCGGGCTCTGCGGGTGGGGCTGGGGGCGGGGGCAGGTCCTCGCCTGCCTGCGTCGGGGTGGTCGGGCTGGCAGTTGTCGCCGTGCCCGCAATGGAGGGGGCGGCCTGAGCGGGCTTGGGCAAGCCCGCGGCGGGTTCGGGCATGTCGAACAGGTCTGGGGTTTCGGTCGTCATTGCACTGCGTAATTGAATCCGGTGGGAAATCTCAGACGTCGGCCTCGACGCTGTCGCCCTTTTCTTCCATCCAGGCGCGGCGGCCGGAGGCCTCGCCCTTGCCCATCAGCAGGGTGAACATCTTCAGCGTGTCGTCCGCCGCGCCGCGCCGCACCTTGACCGGCAGCACGCGGCGGGTGGCGGGGTCCATGGTGGTTTCGCGCAGCTGGTCGGGGTTCATCTCGCCGAGGCCCTTGAAGCGGCCGACCTCGATCGCCTCGGGGCGGAAGCCTTCCTTCTCGAGGCGGTCGCGGATCGCGGTCAGCTCGCCGTCGTCGAGGGCGTAGAGGCGGCGCGGCGGGCGCTTCTTGCCCTGCGCCGGGACGTCGATGCGATACAGCGGCGGCTGCGCGACGTACACGTGGCCGCGTTCGATCAGCTTCGGGAAGTGGCGGAAGAACAGCGTCAGCAGCAGGGTCTGGATGTGGGCGCCGTCGACGTCGGCATCCGACATGATGACGACCTTGCCGTAGCGCAGGCCGGAGAGGTCGGGTTCGCTGTCGGCGCGGTGCGCATCGACGCCCAGGGCGACGGCGATGTCGTGGATCTCGGCGTTGGCGAACAGGCGGTCGGGGTCGATCTCCCAGGCATTCTGGACCTTGCCGCGCAGCGGCAGGATGGCCTGGGTCTCCTTGTCGCGCGCCATCTTCGCCGAGCCGCCGGCGGAGTCGCCTTCGACGAGGAAGAGCTCGTTGTCGGCGAGGTCCTCGGATTCGCAGTCCGACAGCTTGCCCGGCAGCACGGCGACGCCGGAGGTCTTCTTCTTCTCGACCTTCTGCGCGCTCTTCTGTCGCGCCAGCGCCTGCTTGATGGAGAGTTCGGCGATCGCACGGCCGGCGTCGACGTGGTTGTTGAGCCAGATCTCGAAGGGGTCGCGCAGCTGGCTGGAGACGAGCTTCACGGCCTCGCGCGAGTTGAGCTTTTCCTTCACCTGGCCCTGGAACTGCGGGTCGAGCAGGCGCGCCGAGAGGACGAAGCTCATCCGCCCGCAGACGTCTTCCTGCTGCAGCTTGACCCCGCGCGGCAGCAGGGTGTGGTGGTCGATGAAGGACTTCATCGCCTCGAACACGCCGGCGCGTAGCCCCGATTCGTGGGTGCCGCCGTTGACGGTGGGAATCAGGTTGACGTAGGACTCGCTCGGCACCGCGGACTCGAACCAGGCCAGCGCCCAGGCCGCGCCTTCGCCGGGGGCGAAGCTGGGGTCGTCGCGGCCGGCGTATTTCTCGGCGGTGAAGATGGGTGCGACCGGCTCGAGGTCGCCGGCGACTTCCTTCAGGTAGCCGGCGAGCCCCTCGGGGTAGGACCAGGTCTTGGACAGCGCGGGGCCGTTCGCCTGCTCGATGTCGAGGCGCACGGCGACGCCCGACAGCAGCACCGCCTTGCTGCGCAAGAGGCGCTCGAGCTCGTTCATCGGCACGCGCGGCGACTCGAAGTATTTCGCCTCGGGCCACACGCGCACCCGGGTGCCGGTCTGGCGGCCGCAGTCGCCTTCGCTGCGCAGCGGGCCGATGGTCTCGCCGCCGTCGGCGAAGTCGATGCGGTGGATCCTGCCATCGCGCTTCACTTCGACTTCGATGCGGGTGGACAGCGCGTTGGTGACCGACACGCCGACGCCGTGCAGGCCGCCGGAGAAGGCGTAGGCGGAGTTGCCCGCGCGCTTGTCGAACTTGCCCCCGGCATGGAGCCGGGTGTAGGCCAGCACCACCACCGGCACGCCTTCCTCGGGGTGCAGGCCGACCGGGATGCCGCGGCCGTCGTCGGCGACGGTGACCGAGCCGTCCAGGTGCAGGGTGACGTGGATCTTCCTGGCGAAGCCGGCGAGCGCCTCGTCGGCGGCGTTGTCGATGACTTCCTGGATGATGTGCGCCGGGCTGTCGGTGCGGGTGTACATGCCAGGGCGCTCGCGCACCGGCTCCAGCCCCTTCAGGACGCGGAAGGAGGATTCGTCGTACTGCTGCAAAGTGTCTTGCTTGCCTGCCATGCTGTGCGGGCCTGTCCGGTTCGATGCGAAGGGGGCAAGGATAGCAGAGCCCGTTACTGAATGAATAACCAGCTTCGGCTGCGGTGACGGCAGCACAAGCGGATGGCGCCCGGTCACCAGCGTGCGTGGCTATACTGGGGTAGGTTCATTTCCCGTTTCCGCCGATGAGCGAGCCGCCCGAACACGTTGCCCGTGCACTGCACGAGCGCATCGAGATCCAGCCCTACGACCCGGGGTGGCCGGCCGCGTTTGCCGCCGAGGCCGCGCGCTTGCGGGCCTTGCTGGCGCCCGGCCTGATCGGGCGCATCGAACATTTCGGCAGCACCGCGGTGCCCGGCCTGGCGGCGAAGCCGATCGTGGACATGCTGATGGAAGTGCGTTCGCTGGAAGACGTCGCCGTGCATATCGCACCGGCCCTGCAGGGCGAAGGCTACGAGTATTTCTGGCGTGCGCGCGAGCCCGGCCTGCCGGGCATCGCCTATGCCTGGTTCATCCGGCGCGATGCGCGTGGCCGGCGCACGCATCACATCCACTGCCTGGTGGCGGATGCGCCGGAGTGGGAGCGCCTGCTGCTGCGCGACTACCTGAGAGCCCATCCGGAGGTGGCGCGGGCGTATGGCGAGCTCAAGCAGCGCATCGCGCGCGAACACCCGGACGACCGCCTCGCCTACGCCAGGGCGAAGACCGATTTCATCGAGCGGGTGATGCGGGCGGCACGGGAAGCGTGCGTGTGAGCTTTCCGCGCCGTGCGCTGCCGGCTTACATGCCCTGGTAGATCGGCCCTTCGCCGCCCTGGGGCACGACCCAGTTGATGTTCTGGGTCGGATCCTTGATGTCGCAGGTCTTGCAGTGCACACAGTTCTGGGCGTTGATCTGCAGGCGCGGGGCGCCGCCTTCGCCGTCGCGGACGATCTCGTACACGCCGGCCGGACAGTAGCGCTGTTCGGGGGCGTCGTATCGGGCGAGGTTGATCGCGATCGGCACCGAGGCGTCCTTCAGCTGCAGGTGGCAGGGCTGCTCTTCCTCGTGGTTGGTGTTGGACAGGAACACCGAGGACAGGCGGTCGAAGGTGAGCACGCCGTCGGGCTTCGGATAGTCGATTTTCGGGCACTCGGCAGCGGGCTTGAGCTTGTCGTGATCGGCGCTGTTGTGCAGCGTCCACGGCGCCTTGCCCATCAGCAGCTTCTGGTCGATGCCGAACAGCAGCGAGCCGACCCACAGGCCTTTCTTCATGTAGGGCTTGAAGTTGCGCGATTTGTGCAGCTCGGCGTACAGCCAGGAGTCGCGGAAGGCCGAAGGGTAGGCGGTCAGCGCGTCGTGCTGGCGCTCGGCGGCGAGCGCCTCGAACGCGGCCTCGGCGGCGAGCATGCCCGACTTGATCGCGGCGTGGCTACCCTTGATCCGCGCCGCGTTGAGGAAGCCGGCGTCGTCGCCGACCAGTGCGCCGCCCGGGAAGATCAGCCGCGGCAGGCTCTGCAGGCCGCCGGCGGTGATCGCGCGCGCGCCGTAGGCCAGGCGCTTGCCGCCTTCGAGGTATTTGCGGATCTCGGGGTGAGTCTTGTAGCGCTGCATCTCCTCGAACGGCGACAGGTGCGGGTTGGTGTAATTGAGGCCGACGACGTAGCCGATGGCGACCAAGTTGTCTTCGAGGTGATAGACGAAGCCGCCGCCGTAGGTGGCGTTGTCCATCGGCCAGCCGGCGGTGTGCACGACCAGGCCGGGGCGGTGGTTCTCGGGCTTCACCTCCCACAGTTCCTTGATGCCGATGCCGTAGGTCTGGGGATCGGCGCCGTCGCGCAGGTTGAACTTCGCTTCGAGCTGCTTGCCCAGGTGGCCGCGACAGCCTTCGGCGAACAGCGTGTATTTGGCATGGAGCTCCATGCCCGGCTGGTGATGCGGGCCGGGGCTGCCGTCGCGGTTGAGGCCCATGTCGCCGGTGGCCACGCCGCTGACCGCGCCGTGGGCGTCGTACAGCAGTTCGGCGCCGGCAAAGCCCGGGTAGACCTCGACACCGAGGGCTTCGGCCTGTTCGCCGAGCCACTTCACCACGTTGCCCAGGCGCACGATGTAGTTGCCGTGGTTGATGAAACAGTCCGGCAGCAGGCCGTTGGGGGCCCGGCGGGCGCCGCTCTCGGTGAGGAACAGCACCTTGTCCTCGGTGACCGCGGTGTTGAGCGGGGCGCCGCGTTCTTTCCAGTCGGGGAACAGTTCGGTCAGCGCCTTCGGGTCCATCACTGCACCCGACAGGATGTGGGCGCCGATTTCGGCTGCCTTCTCGATCAGGCATACCGAGATTTCCTGGCCTTTCTTCTCGGCCAGCTGTTTGAGGCGGATCGCCGCTGCCAGCCCTGCGGGGCCGCCGCCGACGATCAGCACGTCGAATTCCATCGATTCGCGTTCCATCGTGTTCTCCTGGATTCGTGTGAGGGGCGTGCCCGCCCTGCGACTGCGCAAGTTGTCAAACCCGCGCGAGTTTAAACCTTTGTGCCGTTTCGCGCCGGATCGGGACTCTCCCGCGGATCCAGCGGCTCATGACATACGGGGGCGTATGCTACATTAGCTCGTGACCGGAATGACAGGAGCGAGGGTGATGAAGGACAAGGCCAGGCTGATCCACACCAGCCGGATCGCGGTGCGCTGGGGCGACATGGACGCCTACAACCACGTCAACAACACGGTGTATTTCCGTTACTTCGAACAGGCCCGGATCGAGTGGGCCGAGCGGATGGGCTCGCGGGTCAGCCCCTTCGAGGAGATCGGACCGGTGATCATCAATGCCAGCTGTACCTTTCTGGCGCCGGTGAATTATCCTGCCACGGTGGTCGTCAGGATGTACGCGGGCTCGCCCGGGCGCTCGAGCCTGATGACCTGGTACGAACTGTTCGTCGAAGGCGAGGACCGGTTGTATGCCGAAGGCGCGGCCAAGACGGTGTGGATGGACATGCGCAGCGGAAAATCGGTGCCGATCCCGCAGGCGGTGCGCGCCTTGTTCGATGATTCCGCCGCCTGACTCCGGGCGGCACGGGCAGCCGGTGGCCGGCCCGGATCCACGATCCAGGGAGCTTCGATGATGCTGATGAATCGGGACAAGTCGGTGCTGCTGATCATCGACGTGCAGACGCGGCTCGCTCCGCACATCCACGACCACCGGCAGGTGCTCGCCAACTGCATCTGGCTGGCGCAGGTGGCTGAACGCGCCGGGGTGCCGGTGGTGGTCACCGAGCATTTCCCGGAGAAACTCGGTGCGACGGTGGACGAGGTGCGCGCGGTCACTGCCAGCGCCCGCTACGTAGGCAAGCGGTGTTTCTCGGCGCAGGCCGAAGGCGGCCTCGCTGATACCGCCGTCGAGGCCCGTCGGCAGGTGATCGTGTGCGGCACCGAAGCCCATGTCTGCGTGCTGCAGACCGCGCTCGAGCTGCGCTGGGCGGGGAAGGAGGTGTTCGTCGCCGCCGAGGCTTCGGGGTCGCGCGATCCCGCTGCCCGGGACCTGGCCTTCACCCGCATGCGCGGCCACGGGATCGAGATCGTGTCGCGCGAAATGGTCGCATTCGAGTGGCTGCAACGCGGCGGCACCGAATTGTTCCGCCAGATCAACCGCGACTTCATCCGCTGAGCGGAACCGGCTTCGTTAGGGAAAACGTGGGTATCGCACACCCGGACGTTCTCTTAGCCTGATCCCTTTGTTTCGCGGCGAGGCGCGCCGCGGCTCGCATCCAGCGCTCGTCCGAGCCCGCCGCCGTCTCGCCATGTCCTGACACGCAAGCGGGGAGATTCGGATGAATACGCGGGAAGCAAGTCGGCTGGTGGCACAGATCGATGCGGTGGTCGAACAAATCGCGGTACGCCTGCCGGCGGCGCAGGCGGCTGCGGTGAGCGCCTTTGCCGCGCGCTTCTTTGCCCAGGTCGATCCGGAGGACCTCGAGGTGCTGCCGGTTGCCGACCTCTACGGCGCCGTGCTCAGCCAGTGGCACTTCATCGCCCGGCGCCGCTCGGGCAGCCGGGTGCGGGCGTTCAACCCCCGGCTCGACGAACACGGCTGGGAGTGTCCGCACACGGTGATCGAGATCGTCGGCGACGACATGCCCTTTCTGGTCGATTCGATCGCAATGGAGATCGCCCGCCAGGGCTCGGCCCTGCACCTGATCATCCACCCGGTGATGGGCGTGGTGCGCGACGACGAGGGGCGCTTCGTGCGCCTCGCCGAGCAGGATGAAGTGCAGGCCGCGGCGGGGGACGAAGGGCCGGGCGGGGCGCGTCTCGAATCGATCATGCATCTCGAGGTCGATCGTCGCAGCGATCCGGCCGACCTCGCCGCCTTGCAGCAGGGGATCGAGCACGTGCTTGCCGACGTCCGTGCGGCAGTGGGCGACTGGACGGCGATGCGCGCGCGCATGAACGAGATCATCGCCGGGCTGGGGGGCAGCACGCCGCCGGTCGACGCGGGTGAGCTGGCCGAGGTGCGCGCCTTTCTCGAGTGGCTCGCGGCCGACAACTTCGTCCTCCTGGGGGGGCGCGACTACGAGCTGGTCAATACCGGCGAAGGCAACGAGCTGCGCATCGTCGGTGGCTCCGGGCTGGGTTTGCTGCGTGGCGATGGCGAGGACGGGCAGTCGCGCTCGTTTGCCGCGCTGCCGCCGCAGCTGCGCGCCCAGGCCCATCTGCCTCATCTGCTCACGGTGACGAAATCGAATTCGCGCTCCACCGTGCACCGGCCGGGCTACCTCGACTTCATCGGCGTCAAGCGTTTCGACGCTGACGGCCGGGTGGTCGGTGAGCGCCGCATCATCGGCCTGCTGGCATCCACCGCCTACAGCGCCAGCCCGAAGCAGATCCCGCTGCTGCGGCGCAAGGTCGATGCCGTGTTCGAGCGTGCCGGGCTGTTGCCCGGCGGCCATGCGGCGAAGGCACTGCTGACCCTGCTCGAGCGCTACCCGCGCGACGAGCTGTTCCAGATTTCGCCCGACGAGCTCTACACCCACGCGATGGGCATCCTGCGTCTGGGCGAGCGCCTGCGCACGCGCCTGTTCGTGCGCTGCGATCCCTTCGCCCGCTTCGTTTCCTGCCTGATCTACGTTCCCCGCGAGCACTACAACACCGACCAGCGCAAGCGCATGCAGGCAGTGCTGATGGACGCCTTCAACGGCGCTGCGTCCGAGTTCGACGTGCAGTTCTCGGACTCTGCGCTGGCGCGCATCCTGATCACCGTGCGCACCCACGATTCGGTGATTCCGCCCTTCGATACCCGCGAACTCGAGCAGCGCTTGATCCGCGCCTCGCGGCGCTGGGAGGACGAGCTGCTGCAGGCGCTGGTCGAGCAGTGCGGCGAAGAGCGCGGCCTGGTGCTGGCCCGGCGCTACGGCAGCGGTTTTCCGGCGGGTTACCGCGAGGACCATTCGGCGCGGATGGCGGTGTTCGACATCGAGCAGATGGAAGCGCTCGCCGACGGCGAGGCCCTCGGGCTGAATCTGTACGTGCCGCTGGAGGCGCCCGTGGGCGGGCTGAACCTGCGCCTGTATCACCTCGACGCGCCGGTGCCGCTGTCCTCGAGCCTGCCGATGCTCGAGAAAATGGGCGTGAAAGTGATCGAAGAGCGGCCGTACGCCGTTTCGCGCCAGGACGGGCGCACGGTGTGGCTGCACGATTTCGGCCTGAGCTATGCCGAAGCCGAGAGCCTCAACATCCACGAAGTGCGGCCGCTGTTCCAGGACGCCTTTTTGCACGCCTGGCACGGCGAAGTCGAGAACGACGACTTCAATCGCCTGGTGCTGCGCGCCGGCCTGTCCTGGCGCGAGGTCGCGGTGCTGCGCGCGTACGCGAAATACCTGCGCCAGGCCGCGTTCACCTTCAGTCAGGCCTACATGGAGCAGACCCTGGCGGCCTATCCGCAGCTCGCGCGCGCGCTGTTCGAGCTGTTCCGGGTGCGCTTCGAGCCCGCCCTCGACCAGGGACGCGAGGCCGCCTGCAACGGCATCGTCGCGGCCATCGAGCAGGGCCTCAACGCGGTGGCGAATCTCGACGAGGACCGCATCCTGCGCCAGTTCCTCGCCCTGATCCTGGCGACGCTGCGCACCAACTGGTTCCAGCGTGGCAAGGACGGTGCGCCCAAGGCCTACACCTCGTTCAAGTTCGCGCCGGCGAAGATTCCCAACCTGCCCCAGCCGCTGCCGATGTTCGAGATCTTCGTCTACTCGCCGCGCCTGGAAGGCGTGCACCTGCGTGGCGGCAAGGTCGCGCGCGGCGGCTTGCGCTGGTCGGACCGGATGGAAGATTTCCGCACCGAGGTCCTCGGCCTGGTGAAGGCGCAGATCGTCAAGAACGCGGTGATCGTGCCGGTCGGCTCGAAAGGCGGCTTCGTCGTCAAGTGCCCGCCCGCGGAGGGGGGACGCGAGGCGCTGCTCGCCGAAGGCATGGCCTGCTACCGCAACTTCCTGCGCGGCCTGCTCGATCTGACCGACAACCTGGTGCAGGGCAGGATCGTTCCGCCTGCCGAGGTGGTGCGCCACGACGAGGACGACCCCTACCTGGTCGTGGCGGCCGACAAGGGCACGGCGACCTTCTCCGACCATGCCAACGAAGTCGCCGCCGAGTACGGCTTCTGGCTCGGCGACGCCTTCGCCTCGGGCGGCTCGGCCGGTTACGACCACAAGAAGATGGGGATCACCGCGCGCGGTGCATGGGAGGCGGTGAAGCGCCATTTCCGCGAGATCGGGCGCAACATCCAGGAAGCGCCGTTTACCGTCGCCGGCATCGGCGACATGTCGGGCGACGTGTTCGGCAACGGCATGCTGCTGTCCACGCAGATCCGCCTGGTGGCCGCCTTCGACCATCGCCACATCTTCATCGACCCCGATCCCGACCCCGGGACGAGCTGGCAGGAACGCGCCCGCCTGTTCGCCCTGCCGCGTTCGAGCTGGGACGACTACGACAAGACGCTGATTTCAGAGGGCGGCGGGGTGTGGCCGCGCAGCGCGAAATCGATCCGCCTCTCGCCGCAGCTGCGCGCGGTGCTCGACATCGACGCCGACAGCCTGGCGCCAGCCGAACTGATCCGCGCCATCCTCACCGCCCCGGTCGATCTGCTCTACAACGGCGGCATCGGCACCTACATCAAGGCTTCAGCCGAGGCCGACGCCGCGGTGGGCGACCGCGCCAACGATGCGGTGCGGGTCAACGGCGCCGAGCTGCGCTGCAAGGTGCTGGGCGAGGGCGGCAACCTCGGCGCCACCCAGCTCGGGCGCATCGAGTTCGCACTCAAGGGCGGGCGGGTCAATACCGACGCCATCGACAATTCGGCGGGAGTCGATTGCTCGGACCACGAGGTCAACATCAAGATCCTGCTCGACAGCGTGATCGCCGAGGGCGAGCTGACGCTGAAGCAGCGCAACCAGCTGCTCGCCGACATGACCGACGAGGTCGCCGCGCTGGTGCTGCGTGACAACTACGCCCAGACCCAGATCCTGTCGGTGACGCGCGCCCGCGGGGTGGATCTGCTCGACGAGCAGGCGGAGTTCATGCGCCGCCTGAGCCATGCCGGGCGGCTCAACCGCAAGCTCGAGTTCCTGCCGATGGACGAGGATCTGGTCGAGCGCAAGGCGGCGCACATCGGCCTGCTCACCCCCGAGCTGGCCGTGCTGCTGGCCTATTCCAAGATCGAGCTCTACGACGAGGTGCTGGCGTCCGATGTGCCGGAAGATCCCTACATCCGCAGCGCGCTCGAGCGCTACTTCCCGGTGCCGCTGCGCGAGCGCTTCGCCGGTCATATCCAGCGCCACCCGTTGCGGCGTGAGATCGTTTCCACCCATGTCGTCAACAGCATGGTCAATCGCGTCGGTCCGACCTTCGTCAGCCGCCTCAGGGCGGAGACGGGAGCGTCTCCGTCCGACGTCGTGCGCGCCTACATGGCGACCCGCGAGGTCTTCGGCCTGGTGCCGGTGTGGAACGGGATCGAGGCGCTCGACAACTGCATCGACGACGCGCTCCAGGTCGAACTGATCCGCGAGGCCGACCGCCTGGTGCAGCGCGGTACGCTGTGGTTCCTGCGCCATCGTCCGTGGCTGGCCGACCTGCAGGCCACGCTGGCGCATTTCTCGCCGGGCGTGGGGGTGCTCGCCGACGGTCTGGTGGACTACGTGGTGCCGGCCTACAAGGTCGAACTCGAGGAAACAGTCGCGCGCCGGGTCGAGCAGGGGGTGCCCCGGGACCTGGCGCAGCGCATCGCCGTGCTCGACGAGCTGTATTCGGCGCTGGACCTGGTTGAGGCGGCGGTCGACAGCGGGCGGGACGAGGCGATGGTGGCACGGGTCTATTTCGCCCTCGGCGGCGATCTCGATCTGCACTGGCTGGGGCGCCAGATCTCGCTGCTGCCCACCGAAACCCGCTGGCAGACGCTCGCGCGCAGCGCCCTGCGCGGCGATCTGTCCGCAGTGGCGCGAGCGCTGGTGAACGATGCCCTGAAGCTTGTCCCCGGCGCCGGGGAAGTGGCCCAGGTGCGAGCCGCCTGGCAGGAGAAGTACGCGCACCAGCTGGAGCGTTACCGCCACCTGCTGACCGAGGTCCATGCCGCGCCGAGCATCGACCTGGCGATGCTGTCGGTGGTCTTGCGCGAGCTGCGCGGGTTGGGCTGAATCCTGCCGGGGGCGTTCCGCGGCGGCCCCCCGGTGGACGGCGCGGACGATGGCCGGACTGCTGACGCGCGTCCGGCTCATCGGTTATCATCGCGCTTTCCCGCAGCACATCTCCCATGACCAAATACGTCTTCGTTACCGGCGGTGTCGTGTCCTCCCTGGGCAAAGGCATCGCGGCCGCCTCTTTAGGGGCGATTCTCGAGTCCCGTGGCATCAAGGTCACGCACCTCAAGCTGGACCCCTACATCAACGTCGATCCGGGCACCATGAGCCCGTTCCAGCACGGCGAGGTCTTCGTCACCGAAGACGGCGCCGAGACCGACCTCGATCTCGGTCACTACGAGCGCTTCACCAGCGCCAAGATGAGCCGGCGCAACAACTTCACCACCGGCCAGATCTACGAGGCGGTGATCAAGAAGGAGCGCCGCGGCGAATACCTTGGCAAGACGGTGCAGGTGATCCCGCACATCACCGACGAGATCAAGCAGTACGTCAAGCGCGGCGCCGAAGGCGCCGACGTGGCGATCGTCGAGGTCGGCGGCACGGTGGGCGACATCGAGTCGCTGCCCTTTCTGGAGGCGATCCGCCAGATGGGGATCGAGGAAGGGCGCAGCAGCACCTGCTTCATCCACCTCACCCTGCTGCCCTACATCCCGACCGCGGGCGAACTGAAGACCAAGCCGACCCAGCATTCGGTGAAGGAGCTGCGCGAGATCGGCATCCAGCCCGACATCCTGCTGTGCCGCGCCGACCGCTCGATCCCGGCCGATGAGCGGCGCAAGATCGCGCTGTTCTGCAACGTGATGCCCGAGGCCGTGATCGAGTGCCTCGACGCCGACTCGATCTACAAGATTCCCGGCCAGCTCCACGACCAGATGCTCGACCAGATCGTCTGCCACAAGCTCGACATCCTCGCCCGCGCGGCCGACCTGTCGGTGTGGGAAAAGCTGATCCACGCGCTCGAGCACCCGAAGCAGACGGTCAATGTCGGCTTTGTCGGCAAGTACGTCGACCTCACCGAGTCCTACAAGTCGCTGATCGAGGCGCTCAACCACGCCGGCATGCACACCGAATCGAAGGTGAACATCCACTACATCGACTCCGAGGACATCGAGCGCGACGGCTGCGGCGTGCTCCAGTCCATGGACGCGATCCTGGTGCCGGGCGGCTTCGGCAAGCGCGGCACCGAAGGCAAGATCGCCGCGATCCGTTTCGCACGCGAGAACAAGGTGCCGTATCTGGGGATCTGCCTCGGCATGCAGCTCGCGGTGGTGGAGTTCGCGCGCGACGTCGCCGGCATGGACGGTGCGCACTCGACCGAGTTCGAGCGCGACACCCGCTTCCCGGTGATCGGCCTGATCACCGAATGGAAGGATCGCAGCGGCAGGCTGGAAAAGCGCACCGAGGATTCCGACCTCGGCGGCACGATGCGTCTCGGCGGCCAGCTCTGTCAGCTCGCCGAAGGGACGCTGGCGCGCGAAGTCTACGGCGCGGCCGAGATCATGGAGCGCCACCGCCATCGTTACGAGGTGAACAACTCGCTGCTGGCGAAGCTCGAGGACAAGGGGCTGGTCGTCTCCGGCCGCGCACCGGTCACCGACCTGTGCGAGATGGTCGAGCTGCCCGTCGATGTCCACCCCTGGTTCGTCGGTTGCCAGTTCCACCCCGAGTTCACCTCCAACCCGCGCAAGGGCCATCCGCTGTTCACCGCCTACGTGAAGGCGGCGATCGCGCGCCAGCAGGCCGCGGCCTGAAGGAGCGAGCGTGAAACTGTGTGAGTTCGAAGTCGGCCTCGAGCGGCCGCTGTTCCTGATCGCCGGGCCCTGCGTCGCCGAGTCCGCGCAGATGTGCCTCGACATCGCCGGGCAGATGAAGGAAATCTGCGCGGGGTTGGGCATCCCCTACATCTTCAAGGCGTCCTACGATAAGGCCAACCGCAGCTCGGGCAGGAGCTTCCGCGGCCATGGCATGGATGCCGGGCTGAAGATGCTCGAGGCGGTGAAGACGCAGCTCGGCCTGCCGGTGCTGACCGACGTGCACACGGTCGAGGAGATCCCGGCGGTCGCCTCCGTGGTGGACGTGCTGCAGACCCCGGCCTTCCTGTGCCGCCAGACCGACTTCATCCACGCCGTGGCGGCTGCCGGCAAGCCGGTCAATATCAAGAAAGGCCAGTTCCTCGCTCCGGGCGATATGAAAAACGTCGTCGACAAGGCGAAGGAAGCCAACGGCGGTGCCGACACCCTCATGGTGTGCGAGCGCGGCGCCTCCTTCGGCTACAACAACCTCGTCTCCGACATGCGTTCGCTGGCGATCATGCGCGACACCGGCTGCCCGGTGGTATTCGACGCCACCCACTCGGTGCAGCTGCCGGGCGGCCAGGGCACGGCCTCGGGCGGTCAGCGCGAGTTCGTCCCGGTGCTGGCGCGCGCCGCGGTCGCGGTCGGCGTCGCGGGCCTCTTCATGGAGACTCACCCCGATCCCGCGAAGGCGCTGTCGGACGGCCCCAATGCCTGGCCGCTGTCAAAGATGAAGGCGCTGCTGACCACCCTCAAGGAGATCGATGCGCTGGTCAAGCGCCAGGGCTTCCTCGAAACCACGCTTTGAGTTTCGAACCTCCCGTCGTTTCGAATGATCCGTAACTGCAACAGGACAAGACATGAGTGCAATCGTTGATGTGATCGCCCGCGAGATTCTCGACTCCCGCGGCAACCCCACCGTCGAAGCCGACGTGCTGCTCGAATCCGGCGTGATGGGCCGCGCCGCGGTGCCCTCGGGCGCCTCCACCGGCTCGCGCGAGGCGATCGAGCTGCGCGACGGCGACAAGTCGCGCTTCCTCGGCAAGGGCGTGCTGCGCGCGGTCGAGAACGTGAACACCGAGATCGCCGAGGCCATCATCGGCCTCGACGCCGAGGAGCAGGCCTTCATCGACCGCACCCTGATCGAACTCGACGGCACCGAGAACAAGTCGCGCCTGGGCGCCAACGCCATGCTCGCCGTCTCCATGGCGGTGGCCAAGGCCGCGGCCGAGGAGGCCGGCCTGCCGCTGTACCGCTACTTCGGCGGCGCCAGCCCGATGGTGATGCCGGTGCCGATGATGAACGTCATCAACGGCGGCGAGCACGCCAACAACAGCCTCGACATCCAGGAATGCATGATCATGCCGGTGAGCATGGGCAGCTTCCGCGAGGCCCTGCGCTGCGGCGCCGAGATCTTCCACCACCTGAAGAAGATCGTCGACGCCAAGGGCTACCCGACCACGGTCGGCGACGAGGGCGGCTTCGCCCCCAACGTGGCGGGCACCGAAGAGGCGCTGAACCTGATCCAGGAAGCGATCGTCGCCGCCGGCTACGTGCCCGGCGAGGACGTGCTGCTCGCGCTCGACTGCGCTGCCAGCGAGTTCTACAAGGACGGCCGCTACGAACTGAAGGGCGAAGGCCTGTCGCTGACCGCCGAGGGCTTCACCGACTACCTCGAGACCCTCGCCGACAAGTTCCCGATCGTCTCGATCGAGGACGCCATGGCCGAGGGCGACTGGGACGGCTGGAAGATCCTCACCGAGCGCCTGGGCAAGCGCGTGCAACTGGTGGGCGACGACCTCTTCGTCACCAACACCCAGATCCTCGCGCAGGGCATCGAGCAGGGCGTGGCCAATTCGATCCTGATCAAGATCAACCAGATCGGCACCCTGACCGAGACCTTCGCCGCGGTCGAGATGGCCAAGCTCGCCGGCTACACCGCGGTGATCTCGCACCGCTCGGGCGAGACCGACGACTCGACCATCGCCGACATCGCCGTGGGCCTGCGCGCGATGCAGATCAAGACCGGCTCGCTGAGCCGCTCGGACCGGATCTCCAAGTACAACCAGTTGCTGCGCATCGAGGAAGACCTCGGCGACACCGCCTTCTACCCGGGCAAGCGCGCGTTCTACAATCTGCGCTGACCCCCTGTCGCGGTGAGCGCATGACTGGAAAAGGCCGGCGGTGATCCCGTCGGCCTTTTTGCACCCGGGCCTGCTGCGGACGGGCCTGCGCTTGCAGTCATCCGATCCGCGACGTGCCAATCCACAACACGTCAATCGTGGGAACCCACTTCATACCATGCGCTGGCCGATCCTGATCCTGACCGCACTCGTCGTCCTCCTCCAGTACCCGCTCTGGCTGGGGAAGGGAGGTTGGCTGCAGGTCTGGGAAACCGGTCGCCAGCTGCAGGCGCAGCGCGCGGAGAACCTGCGCCTCGAGCAGCGCAACGCCGGGCTGGAGGCGGAAGTGAATGACCTCAAGTCGGGCAACGAGGCGATCGAGGAACGCGCCCGCTTCGAGCTCGGCCTGACCCGGCCGGGCGAGATCTACGTCCAGACCCCCGGACGTTGAGCGCGGGGGGCTGCCGCGACGGATTTCAGTTGCGGGCCACCAGGGTGCGCGCGCCGTCGATGCGCTGCGCGAAGTAGCGGTTGTCGAGCCGTTCCACCCTGACTGCGCCGCGGCTCGAGGGTGCGTGGATGAAGCGTCCGTCGCCGATGTAGATCCCCATGTGCGAGTGGCGGCGCTGCAAGGTGTTGAAAAATACCAGGTCGCCCGGGCGGAGCGCCTGCAGCGCGATCGGCCGGGTGTGCTCGGCGATCTGCGCCGCGTTGTGCGGCAGGCGCTGTCCGCTGATGTTCTCGACGATGTAGGCGACCATGCCGCTGCAGTCGAGGCCGGCTTCCGGATTGCGCCCGCCGAAGCGGTAGCCGGTGTCGAGCAGGCCGAGCGCGAACAGCACCATCTCGCCCGCCTGATCTTCGCCTGCGAGGGCGAAGTAGGTTCCGCCTCCAGCCGGGGCGGTAGCGTTCGTGCCAGGGCGTGGGGCGACGGGGGTCGAACTGCAGCCGGCGAGGAGCGCAAACCCGATTGCGGCGGCGAGGACGACCGGGAGACGAAGCGTCCGGAGAGACAGGAGCGAGCTCATGGCGGCAACGATAAGCCGGACTGCGGTACCCGGTCTACTGCGGCGGTGGGGTCTCATGCAGCCGGTTTCGGGGATGTCGGTCGCGCCCGGGCGCAAGGTCTGGCGCTTGCGCGCTGGCGTCAGTCGATGAGTTCGATGCGCCCGCTGACGTGCACCGAGATCTGGCTTTCGCCGCCTTCGAGCGGCGCCGGGGCAGCCTCGGCGGCGAGCGCTGCAACCCGCATGCGGGGCAGGACCGGAGGCGGCAGGTCGCTGTCGCCGACGCTGAGGTGGGCGATGCGGTAGCGCCTGCCGAGCGTTCCGGCGATCAGTTCGGCACGCTGCTCGAATGCGCGCAGGGCCGCGACGGTTGCGGCGTCGGCCGCGGCACGGCGGGTTTCGGGGCTCGGCTGGAGGATGATCTGCGACAGCGCGAGGCTGTTCTGCAGCGTGCCCACGAGCTCGGACATCGCCGCCAGCTTGCGGCTTTCGAGGCGGATTTCGGAGCGCATGCGCCAGGCCTCGATCCGCCCTTCGCCATCCTTGGCATACACCGGCCAGGTCGAGGTGTTGCCCGAGCGGGTGCTGACGTCGGCATGGGATGCGGCGAGCTGCAGCGCTGCGGCCACGCGGCGGTTGAGTTCGCTTGCCACCGCTGCCGGGGTGGGTGCGTTGTGTTCGGCGTAGAGGATGGCGATGGCGAGGTCGTTGGCCGCGCTCCGCTCGGCGGTCACCGAGAGGTCGACGGTCGGTGCAGCGGGCTTCGCTTGCATTGCCTGCGCGGGCTGTGCAATCGCCGGCGAGGCGGACCAGGACTGCAGCGCGATCGCCGCCAGCAGCGCGGCGGCGCGCAGTTGGGTACGGGCGGCGCCGGTGCGCGGGAGGGCGGGGGCGGCCATCGCCTCAGTCCGCGGGGCGCCGGATCACGCTCGTCGGTTCGAGCGCGCGCAACCCGCTCGCGTACTGGCGGGCATTGTCGACGTAATTGTGCGCATTGTGGATCGAGTGGGCGACGTCCTCGTCACTGAGGGTGCGAATGATGCGCCCGGGCGAGCCGACGACCAGCGAGCGGTCGGGAATCACCCGGCCTTCCGGGATCAGGGTGTTCGCGCCGACGATGCAGTTCTTGCCGATGACCGCATTGTTGAGCAGCACCGCGTTGATCCCGATCAGGCTGCCGTCGCCGACCGTGCACCCGTGCAGCATGGCCATGTGGCCGACGGTGACGTTGTTGCCGATGGTGAGCGGCACGCCGTCGTCGGTGTGCAGCACCGAGCCGTCCTGGATGTTGGTGTTGTCGCCGATCCGGATCGGGTCGTTGTCGCCGCGGATGACCACGTTGTACCAGACGCTGACGTTGCGCCCCGCCTCGACTTCGCCGATTACCGTCGCGTTGTGGGCGATCCAGCTTCCGTCGCCGAAGCTCGGCGTACGTTCGCCCAAGGCATAGATGCTCATGTTCGTTCTCGCTATCTGTCTCTCGCTGCACGGTCTTCGCAGCCGGGGGCGCATCATAACAAGGGTGCGATCCGGTGCAAACCCAGCGGCAGGGCGATGTCGCTGATCTGTCTGGAGATTTCCCGGGGCAGCGTGGCGGTGCTAGGATGCGGGCCGCACAGGGAAAGCCTTCATGCTCAGCTATCGTCACGCCTTTCATGCCGGCAACCACGCCGACGTCCTCAAGCATGTGGTTCTGCTCGAACTGCTCGCCTATTTCAACCGCAAGGACAAGCCCTGGTATTACATCGACACCCATGGCGGCGGCGGCTGTTACGCGCTCATGAGCGCGCAGGCGGAAAAAAACGCCGAATTCACCGACGGCATCGGCCGCCTGTGGGCGCGCGAAGACCTGCCCGAGCCGGTCGCGGCTTATGTCGCGGCGGTGCGCCAGTTCAACCCCCAGGGGCGCCTGCTGTTCTACCCGGGCTCGCCGGCACTGGCGATGACGGCCGCGCGCAGCCAGGACCGCCTGCGCCTGTTCGAGCTCCATCCGGCCGATTTCGAGTCTTTGCAGCGCACTTTCGCCGCCGAGAGCATGCGCGTGCAGGTGAGCCGGAGCGACGGCTTCGCCGCCCTTAAAAGCCTGCTGCCGCCGCCCTCGCGCCGCGCGCTGGCGCTGATCGACCCGCCTTACGAGCTGAAGGAAGACTACCGGCGCGCGGTCGAGGTGCTGCGCGATGCGATGCGCCGTTTTCCGACCGGGACCTATGCGCTGTGGTATCCGATGCTGAGCCGCGGCGAGGCCCGCGCCCTCCCGGGCCGGCTGGCCGAACTGGGTGCGCAGAGCTGGCTGGATGTGCGGCTGGCGGTCCGCAGCCCGCCGCGCGACGGGTTCGGCATGTTCGGCAGCGGACTCTACATCGTCAATCCGCCCTGGGTGCTGCCCGCGAGGCTGGAGGCGATGATGCCCTGGCTGGTCGAGCGTCTGGCGCTCGACGAGGGCGCGGGCTTCGATCTCGAGCACCACATCGAGTGAGCGCCGGGGGGAATTTTCACGTTGCGGCGCACGATCGGATTGGGCAGGCGCAATTTTTCTGAAACAATACGCGCTTTCGTATCGACCGGAATCCCATTGTGGACCTGCAGCAAATCAGCGAACTCGAGCGCGCCGCCCGAACGGGGCGGGGTGAATTACTGAGGCTCGGGATCGGCGTCCTCTTCATCGTCGGGGTGATGTTCTATGCCGGTATGCGAGGCAACGGCGAAACCAGTCTGATCCTGGTGATGGCGGCGATGATCGGCGGCTATATGGCGATGAACATCGGCGCCAACGACGTCGCCAACAACGTCGGCCCGGCGGTCGGCTCGCGGGCGTTGAGCCTGGCCGGCGCCCTGGTGATCGCCGCCGTGTTCGAGGCCGCCGGCGCGCTGATCGCCGGTGGCGAAGTGGTCGGCACCATCCGCAACGGCATCATCGACCCCGATCTCATCCCCGACGCCGACACTTTCGTCTGGATCATGCTCGCCGCGCTGCTCGCCGGCGCGCTGTGGCTGAACATCGCCACCGCGGTGGGAGCGCCGGTGTCGACGACGCACTCGATCGTCGGTGCCGTGCTCGGCTCGGGCATGGCGGCGGCCGGTCCTGCCATCGTCGACTGGGCGACGATGGGCAATATCGCGGCGAGCTGGGTGGTTTCGCCGCTGCTCGGCGGCCTGTTCGCCGCCGGCTTCCTGTACCTGGTCAAGCGCAGCATCACCTACCAGCCCGACATGGCCGAAGCCGCGCGCCGGATGGTGCCGCTGCTGGTCGGGCTGATGGCGTGGACGTTCGCCACCTACCTGATCCTGAAAGGCCTCAACAAGGTGTGGAAGGTGGGCTTCGTCGCCGCGCTCGGCTATGGCTTCGTCGTCGGCATCGGCGTCACCCTGCTGGTGAGGAAGCTGGTGTCGGGGCGAAGCGGCATCGTCGCCAATACCAAACAGAGCGTGAACCGGCTGTTCACCGTGCCGCTGATCTTCGCCGCGGCGCTGCTCAGCTTCGCCCACGGCTCGAACGACGTCGCCAACGCGGTCGGGCCGCTGGCGGCGATCGTCGATGTCGTTACCCACGAGGGCGTCATCAGCAAGGCGGCGGCGATCCCCACCTGGGTGATGATGGTCGGTGCGGTCGGGATTGCGCTCGGGCTGGCGCTGTTCGGCCCCAAGGTGATCCGCACGGTGGGCTCGGAGATCACCGAGCTCGACCAGATGCGGGCCTATTGCATCGCAATGGCAGCGACGATCACGGTGATCGTCGCCAGCCAGTTCGGCCTGCCGGTCAGCTCGACCCACATCGCGGTGGGCGGGGTGTTCGGGGTGGGCTTTCTGCGCGAGTACCTCAAGAGCAATTACGACCGGATGCTGTCCGAGATCAAGGCGCACCACCCCGAAGGCGATCAGGTGGCGATCGAAGGCTTCATCGCGCGCTTCGAAAAAGCCTCAGTGGAAGAAAAAGGGGTGATGCTGCGCGATCTCAAGGAGCGTTCGAAGAACGCCGAGGACCCCGCGCATTTTTCCAAGGGCGAGCGCAAGAACCTGAAGAAGGTCTACCGCCGCGAGCTGGTCAAGCGTTCGCAGCTGCTGCGCATCGCCGCCGCCTGGGTGATCACCGTGCCGGCCTCGGCGCTGATGGCGGCGATCCTCTTCTTCACCATCCGCGGCATGATGGTGTCTTGAGCCCGGCGGCCGGGCGGGGGCAGGTGTTGCGCGCATGAACCTGGCTGAAATCGCCGCGCTGCTGGCGCTGGGCGGGGTGGCGTGGTTCTGGCTCGACAGCCTCAAGGCGCGCGAGGCCGGGGTGCTGGCAGCACGGCGCGCCTGCGCGCGCGAAGGGGTGCAGTTCCTCGACGAAACCGTCGTCGGCCGCGGCCTCCGTCTGGCGCGCGACGAGCGTGGCCACATGGTGCTGCGGCGCGCCTATGAGTTCGAATACTCGCTCACCGGCAATGACCGCCATCACGGCAGCGTGGTGCTCGAAGGGCGGGAGGTGACGCTGGTCGATGTGAGCGCCCATCGACCGCCGGCGTCGGCGGTCGTCGTCGATCTGCGCTGAAGCTGCCCGCTCAGCTGCGGCGATGTTCGATGGCGCGCAGGAATTCGGCGCGCGACTGGGGCGAGCGTTCGAATTCGCCGCAGAAGGCCTGGGTGATCACGCGCTCGTCGCCGCGCCGGTCCTCGCCGAGAAGCAGGCACAGCTGTTCGGCTTCGATCACGCACGCCGCACCGGCGGCCTTGCCGTGCGTCATCAGGGCTTCGGCGATGTCGCGCGTCATCCATTCCTGGTAAGTGAAGCGGTGCCCGATCGCATCGACGAGGCGGGCGATGCGGCCGAAGCCGTGAAGCCGTCCTCCCGGCAGGTAGGCGACGTGGGCAAGGCCGCGGAAAGGCACGAGGTGGTGTGGACAGACGCCATGCACGGCGATGCCGCGCACCACCACCATGTCCCGGCGCGGGTCCTCGAAGCCGTCGCCGAGCACTTCGGCCGGATCGAGGTCGTAGCCGCCGAGCAGGCGGTGCTGCCACAGCTCGCGCACGCGCTGGGCGGTGCGCCCGGTGTGCGAAGTGTCGGGCGCGACGCCGCAGGCGCGCAGCAGATCGAGCACGGCCTGCTCGAACGCGGCGGGGTCGAAGTCGCCGCTGCGGGCGATCCCTATTGTCCGTGGCCGGGGAGTGGCCGGGGGTTCGTGTGTGTCCATGGCTGCATGTCTGGCGGCACCTGTGCGCCGGGAGTTCCGATGATACGCGCCCCCGCTGCCGATGCCGACCGCTTCGCGGATTGCCTCTGCGCCAGCGGGTGGGCACAATGGGCGCCTTTTCACGGTGCCCCTCATGACTCCTTCCGACTCCGTCCTGCCCGCCGACCCGCTCGCCGCGCAGGTCGACGACGCCGCCCAGCGTCAGGCCGCGCGGCTGGCGCAGGATGCGTTTGCACGCGTGTTCCGCCTCAGCGTGTCGGAAAGCGATGCGGCCCGTCGCAAGGGGGTGGCCGAACTGCACGCGGAGCTGCGCGACTGGGCCGTTGCCGGAGCGGGCGAGGAAGCGCGCGCGTTGCGCCTGGCCCTGCTGCTGTCCGGGATGGACCAGTGGGGGCTGGCGTGGAGCCAGGCCTTCGGGTTGGTGGCGATCCCCGGCCTGAGCGAACTGGTCGGCGCCTTGCGTACCGGGCTCGATGCGCAGGCCGAGGCACGCTTTCTGCGACAGTTCGAGGCGCTCGCTACGGCCGAGGAGCGCGCCATCGATTTCAAGGTGGAGCTGCGCCGGGGCCTTCACCTGGCCTTGTGGCACGCTGCGATCGCCGCCGAAGACCGCGACCAGGCGCTGCGCCTGGCCGGCCAGCTCGGCAGCCAGCTGCTGGCCCTGGTGCGCGACATGCCGCAGGCCGGCTGGCGCCTGGTCGCCGACGCCCTCGCCTTCATCCAGATCCGTTGCCTGGCCGATGGCCTTGCCGCCGAAGGGGTGGCCCAGGAGGCGACCCAGGCCTTGTTCGCCGCGCTCGCGCGCGAATTGCCGAAAGCGCTCGGCGAGCGCGTGATGGCCCACGCCGCGCGTGCGGTGATCGCCTGGCAGCAGGCCGAACACGCCGCCGGGCAGGTGCACTGATGGCGCTCAAGGCCACGATCTTCAAGGCCGAGATCCAGGTCGCCGACATCGACCGCGGCCACTATGCCGACTATGCGCTGACCCTGGCGCGCCACCCGTCGGAAACCGACGAGCGGATGATGGTGCGCCTGCTCGCGTTTGCGCTGTTCGCCGACCCTATGCTCGGTTTCGGCAAGGGCTTGTGCGTCGATGATGAACCCGACCTGTGGCAGAAGGATCTGACCGGTGCCATCGAGCGCTGGATCGACGTCGGCCAGCCCGACGAGAAGTGGGTGCGCAAGGCCTGCGGGCGGGCCCGAGAAGTGGTCGTCGTCGCCTACGGGCGCGCGCTCGAGGTGTGGTGGAACGGTGTCCGGGGGCGGCTCGAGCGCCAGCCCGGGCTGCAGCTGATCGCGCTCGACCGCGACGCCAGCGCCGAGCTGGCGAAGCTCGCCGAGCGCACGATGCGCCTGCAGTTCAGCATCCAGGACGGCCAGGTGTGGGTCACCAACGGGCGCGCCACGGCGAGCATCGAGCCGCGCTGGCTGGTAGGCGAGCGGCGGCGGGTCGAAGGCTCAGGCGACTGAGGGTTCGAGCCGGGGGCTGTCGCGATCGGCGTGCCATGACAGCCAGCCGGCGATGTGCTCGGCTGGCATCGGCCGCGCGATACCATAGCCCTGGCCGAGGCGGCAGCCGAGTGCGCGCAGCGCGGCAGCGTGCTCGGGCGTTTCCACCCCTTCGGCGATGACCTCGCGGCCGAAGGCCTCGGCGAGCTGGATCACGCTCTGCACGATGGCGCGGTCGTCAGCGTCCTCGAGCATGTCGAGCACGAAGCTGCGGTCGATCTTCAGGCGGTCGACCGGGAGCTGGCGGAAATATTTCAATGATGCGTAACCGGTGCCGAAGTCGTCCAGCGCCAGGCGCACGCCCAGGGCGTGGCAGGTGCGCAGGGCCTCGAGCGCGGTGTCCATGTCGTCGATCGCGGTGGATTCGAGGATTTCGAGCTCGAGCTGGTGCGGTCGCACTTCGGGGTGGCGGGCAAGAAGCTGCTTGAGTCGTTCGGGAAAATCCGGCTGCAGCAGATGGTTGGCGCCGATGTTGACGCTGGCCGACAGCGGATGTCCGGCGTGCGCCCAGGCTTCGATCTGGCTCAGTGCGGTGTCGATCACCCACTCTCCGAGGGCGGTTTCGAGCGCCGTGCCTTCGATATAGGACAGGAAGCTGGCGGGCGGCAGCAGGCCTTCTTCGGGGTGCAGCCAGCGGATCAGCGCCTCGGTGCCGATGATTTCGCCGGTGACCATGTTCACCTGGGGTTGGTAATAAAGGATGAACTCGCGCGCCTGCAATGCCTGCTCGAGCCGGGTGTAGCGCTGCCTGCGGTTGATCAGTTCCACTTCGATCCCCGGATCGAACATCTGGATGCAGTTGCGCCCGTGCTGCTTGGCCCGGTACATCGCCTGGTCGGCGTGGCGCAGCAAGGTGTCGGGGTCGGCGTCGTCCTCCGGGAACAGCGTCGCGCCGATGCTGACCGATACGGCGATGGTCTCGGTGCCGATCCGGATGGGGGCGCTGACCGCATCCAGTACGCGTTCGAGCACCTTGGTGTTGACCACTTCCTCGAGCAGCAGGACGAACTCATCGCCGCCGAGCCGGGCCACGGTGTCGCTGCCGCGCAGCATGGTCGTCAGCCGCTGGACGGTGGTCACCAGCACGCGGTCGCCGATTTCGTGCCCGTAGCTGTCGTTGATCGGCTTGAATTCGTCGAGGTCGAGTACGCACACGGCGAGCGGCCTGCCGCTGCGCCGGGCACGGCTGATGGCCTGGCGCAGGCGCTCGTCGAGCAGGCGGCGGTTGGGCGCGCCGGTGAGCGGGTCGAAGTGGGCGATGCGCTTGAGTTCCTCTTCGTGGCGCTTGAGGCGGCTGATATCCACGAACACCGCCACGTGGTGGCTCAGCAGCCCGTTGTCGTCCTTGACCCTGCTGATGGAGAGGATTTCGGCATATTCCTCGCCGTTTTTGCGCCGGTTCCAGATTTCACCCTGCCAGTGGTCGGTCTCGTTCAGCGCCGCCCACATCCTGCGGTAGAACTCGGTGTCGTGCCGCCCGGAGCGCAGGATGGAGGGCGTTGTGCCGAGGGCTTCCTCGCGGGTATACCCGGTGATGCGGGTGAAGGCGGGGTTGACGTCGATGATCCGGTTGTCGGCGTCGGTGATGACGATCGCCTCGTAGCTGCTGGAGAACACGTTGGCCGCCAGGCGCAGCCTTTCTTCGTTGCGCTTGCGCCCCGAGATGTCGATCTGGGCACCGACCACCAGCTGCGGGCGGCCGGCGTCGTTGTGTCGCAACACCAGCGCGCGGTCGTGCACCCAGACCCAGTGCCCGGCCTGGTGGCGCAGGCGCAGGTCCTGTTCGTAGTATGAGGTTTCGCCGTTCAGGTGGCCGACCAGGGCGGTTTCGACCCGGGCCAGATCGTCGGGATGGACGAGGGTACGCCATCGGTCAAGGTTGAGCGTGAGGCGCTCTTCGCCGCCCAGGCCGAGCATCTCCGCCCAGCGCCGGTCGACCCGGCGCTCACCGCTGCCGACGTCCCATTCCCAGCTGCCGGCACGGGTGGCTTCGACGATGTTGCCCAGGTGCCGGTGTTCGAATTCCAGTTCGGCGGCGAGGGTCTTCATCCGGATATGCGCCCACAGCAGGCGCAACAGCAGCAGGACGAGGGCGGCTGTGGCCAGCGCGACGGCGAGCAGCTTGAAGCGGTAGCGCGTCCACACGTCGTCCCAGGTGAACACGGGGGCGGCCTCGAACGGCGGCAGGCGCAGTTCGCGCAGGAGGGTTTCGACGTCCGAGTAGTCGGCCGCCACGGTGAAACCCTGGATCGCGGCGGCTTGTGCGGCGGGGTGTTCGGCGGGCAGCAGCAGCGCGAGGGCGCCGATCTTGCGGACCATGCTTTCGTCGGCGTGGGGTAGGGCGACGAGCGGCCACTCCGGGTAGAGGCGGGTGGAGGCGACGTAGGGGTAGTTGGGCGGGGACTGGCGGTTGATGACCTGGAGGGCGGAGACTTCGGGGTGTCCTTCGCGGATCAGCTGCTCGAGGAGCCCGGTGCGGATGAAGGCGGCATCGGCTTCGCCGGCGATCACGGCGAACACGGCGCTGTCCTGTTCCTGGTCGAGGGGCTTGAGGCGCAAGGTTTCCGGACCGACGCCGGCGGCCTTGAGCTCGAGCGCCTGGGCGGCAAAGGTGGCGAGGAAATTGGCGCTGGAAGTGGCGATGACCTTGCCCTTGAGGTCTTCGAGGCGGCGGATCGCCGGGTTGTCCGAACGGGCGACGATGACCCCGCCGTAGGTCGAGACCGGGCGGCCGTAGTCCAGGTTGACCTGGGTTGCGATCGCGCCGGAGAGCTCGTTTTCTGCCCGCAGGGCGATGAAATGCGCCGGGTTGGTGAGGACCAGATCGAGCTCGTGACCTTGCAGCGCGGCCTGCATTTCGGCCTGGTCGAGAACGCGCAGGCGGACCTCTCGACCCCCTAGTCCGTCGCTGAGATAGTCCGCGAAAGGGCGCCAGGCGGCCTCGATGATGGGTTTCGGGCGGAGGGCGAAGACGCCCAGTGTGAGCGGCGCTGCGTCCGCGGCGGCGGCCATCCCGGCGCAAAGGGCAAGCACGAGCGCGCTGAAGTATCGGAGCAAACGCGTCATCGCCCGTCGTGGCCTCCTGCCGCAGTGGCGGGAGCGGTGACGGGCATGTGGGCTGGCAGCAGGCGCATTTCGACACTCTTGTCATTCGGGCGGCGCGATGATAACGCATGGCGCCGCCGCGGTTCGTGACCGAACGCACGAATTGCTGTCATTCGGATGGGCTAAGGGCTTAGCCGCGGCGGGGAGGCTTGGGGGAACTCCGGGGCGTGCCCGGGGCCCGGGGTTTGTTGCCGGTGTGCGCTCCGCCAGGTGCCGCGTCGCGGGGCTCGAAACCGCCTTTCCCGCGTGGACGGCCTTCGCCGCCGGCCGGCGTGGCGTCGCGCGGCCGCGGCCGGCGCTCGGGCATGGAGGCTGCTTCGGCATCGCTCAGCGCGCGGATGTTGAGAGGCATCTGGCGGACGCGGGTGCGCTTCAGGGTAGCGAGCAGGTCTTCGGGCAGGCGGGCGGGCAGTTCGACCGTGGAGAAATCGTCGAACAGGTGGATCTGGCCGATGAACTTGCCCTCGATGCCGCCTTCGTTGGCGATGGCGCCGACGATCTCCTTCGGGCTCGCGCCCTGGTTGCGGCCGACCTCGATGCGGTAGCGCGCCAGGGCGCCGTCGCTGAAGGCGCGGCGGCGGGCGAGGATTTCGTCGCGGTTGGGGCGCTGTGCGCGCTCGCGCGCGGCGCCGGTGGTGAAATGTTCGGCGCGCGGTGGCCGGCCGCCTTCTGCGGAGGGGGTGGTGGCGATCTCCCAGCCGCGGCCGGATTCCTCGATCTGCAGGGGGCGGTCGCGTTGCGCCAGCAGGGCGAGGGCGGCGGCCACTTCGTGGACGTCGAGTTCGTTCTCGTCGATGAGCTCGTTGACCACGTTCATGAAAAATCCCAGCTCGCCGCCGCCCAGGGTGTCGACCACCTGGCGCTTGAACTGGGCGACGCGCAGGTTGGTGACTTCCTCGCTGCTGGGCAGCGCGATCGGGGTGATCGGCTGGCGGGTGGCGCGCTCGATCATCTTCAGCATGCGCGTCTCGCGCGGGGCGACGAACAGGATCGCCGCGCCTTCGCGGCCGGCGCGGCCGGTACGGCCGATGCGGTGCACGTAGGCTTCGGTATCGTAGGGGATGTCGTAGTTGATGACGTGGGACACGCGCGGCACGTCGATGCCGCGCGCGGCGACGTCGGTGGCGATGACGATGTCCAGCGCCCCGTTCTTCAGTTGCTCGATCACGCGCTCACGCAGACCCTGGGTCATGTCGCCGTTGAGCGCGGCGGCGGCGTAGCCGCGGGCGCTGAGCTTGTCGGCGAGCTCTTCGGTGGCGATCTTGGTGCGCACGAAGACAAGCGCGGCGTCGAAGCTCTCTTCGGCATCGAGGATGCGGGTGAGGGCGTCGAGCTTGTCCACGCCGCGCACCAGCCAGTAGCGCTGGCTGATCTTGGCCACCGTGGCGGTGGCGGAGCGGATCTTGATTTCTTCCGGTTCGTGCAGGTGGCGGCGGGCGACTTCGCGGATCACGTTCGGCATCGTTGCCGAGAACAGTGCGGTCTGGCGTTCGGCCGGGGTGTGCTCGAGGATCCATTCGACATCCTCGATGAAGCCCATGCGCAGCATCTCGTCGGCTTCGTCGAGGACGAGTGCGCGCAGGCTGTCGAGCTGAAGGCTGCCGCGTTCGAGGTGGTCCATGACCCGTCCCGGGGTGCCGACGATGATCTGGGCGCCGCGCGACAGCTGGCGCAGTTGCACGACCATGCTCTGGCCGCCGTAGATCGGCAGGACGTGGAAGTTCTTCAGGTGATGGGCGTACTTGGCGAAGGCCTCGGCGACCTGGATCGCCAACTCGCGGGTGGGAGTGAGCACCAGCACCTGCGGCCGGTTGTCGGCGAGATCGAGCCGGGCCAGCATCGGCAGGGCGAAGGCGGCGGTTTTGCCGGTGCCGGTCTGGGCTTCGCCGAGGATGTCGCGGCCGGCGAGCAGCAGTGGAATGCATGCAGCCTGGATCGGGGAGGGTGTTTCGTAGCCGACTTCGGTCAGCGCGGAGAGCAGGGGGGCGGGCAGTTCGAGGTCGGCAAAGCGCAAGGCGGCGCCGGAGGAGGGCGAGGTGGAGAGGGTAGAGTCGGTCATGGCAGGCGGGCCGTAGAAGTGGCAAAGGGCAGCAGCGCTGCGAAGCCGCGATTATCGGCGATTCGGCGCGGCAAATGAAAAAAGCGGCTCATGGCCGCAGGGCTGCGCGCCTGCATGCTTGCGGCGCCACAAAAGCAAAAACGCGGCCTCTGGCCGCGTTTCCGGATAACCGAAGCGAGTCGATTACAGCGGGCGGATGTTGGCCGCCTGCAGACCCTTCGGGCCGGTCTTGACTTCGAATTCCACACGCTGGTTTTCAGCCAGGCTCTTGAAGCCCTTGCTCTGGATTTCGGAGAAGTGGGCGAAGAGGTCGTCGCCACCGCCTTCCGGAGTGATGAAGCCGAAGCCCTTGGCGTCGTTGAACCACTTGACGGTACCGGTTTGAGTGCTCATTTGCGTTCCATATAAAAAATTGCGGGCTCGCGCCCTGAGAATGCAGGAACGATCAAGAAACGTAATCAGGAGGCATCAGACCGGCACGCGTTCTCTTGGAACACGCTGGGTAACCACCAGAACAACCACTGCTTGAATCGACTGCGAACGGCACGATACACGGTTTTCACCGCTTGGGTGAATTTATTTGCTGCGCCCGGGGAAAAATTTCTTTGACCGGGGTGGGATAATCGCAGGCTCGACAGTTCTGTGGATTTCCCCATGCCCATCCAGTGGTTTCCAGGCCATATGGCCTCGGCGCGCAAGAAAGCGGCCGAAGCCATGGCCGCGATCGACGTCGTCATCGAAGTCACCGACGCCCGTCTGCCCGAGGCCAGCAGCAACCCCATGATCGTCGAGTTGCGCCGGTTTCGTAATCGCCCTTGTCTGAAGCTGCTGAACAAGTCCGATCTGGCCGATCCGGTAGCGACCAGCGCGTGGATGGACTTCTACAACCGTCAGCCGGGGGTCAGGGCGGTGGCGATCTCGGCCAAGAATGCGGCCGAGGTTGCCCGCGTCCCGGCGCTGTGCCGGCAGCTTGCACCACACCGCGACGACGGCACCAAGCCGCTGCGGATGATGATCATGGGCATTCCCAATGTCGGCAAATCGACGCTGATGAATGCCCTGCTCAAGCGCAAGGTGGCGAAGGTCGGCGACGAGCCGGCGGTGACCAAGCACCAGCAGACGCTCGACCTGGGGCCGGGAATGACGCTGACCGACACTCCCGGCATGATGTGGCCGAAAATCGACTACGACGCCGACGGCTACATGCTTGCCGCCAGCCATGCGATCGGGCGCAATGCAGTGATCGACGAGGAAGTGGCGGCCTTTCTGGGCGAAATCCTGATTGCGCGCTACCTGCCCCTGCTCGCTGCGCGCTACCGGCTCGAACCGGCAATGCTGGCCGGTTTCGACGGTCCGGCTCTGGTAGAGGCAGTCGGCCGCCGCCGCGGCTGCCTGGTGAAGGGCGGCGGGCTGGACCTGGAAAAGGCGGCGCAGATCCTGCTCCAGGATTACCGCGACGGCGTGCTGGGCCGGATCAGCCTGGAAACGCCACAGACACGCGCGCAGATGATCGCTGCTGCCGATGCGGCGCGGGCCGCGGCCCGGGGCCCGGATGGCGCCGCGCCGGATGCCGGCAGCGTTGCCGGCTGAAGGCAGCCGGCGCGGCAATGGCGGAGCTCGTCGCGGCAGCGGCCTCGCTGGTGGGCGCTCGCTGGCGAGGGCGGGGCTGCCAGTTTGCTATCATTGCAACGAACAGACTTCGATATCGCGACCGATGACCCCCTTGCCGGCAGCTGCGCTGCACGCCATCAATGCCGATCTGCACTGCCATTCCACCGTGTCCGACGGCTGGCTGGAGCCGGAGGCAGTGGTGCTGCGCGCACTCGGCAATGGCGTGGAGTTGCTCGCCCTGACCGATCACGACGAGGTCGGCGGCATCGACGCCGCGGCCAGGGTGGCGGCGGCACACGGCTTGCGCTTCGTGCCGGGAGTGGAAATTTCGGTGTCCTTCGCCGGGGAAACCATCCACATCGTCGGCCTCGGTATCGATCATCATCATCCTGCGCTGAGCGCGGGGCTGGCACAGGTGCGGGAGGGGCGCGATGCGCGTGCGGTGCGGATGGGCGAAGCCCTCGAGCGCGCCGGAATTCGCGATGCACTTGCCGGTGCCCGCCGCTTTGCACGCAATCCGGCCCTGCTGAGTCGAGCCCACTTCGCCCGCCACCTGGTGGCGAGCGGGGTGATGCCCGACGTCAGGACCGTGTTCGACCACTATCTGGTACGCGGCAAGCCCGGCTTCGTCGACCACCAGTGGGCAACGCTGGAACAGGCGGTGGGCTGGATCCGGGCTGCCGGCGGCATCGCGGTGGTCGCCCATCCGGCCCGTTACCGCCTGTCCGCGGCCGACCTCGTGCGCCTTTTCGACCGTTTTGTCGCCGCCGGGGGCGAGGCGGTCGAAGTCGTCTCGGGGGCGCACACCGAGGACGAGATGCGCCGCTTCGCCACGGTCGCGCGCCAGCGCGGCTTGCTCGCTTCGCGCGCGTCGGATTTCCACGGTGAAAAGGAAAGCGCGGTCGATCTCGGGCGCTGCAACCCTCTTCCTCCCGATCTCGAGCCGGTGTGGTCGCGCCTGCTGTAAGGGCGGGTCCGTGCCGCCGGTCTGCCCGGGAAGGCCTTTTTCCACCCCGCCGCCGATCCGCTTCACCCGTGACCGGCCGCATGCGCACCGTCCCGCAATCAACAACACGACCATGACACAGTTCTTCACCCTCCATCCCGAGCAGCCGCAGCCGCGCTTGCTTCGCCAGGCCGCGGAAATCATCCGCGATGGTGGCCTGGTGGTGCTGCCGACCGATTCGGCCTACGCCCTCGGCTGCCAGATCGGCGATGCCGGCGTGCTCGATCGCATCCGGCGCATCCGCGCGGTCGATGAGCGCCACCATTTCACCCTGATGTGCCGCGACCTGTCCGAGATCGCCACCTATGCCCGGGTGGACAACCGCCAGTACCGCCTGCTCAAGGCGACCACGCCCGGTCCTTACACCTTCATCCTCGAAGGCACCAAGGAGCTCCCCCGCCGCGTCCTGCACCCCAAGCGCAAGACGATCGGTCTGCGCGTGCCCGAGCATGCCGTGGTATCGGCGCTGCTTGCCGAGCTCGACGGCCCCTTGCTGACCTCCACCCTGATCCTGCCCGGCGAGGACTTGCCGCTGAGCGACATCGATGAAATCCGCGAGCGTCTGGACAAGCAGGTCGACCTCGTCATCGAAGCCGGTTACTGCGGGCCGGAGGCGACCACCGTGATCGATCTCACTTCGGGGGCGCCCGAGCTGATCCGGGCCGGGCGCGGTCCGCTCGGACCCTTCGGGCTAGAATGAGCGCTTTATTGCCGCCGATTCCGTCATGGATGCGCTGATTCCGACCCTGGCCATCTGGGCCCTGCCGGTGCTGCTGGCGATCACCCTGCACGAGGCGGCGCACGGCTATGTTGCGCGCCACTTCGGCGACCCGACAGCGCATCTGGCCGGGCGGATCACGCTCAATCCGCTGCGCCACATCGATCCGGTCGGCACCGTACTGGTGCCGGTCGGCATCCTTGCGTTGAGTACCTTGATGGGCGGGGGCGGCATCCTCTTTGGCTGGGCCAAGCCGGTGCCGGTGAATTTCGGCCGCCTGCGCAGTCCCAAGGCCGACATGCTGTGGGTGGCGGCAGCGGGGCCGTTCACCAATCTGCTGATGGCGCTCGGCTGGGCACTCTTGTTCCGCATCGCCGTTTCCGCCGAGCCGGGCGCTTATTCGCTGGCGATGCTGAAAATGGCCGATGCGGGTATCCAGATCAACGCCGTGCTGATGGTGCTGAACCTGCTGCCGATCCCGCCGCTCGACGGCGGACGGATCGCGGTCAGCCTGCTGCCGGACCGCTTCGCCTGGCGTTTCGCCCGGCTCGAACCGTACGGTTTCCCGATCCTGCTCGTGCTGTTGTTTACCGGCATCCTCGGCGCCATCCTGTGGCCGCTGATCGCCGGCTTCCGCTACCTGCTCTCCCTCGTCTTCGGTCTCTGACTTCCGCCCATGTACGCAGAACGCGTCCTTTCCGGCATGCGCCCCAGCGGCCGCCTGCATCTCGGCCACTATCACGGCGTCCTCAAGAACTGGGTGAAGCTGCAGGAGGAATATCCCTGCCTGTTCTTCGTCGCCGACTGGCACGCGCTGACCACTCATTACGACACGCCGCAGGTGATCGCGGACCATGTCTGGGACATGGTGATCGATTGGCTCGCGGCCGGCGTCGACCCCGCCCAGTCCACCCTCTTCATCCAGTCCCGCGTGCCCGAGCATGCCGAGTTGCACCTGCTGCTGTCGATGATGACGCCGCTCGGCTGGCTCGAGCGTGTGCCGAGCTGGAAGGAGCAGCAGGAAAGGCTGGAGGGGCGCGACCTGTCGACCTACGGCTTTCTCGGCTATCCCTTGCTCCAGTCGGCCGACATTCTGCTCTACCGCGCCGACAAGGTGCCGGTGGGCGAGGACCAGGTGCCGCATGTCGAGATCACGCGCGAAATCGCCCGCCGCTTCAACCATCTTTACGGGCGTGAGGCCGGCTTCGAGGACAAGGCGAAAGAGGCGGTGAAAAAGCTCGGCGCCAAGCGCGCGCGCCTTTATCAGGAGCTGCGCACCCGCTTCCAGCAAGAAGGTGACGACGATGCGCTGGAGCAGGCCAAGGCCCTCCTCGATGAAACCCAGAATCTGAGCCTGGGGGACCGCGAGCGCCTCTACGGCTATCTCGAAGGCAGCGGCAAGATGATCCTGGTCGAGCCCGAGACCCTGCTGACCCCGGCGGCGCGCATGCCCGGGCTGGATGGGCAGAAGATGTCCAAGTCCTACGCCAACACGATCAACCTGCGCGAGGACGCCGACAGCGTCACGCGCAAGATCCGCACCATGCAGACCGACCCGGCGCGGATGCGGCGCACCGACCCGGGCGACCCGGAGCGCTGCCCGGTGTGGCCGCTGCATGCGATCTATTCGGACGAAGCCACCCTGGCCTGGGTGCAGCAGGGTTGCCGCAGCGCCGGGATCGGCTGCCTGGAGTGCAAGCAGCCCCTGCTCGAGGCCATCCTCGACGAACAGGAAATTCTGCACGAACGGGCCCAACCCTATCTCGACGATCCCGCGTTGGTGCGCAGCATTCTTGCCGACGGCTGCGAACGTGCGCGCAAGCTGGCGCAGGAAACCATGCGCGACGTGCGTGAGGCGATGGGCCTGGATTACGGCTGATGGGCAGGCCGATGCGCCGTCACCGGGCGGGACGCCGATGAGCCTGCCGTTGCCGCTGGCTCCCCCCGAAACCGCCGCGACGCTGGATGCGTTCGCCCGCATCTACGGCGAACCCCTGCTCGAACTGCCCAAAGACCTGTATATTCCGCCCGATGCGCTGCAGGTGTTCCTCGATGCGTTCGAGGGGCCGCTGGATTTGCTGCTGTACCTGATCCGCAAGGCCAATCTCGACGTGCTCGACATTCCGATGGCGCCGCTCACCGCGCAGTACCTGGAATACGTCGAGGCGATGCGGGCCACGAATCTGGAGCTGGCTGCCGAATATCTGCTGATGGCGGCGATGCTGCTCGAAATCAAGTCGCGCATGCTGCTGCCGCGGCCGCCGCGCGAGCATGCCGAAGAGGGCGACCCGCGCGCCGAATTGGTGCGCCGCCTGCTCGAATACGAGCAGATGAAGTTCGCTGCCGCACGGCTCGACTCGCTGCCGCGGGTCGAGCGCGATTTCGAATGGGTGGGGGTGTTCGTCGCCGAGAAAGTGGTCGAACGCCTGCCCGAGGTCAGCCTGCACGACCTGCAGCTGGCATGGCTGCGGATCATGAAGAAGGCCCGGCTCAACCAGCATCACCGCGTCGGCCGCGAGCAGCTGTCGGTGCGCGAGCTCATGGCGGCGATCCTGCGCAAGCTGGGCGATGGCGCCTTCGTGGCGTTCGACACCTTGTTCGATGCGCAGCTCGGGCCGTCGGGGCTGGTGGTGAGCTTTCTCGCCGTGCTCGAGCTGGTGAAGGAAAGGCTGGTCGAAGTGACTCAGAACGAGGCTTTTGCGCCGATCTACGTGAAACTCGCCGATGCCAGCCGCAACGACACCTGAGGCCTACCTGCGCATCGTCGAAGCGGCGCTGTTCGCCGCACCGGCGCCGTTGCCCGTGTCCGAGCTGCGTCGCTTGTTCGACGAGGATCCCGGGGCGGAACTGGTGCGCCGCCTGCTCGATACCTTGTGTGCGGAGTGGCGCAGCGCCGGACGCGGCATCGAGCTGGTGCAACTGGCCAGCGGCTGGCGCTTCCAGACGCGGGCGCAGTACCAGGTTTATCTGGACCGGCTGAAGGAGGAAAGGCCGCCGCGTTATTCGCGAGCGGTGATGGAAACCCTGGCGATCATCGCTTACCGCCAGCCGGTCACCCGGGGCGACATCGAGGATATCCGCGGCGTGGCGGTGTCGCCGAACATCTTGAAGACGCTGGAATCGCGCGGCTGGGTCGATGTCGTCGGTCATCGCGACACGCCCGGCCGGCCGGCCTTGCTCGCCACCACCCGGCGCTTCCTCGACGACATGGGGTTGCGCAGCCTGACCGAGCTGCCGGCGCTCACCGAAATCGAAAAAATCATGGACTTAGTCGATGTCTCGCAAAACGAACCGGCCCCTGCGCCCACCCCTGAAGAAGAAGTCTGACACGATCGAGATTCTCGATCACGAGCCGCGGCCGGGGCGCGCGGTCCGCCGCGAAGGCCCGGCCCATGCTGACGGGGACGCCCAGCCGCGCCACAAGGACGCCCATCTCAATGCCGATCCGCGTGGGCCGCGGGCGCCGCGTCCGGGTACGGCGGGCAGGGGGCAGGGCCGCAGCCAGGACGATCCGGTGCGCCGGCCCGATGCCCATCATTCCGCCCTCGGCCAGCCCGAACGTGGCGAGCGTGCGCCGCGGGGCCGCAGTCAGGGGAGCGGGCGCGCGGCGCCGACCACCCTGAGCGAGCCGGAGCGGCTGCAGAAGGTGCTGGCCCAGGCCGGCGTCGCCTCCCGGCGCGAGATCGAGGAGTGGGTGGTGGCCGGGCGCATTTCGGTCAACGGCCTGCCGGCTGCGCTGGGGCAGAAGATTGGCCCGGGTGATCGGGTCAAGGTCAACGGCAAGCTGATTCCGCTGCGCTTCACCCAGCGTTCGCCGCGCGTGCTGATGTACCACAAGCCCGAGGGCGAGATCGTCTCGCGCGACGACCCGGAAGGCCGTCCCACCGTGTTCGAGCGCCTGCCGCTGCTGCGCAAGGGGCGCTGGCTGGCGGTCGGGCGGCTCGACTTCAACACTTCCGGCCTGCTGTTGTTCACCAACGACGGCGATCTTGCCAACAAGCTGATGCACCCGCGCTACGAGCTCGAGCGCGAATATGCGGTGCGCCTCCTCGGCGAGCTGACCGAGGAGCAGGCGAAGTCGCTGACCGAGGGCGTTCAGCTCGAAGACGGCCCGGCGAAATTCACCAACCTGCGTGACGAGGGGGGGGAAGGGGCCAATCACTGGTACCGGGTGACGATCTCCGAGGGCCGCAACCGCGAGGTGCGGCGCATGTTCGAGGCGGTCGGCCTGACCGTCAGCCGGCTGATGCGGGTGCGCTACGGCAGCGTCGAGCTTCCCGCCCGCCTCAAACGTGGGATGTGGATGGAAATGCCGGAGGCCGATGCCTGCCGCCTCGCCGATCTGCCCGTGCCCCAGGGGCGCAGCCAGGACGAGCGCGCCAAGCGCCCGGCCAAGCTGCACCGCACCCAGCCTCGCAGTGCCCCGAAAATGCGCTGATCGGCGATGCCAGCCCCCGCCCGTTGGTTTTCCGCGGCTGGGGCGTGGGGGTTTTTCCCGCTGTTTCCAGAACAGGCCGTTGACTTGCGACGGTTTGCCTGGACAGCGGCTTTCGCGCTATAATCTCAAAGCTTTGATGAGTGGCTTTATGGCTGCGCGCTTCAGCTGCCGCCGACCTCGTCAGTTATCCGGTTGTGGGCAGTGGCGTGTTTCCGGCGGGGTCAATCGTTTGATGGGCGTTTCGCCCATTTTTTATTTGTGGCGCCAGTCGCGGCGCCGGTGAAAGAGCGGGTTGAGTGCATGCGTGCAGAAGTCGAGCAACTGATCGAGCAGGTGGTGAGCGGTCTCGGGTACGAACTCGTCGATGTCGAGTTTTCTCCCAAGGGCCGGCTGCTGCGGGTGTTCCTCGATATCGAGCGTGGCATCACGGTGGATGACTGCGCCACGGTGAGCAACCAGCTGCAGCGCGTGTTCGAGGTCGAAAACGTCGATTACGACCGCCTCGAGGTGTCGTCGCCCGGACTCGATCGCCCGCTCAGGAAACTCGCCGACTTCGAACGTTTTACCGGTAGCGAGGCCCAGGTACGCCTTTCGCTGCCGATCGGCAACCAGCGCAATTTCGTGGGTGTGATCGAAGGAGTGCGCGATGCTGCGGTAGCGCTCGCCACCGAGAAAGGCGAAGTGCTGCTGCCTTTCGATGACATCGAGAAGGCACGCCTTGTACCCAAATTTTAAGACTGTGGATGTGGAGGTATTCTTGAAATGAGCCGCGAGATCCTGCTGCTTGTTGATGCGCTGGCGCGCGAGAAGAACGTCGCCAGGGACATCGTTTTTGCCGCGCTCGAAACCGCGCTGGCCTCCGCCACCAAGAAGCGCATCCATGACGACGCCGACGTGGTGGTGTCGATCGATCGCGAGACCGGGGACTACACCTCGCGCCGGCGCTGGCTGGTGATGCTCGACGAGGACGTGACCAACGACGAGGCCGAGATGGGCATCATCGATGCGCGCGAACTCGATCCGGACATCCAGCTCGGCGACTATATCGAGGAAGCGCTCGAGCCGATCGACTTCGGTCGCATCGGTGCGCAGGCGGCCAAGCAGGTGATCCTGCAGCGCATCCGCGACGCCGAGCGCGAACAGGTGCTCAACGACTTCCTCGAGCGCAAGGAATTCCTCGTTTCCGGCTCGATCAAGCGCATGGAGCGCGGCAGCGCGATCATCGAAGTGGGGCGCATGGAAGCGGTCCTGCCGCGGGATCAGCAGATTCCGCGCGAGAACCTGCGCGTGGGCGACCGGATCAAGGCCTTCCTGCTCAAGATCGATCGCGGCGCCCGCGGTCCGCAGCTGATTCTGTCGCGCACCGCCCCCGAATTCCTGATGAAGCTGTTCGAGCTCGAAGTCCCCGAAATCGAGGACGGCCTGCTCGAACTCAAGGCCTGCGCCCGCGACCCCGGGCTGCGCGCCAAGATCGCGGTCAAATCGAACGATCCGCGCATCGACCCGATCGGCACCTGCGTCGGCCTGCGCGGTTCGCGTGTCACCGCGGTGCGCAACGAAATCGGCGGCGAGCAGATCGACATCATCGTGTGGGCGGCCGACCCTGCCCAGTTCGTGGTCGCTGCGTTGCAGCCGGCCGAAGTGGTCTCGATCGTCGTCGACGAGGAAGCGCACGCGATGGATGTCGTCGTCGACGAGAACAATCTGGCGATCGCCATCGGCCGCAACGGCCAGAACGTCAAGCTCGCTTCCGAGCTCAGCGGGTGGACGATCAACCTGATGAGCGAGCAGGAGTCGGCGGAAAAGACCGCTCAGGAGCAGCAGGGGCTGCGTGCGCTGTTCATGGCAAAACTGGACGTCGACGAGGACATCGCCGACATCCTGATCGAGGAGGGTTTTTCCTCGCTCGAAGAAGTCGCCTACGTACCGCTGGCCGAGATGCTCGACATCGAGGCTTTCGACGAAGACACGGTAAACGAGCTGCGCAACCGCGCTCGCAACGTGTTGCTGACCGAGGCGATCGTCACCGAAGAGCAGCTGGAGAACGTCTCCGACGATCTGCTCAATCTCGAAGGCATGGAGAAATCCCTTGCCGCAACCCTGGCCCAGAAGGGCATTCGTACCCGTGATGATCTTGCCGACCTTGCGGTCGACGAGCTGGTCGAGATGGCCGGGATCGACGAAGAAAGAGCCAAGGCGCTGATTTCCGTTGCGCGCGCCCATTGGTTCGAAGAATGATGGGAGGGCAGTAATGGAACAAATGAGCGTGACCCAGTTTGCCGGCGAACTGAAAATGCCGGCCGCGGCGCTGCTCGAGCAGTTGAAGCGTGCGGGCGTGGAAAAAACCGGCCCCGCCGATCTGCTCACCGAACAGGACAAGGCGAGGCTGCTCGAATACCTGCGCCGGGCGCATGGCGATGTCCAGCCCAAGGGCAAGATCACCCTGACCCGCAAGCAGACGACCGAAATCCGTGCGACCGACTCGACCGGCCGTGCGCGCACGGTCCAGGTCGAAGTGCGCAAGAAGCGCACCTTCGTCAAGCGCGATGAACTCCAGGGGGAGGCGGGCGCCGAGGTGAGCGAGCTGGCTGCCGCGCCCGAGTCGCAGCTGGCCGCACCGGAGCCGGCCGAAGAGGTGTTCGAGGCGCCGCAGGCGGAGCCTGTGGCTGAAAGTCCTGTGCAGGCAAGCGCCGATGAGCCGGTGCCCGAAGTCCAGGAAGCGGCGCCGGTCGAGGCGGCGAAGGCCGAGCCTGCCGCCGCTTCCGAGGCGGTTGCCGTCGAACCGGCACCGGCGGAAGCCTCCGCCGGCGGCAAAGGCGCGGCCGTGCCTGCCGCCGAGCCGCCCCCCGCAGCGCCGACAACGACCATTGTGCTTAGCAGGCCGCTGCCGCTCAGCGAGATTCTCGGCGACGAAGAAATCGCCGCCCGCAAGCGCGATGAAGATCGCCTGCGCGCCTTGAAAGAGCGCCAGGCGGCCGATCTGCGCGCACGCCAGGAGCGCGAGGCGGCGGCGCGGGCTGCAGCTGAAGCCCGCCGTGCCGAAGAAGAAGCCCGTATCCGTGCCGAGCAGCAGAAAAAGGAAGAGCCGGCGAAGCCGGCCAAATCCACTACCGGCACGCTGCACCGGCCGGCGAAGACCGAAGACAAGCCGGCCGTCAGCCGCGACGCGCGGCGCACTCCAGCGGCCCCGGCGCGTGAGGCCGACAGCGGCAGCAAACGTCGTGGCGGCCTGAAGACGCGCGGCGAAGTGGGCGCGACCACGGGCAGCAACTGGCGTGGAGCGGGCAAGGGGGGCGGTCGTCACGGCCGCCATCAGGAAGACCGCTCGTCGTTCCAGGCGCCGACCGAACCCATCGTGCGCGAAGTCCATGTGCCCGAGACCATCACCGTCGCCGATCTCGCCCACAAGATGGCGGTGAAGGCGACCGAGGTCATCAAGACATTGATGAAGATGGGCTCGATGGTCACGATCAACCAGGTGCTCGACCAGGAAACCGCGATGATCGTGGTCGAGGAAATGGGTCACAAGGCGCTCGCCGCCAAGCTCGACGACCCTGATGCCTTCCTCGAGGAAAATGAGGAGCTCAAGGATGCCGAGCTGCTGCCGCGTGCGCCGGTGGTCACGGTCATGGGCCACGTCGACCACGGCAAGACCTCGCTGCTCGACTACATCCGCACGGCGAAGGTCGCGGCGGGCGAATTCGGCGGCATCACCCAGCACATCGGCGCGTATCACGTCGAGACCGCACGCGGCATGCTCACCTTCCTCGACACCCCGGGCCACGAGGCGTTCACCGCGATGCGTGCGCGCGGCGCCAAGGCCACCGACATCGTCATCCTGGTGGTGGCGGCCGATGACGGCGTGATGCCGCAGACGCGCGAGGCGATCCACCATGCCAAGGCGGCCGGTGTGCCGCTGGTGGTGGCGATCAACAAGATCGACAAGCCCGATGCCAGCCCCGAGCGCGTCACCCAGGAACTGATTGCCGAGTCCGTGATTCCCGAAGCCTACGGCGGCGACGTGATGTTCGTGCCGGTGTCGGCGAAGAAGGGCACCGGCATCGACGAACTGCTCGAGGCCGTGCTGCTGCAGGCCGAAGTGCTGGAATTGACCGCTGCGGTCGACACTCCGGCGAAGGGTCTGATCATCGAAGCCCGTCTCGACAAGGGGCGTGGCCCGGTGGCTTCGCTGCTGGTGCAGTCGGGCACCCTGAGGAAGGGCGACGTGCTGCTTGCCGGCGCGACCTTCGGCCGCATCCGCGCGATGCTCGACGAGAACGGCAAGCAGATCGACGAGGCCGGCCCCTCGATCCCGGTCGAGGTCCTCGGCCTGTCCGATGTCCCGGCTGCGGGCGACGAGGCGATCGCACTCGTCGACGAGAAGAAGGCGCGCGAAATCGCCCTCTTCCGCCAGGGCAAGTTCCGCGATGTCAAGCTCGCCAAGCAGCAGGCAGCCAAGCTCGAGAGCATGTTCGAGCAGATGAGCGAAGGTGAGGTCAAGACCCTGGCGCTGATCATCAAGGCCGACGTCCAGGGCTCGCAGGAAGCCCTCGTGCAGTCGCTGCAGAAGTTGTCCACCGACGAGGTACGGGTCAACGTGATCCACGCCGCGGTGGGGGCGATTTCCGAATCCGACGTCAACCTGGCGCAGGCCTCGGGCGCCGTCATCATCGGCTTCAACACCCGCGCCGATGCCGGTGCGCGCAAGCTGGCCGAGAGTTTCGACGTCGATATCCGCTACTACAACATCATCTACGATGCGGTCGATGAGGTGAAGGCGGCGCTGTCCGGCATGCTTGCCCCCGAGAAACGCGAAGAAATCACCGGTCTGGTCGAAATCCGCCAGGTGTTCACGATTTCCAGGATCGGCTCGATCGCCGGTTGCTACGTGCTCGAAGGGGTGGTGCGGCGCAATTCGCATATCCGCCTGCTGCGCAACCACACGGTGGTGTGGACCGGCGAACTCGAATCGCTCAAGCGCTTCAAGGACGACGTCAAGGAAGTCAAGTTCGGCTACGAGTGCGGCCTCCAGCTCAGGAACTACAACGACATCAAGGAAGGCGACCAGCTCGAGGTGTTCGAGATCAAGGAAGTGGCGAGGACGCTGTAGACGATGCCCAAGGAGTATTCCCGCAGCCAGCGCGTGGTGGAGCAGATCCGCCGCGAGCTGGCCGAGCTGATCCGGCTCGAAGTGAAGGATCCGCGCGTCGGCTTCATCACCCTGACCGATGTCGAGATCACGCCCGATTACGCTCACGCCAAGGTGTTCTTCACCTCGATGACCGGTGCCGGCGATGTCCCCGAAATCCTCCAGGGCCTGCGCCGTGCGAGCGGTTTCCTGCGCCGCGAGCTGGGCCGGCGGATCCGCATCCACACCATTCCCGAGCTCCATTTCCAGTACGACCGCTCGGTCGAGGAAGGCGCACGCCTTTCGCAGCTGATCGACGAGGTGGTTCGCGAGGACGAAGCGCGCCACCAGGACGACGGCGTTACGGGGCCGGATTCCGCCAGTGATGACGACGGCAAGCGCGGCTGAGGCCGGGGCGGCGACTCCGGGTGCCGACGCTTCGCGCCCGCGCCGGGCGAAGCAGCCGCAGCGCAAGATCGTGCGCCGGGTGGTCGACGGCGTGCTGCTGCTCGACAAGCCGCAGGGGCTGAGTTCCAATACCGCGCTGCAGGCCGCGCGCCGCCTGTTCCGTGCTGCGAAGGCCGGCCACACCGGGACCCTCGATCCGATGGCAAGCGGGCTGTTGCCGCTGACCTTCGGTGAAGCGACGAAGTTCTCGCAGATGTTGCTCGATGCCGACAAGACCTACGAGGCGGTCGTGCAACTCGGCGTCGAAACCGATTCGGGCGACGCCGACGGCGTGGTCATCGCCACCCGTCCGGTGGCGGTCGGGCTGGCGCAGCTGGAGGCCGTGCTCGCACGCTTTCGCGGTGAGATCGAGCAGATCCCCCCGATGTATTCCGCGCTCAAGCGCGACGGCAAGGCCTTGTACGAATACGCCCGGGCCGGCATCGAGCTCGAGCGCGCGCCGCGCCGGGTGTGCATACATGCGCTCGATCTGCTCTCCTTCGATGGCGATCGGTTAATTTTTCGCGTCGCCTGCAGCAAGGGCACCTACATTCGCAGCCTGGCGATGGATATCGGCACCACGCTCGGTTGCGGTGCCCACCTGTGCGGACTGCGGCGCACCGTGATCGGCCGCTTCCGGGTCGATGAAGCGGTCACCCTGGCGCAGCTCGAAGCTGCAGCCGAAGACGATCGCGGCCGCCTGCTCGCCCCGGTCGATGCGCTGGTGGCGGAGTTCCCTGCGCTCGAACTCGATGCCGACGCCGCCAGCGGGCTGCTGCAGGGGCGTGTGCTGAGTCTGGCCACAGGCGCTCCCGGCGAGGCCGGGAAAATATTGCGCGTGTATGGGCCTGGCGGTTTTCTCGGCCTCGGACAGTGGCAGGCCGACGGTCGGCTCGCGCCGCGCCGCCTGATCGCGACCGGCGGCGAGCGCCAGGGCGGTGCTTGAGGTTCGCGCGCGCGCACGATTTCGATTGAGTTTATGGTGCCGCTATGGGTATAATCCGCGGCTTCTGATTGGCAGAAAATACGAGTAAAGACACACATGGCTCTTGATACCGCATCCAAGTCGAAGATCGTCTCCGACTTCCAGCGCGCCCAAGGCGACACCGGTTCGCCGGAAGTCCAGGTCGCGCTCCTGACCGCCCGCATCAACGGGCTCGCCCCCCACTTCAAGGAGCACGGCAAGGATCATCACTCCCGCCGCGGGCTGCTGAAGATGGTCAGCCAGCGCCGCAAGCTGCTGGATTACCTGAAGGGTCGCAACGCCGACAGCTATCGCAATCTGATCGAGCGTCTCGGCCTGCGCAAGTAATTGCCGCCCGTGACCAGCCCGACAGTGCCGATCAGGGCGAAGTAAGCCAGGAAAGCCGGTGTGTGCCCAGGCGGCCGCACCGGCTTTTTGCCGTTTGGCGTCCGGGTCCGACGCCGCCTTTCCGCGCTGCCCCTCTCAGGGAAGGGCGCGGCATGCAGTTGTAGTCCGCTGCAATCAACGATAAAGGAATTCATCTTGCCTACTGCAATCAAGAAAACTTTCGCCTACGGCGCGCATACCGTCACCCTGGAAACCGGCGAAGTCGCCCGCCAGGCCGGCGGCGCAGTCATCGTCAACATGGACGAGACCGTGGTGCTGGCCACCGTGGTCGGCGCCAAGGAAGCCCGCCCGGGGCAGGACTTCTTCCCGCTCACCGTCGACTACGTCGAAAAGTTCTACGCCGCGGGGCGCATCCCCGGCGGCTTCTTCAAGCGCGAAGGGCGGCCGAGCGAGAAGGAAATCCTCACCTCGCGCCTGATCGACCGCCCGATCCGCCCGCTCTTTCCCGATGGCTTCATGAATGAAGTCCAGGTCATCATCACCGTGCTGTCGCTGAACCCCGAGATCGACTCCGATATCCCGGCGATGCTCGGCGCTTCGGCCGCGCTGGCGATTTCCGGCCTGCCATTCAATGGCCCGGTCGGCGCTGCGCGCGTCGGTTACCTCGACGGCCAGTACGTCCTCAACCCGACCGCCACCGAACTGCAGGCGAGCCAGATGAACCTGGTCGTGGCCGGTACCCAGACTGCGGTGCTGATGGTCGAGTCCGAGGCCCAGGAGCTGCCCGAAGACGTCATGCTCGGCGCCGTGGTGTTCGGTCACGAGCAGATGCAGACCGCGATCAATGCGATCAACGCGTTGGTCGAAGTCGCCGGCAAGCCCGAGTGGGACTGGCAGGCGGCGCTGGCCAACGAGGCGCTGATCGCCAGGGTCACCGAGCTCGCCAAGGCCGAGATGGAAGAAGCCTTCCGCATCACCAGCAAGCAGGAACGCTCGGCGCGTCTGTCCGAGATCCGCAAGCGGGTGATCGCACAACTCACCGACGGGGTGGAGAACGCGCCCTCGGTCAATGAGCTCAAGGACATCTTCTTCAACCTCGAGTCGGGCATCGTGCGCAGCCGCATCCTCAACGGTGAGCCGCGTATCGACGGGCGCAACACGCGCACCGTGCGCCCGATCGAGATCCGCACCGGGGTGCTGCCGCGCACCCACGGCTCGGCACTGTTTACCCGTGGTGAGACCCAGGCCCTGGTCGTGGCCACGCTCGGCACCGGCCGCGACGAACAGATCATCGATGCCATCGCCGGCGAGTACCGCGAGCGCTTCCTGCTCCACTACAACTTCCCGCCGTTCTGCACCGGCGAAACCGGCCGCTTCGGCATCACCAAGCGCCGCGAAGTCGGCCATGGCCGACTCGCCAAGCGTTCGCTGGTGGCGATGCTGCCCAAGCCCGAAGAGTTCTCCTACACCGTGCGCGTGGTTTCCGAGATCACCGAGTCCAACGGCTCCTCGTCGATGGCCTCCGTCTGCGGTGGCTCGCTCGCCATGATGGACGCCGGCGTGCCGCTCAAGAACCACGTCGCCGGCATCGCGATGGGCCTGATCAAGGACGGCAACCGCTTCGCCGTGCTGACCGACATCCTGGGCGACGAGGACCACCTCGGCGACATGGACTTCAAGGTCGCGGGCACCGAGAACGGCATCACCGGCCTGCAGATGGACATCAAGATCCAGGGCATCACCAAGGAGATCATGCACGCCGCGCTCGAGCAGGCCAAGGAAGGCCGCCTGCACATCCTCGGCCTGATGCAGCAGTCGCTGGGCAGCAGCCGCGGCGAGGTCTCGGAGTACGCGCCGCGCATGATCAACATGAAGATCAACCCCGAGAAGATCCGCGATGTGATCGGCAAGGGCGGTGCGGTAATCCGTGCGCTGCAGGAAGAGACCGGCACCGTGATCGAGATCGAGGACGACGGTGCGATCAAGATCTCGTCGGTGAGCGCCGAAGGTGCGCAGGCGGCGAAGGCAAAGATCGAGGCGATCACCGCCGAGGTCGAGATCGGCAAGATCTACGAAGGTACGGTGGTGCGGTTGCTCGATTTCGGTGCGATTGTCAACATCATGCCGGGACGCGACGGCCTGCTGCACGTTTCCCAGATCGCCAACGAGCGGGTGAATAATGTCTCCGACTACGTCAAGGAAGGCCAGTCGGTGCGCGTCAAGGTGCTCGAGACCGACGAGCGCGGCAAGATCCGTCTGAGCATGAAGGCGCTGCTGAGCGAAAACGCCTGACCGCCCGGGTGGGGCCGGATCTTCGCCGCCCGGGCTTTACGGGCGGCGGTTCCCCTTCGGACACATGAAGCACACATGAAAAAAGGACGCTGCCGCGTCCTTTTTTCATTGCCGTCAGGCATGCGCCGGTGAGCACGGCGTGCTTACTTCGCCACCTGGCGTTCCCGCATCTCTTCCAGCGTCTTGCAGTCGATGCACATGGTCGCCGTCGGGCGGGCTTCCAGGCGCTTCAGACCGATCTCCACGCCGCAACTGTCGCAGTAGCCATACTCGCCCTCGTTGATGCGGCCAAGCGCCTCGTCGATCTTCTTGATCAGCTTGCGCTCGCGGTCGCGGTTGCGCAGCTCGAGGGCGATGTCCGACTCCTGGCTGGCGCGGTCGTTGGGGTCGGCGAACACCGTGGCTTCGTCCTGCATGGTGTGCACGGTGCGCTCGATGTCTTCCATCAGCTCGCCCTTCAGCGAGCTCAGGATCTCGCGGAAGTGGGCCAGCTGCTTTTCGCTCATGTATTCCTCGCCGGCTGCAGGTACGTAGGGCGGGAATTGCTTGTGCAGGGTATCGTCAGCCATGAATCAACTTCCGTAGGTTGGTGAATGAAGAGACCCGACTTAATAGCAGAATCAGGCAGGCACGGCAAGCAAAGGCGCCTGCCAGGCCGCGGCATGCGAGAGCAATGGATTGTGCCGAGCGCTGTGCGTTGTCGAAGGGGGCAAGGTTCGCTATGCGGTACGCTGGAAAGGGAGGGCGGCGAAGGGAGCGGCGGCGTGATCCTAGCGTGGCGGGGGCGCCGGCTTCCCGGCCAGGCCGGACCAGCGTAGCCACTGGCCGCAGGCATTGCGTACTCCCCGGATGCTGCGGTGCCAGGGGCCGTCGATGCAGAGCCCTCTGGTGGCGCCCGATGCGACTTCGACGGTGTCGGGTTCGTCGCCCGCTCTGCGGCGGCCGTGCCAGCGCTCGCAGCTGATGCAACGCCTGTCGCTGACGGCTTGAAGCAACGGCATCGGCGCTTTTCCGCTCACTGGTGTTTTCGATCCGGGGGCGGGCTCGACGGGGCTGTGCGGCATGCCGTGCCCGTTCCGTACCGTACAAGGCGCCGGTCGCGGCGAGCCGCTGAGGGCCGGTGACGTCAGGTGGTGAGCCGGTTGATGAAGGGGTAGCCGAACCTGCGCAGCAGATGCTTGAATGCTCTGGAGCTGGCCTTGGGGTCGCTGCTGGTGAACAGCGCCTTTTGGCGGGGGTGTGTTGCGGCGGGTAATGAAGCCAGTAGCATTTCACGCTCATCAAGGATGTCGTCGCACATCCTGTCGGTGACGAACATGAACGGAATCGGGTGATACAGACCATCCTTCCGGAGGCGGTGAAAGCGTGGATTGGTGCTCTGGATGCTCTCAGTGGTGTGGCTTTTCATGGGCTCCGTGGGGGCGAATGGAAAGGCTGCATTTATAACAGAGAAATGTAACGGGTGTATTACGTTGTGTTAGGTCGTGCCGAATTCCGGGGTGGCCGGTCCGAAACGGCGGGCGGTGCCGGCTGGCAGACTCGCTGGCGTGAGATGGCGGCGAGAATGCGCGGCAAGAGCGGGGGCCAAAAAACAAAAACCCGCTCGGCGTGGCGCCTGGCGGGGATCGTTGGGGCCATCTCGTTGATGGGCTCCGGGGCTGGTGGCTGCGCGGTGATCTGCGCTTTTCAGCCTGTGCAGTACAGCGCTTTCGAGCGCTTGAATATTATGGGGCGACATACCGGTTTCGAACCGGTGACCTCTGGAGCCACAATCCAGTGCTCTACCAACTGAGCTAATGCCGCCACTGATGAACCGCGGTGAAACCGCAGCCCGAAACTTTTCTGGCCTGCCCGGCAGGGATCGAACCTGCAACCCCCGGCTTAGAAGGCCGGTGCTCTATCCAATTGAGCTACGGGCAGCTTCCTGCGGGCAATCGGAGTGTGAGCTGGTCGGGGTGGAGGGATTCGAACCCCCGACATCTTGCTCCCAAAGCAAGCGCGCTACCGGACTGCGCTACACCCCGAGAGCCGCGAACTATACAGTCCGAAAGACCCGCCGTCAAACACCTTTTGGAGATTTTTCGATGCCGGACGGGCAATCGCTGAAAAGCGCCGGATCACCCGCCAGCGCGGCTTTCAGCTCGAGTGGGCGCTGCCAGGAGCGCAGTCCGGCGTGCGCGCACGACACGGACCAGGTTGAGCAGCAGCCAGCCGAATTCCACCATCAGCAAGGCTCCGGCGAGCGGCGCGAGAAACGGCACGAAGACCGCGATGCAGAGCGCGCCGAGACTGAGCGTACGCACCTTCAGCTGGCGCCGGATGTGCACGTCGGGGAGCAGTTTCTTCATGTTGGGAGCCTTCACGCCGCTCTGGGTCAGGTGCAGCCAGGCGAGGAAGGGCACGATCTTGTAAAGCATCGCGGTGATCGCGCCGCCGAAGCCTCCGTGCAACACCAGGATCCCGGCGAGCACCGGCCAGTAGTCGGCATCGGTCCACAGTGCGAGGAGCAGGACGACGATGCCGGCCAGCGCGGCATGCATCGCCTGGCGGAAGGCGAGGAAAGGGGTGTCGAGCTTGCTGCGGCGCGAACCGGCCTGCAGTCGCAAGGTCATCCCGGCATAGCCTGCGCCCAGAAGCGCGAGAGCGATCACTGCGGCGATGCCGGGCCAGTCCGCACCGGAAAAAAATGCGCTGGCCGACCAGACGAGCAGCAGTGCGGTGACTGCGGGGGCCCAGAACGTGGTGAAGCGCTGCGGGTAGGGTGCGGTAATCTGGAACATCGGCACGACGACCCAGCTGGTGGCGGCGAGCAGCACCGCGGCCCAGCCCATCCAGCCCCAGCCGGCGTGCAGATTGACCATCGTGGGCAGCGGCAGCGGCAGTTCGAGGCCGCGGCCGAGCGTCAGCGACAGCAGCAGGCCGAGGGTGGCGGTGACGGCGAGTCCGAAGAAGGCGAGCCGCAGGTCGCGCGGCGTGCGCGTATTCGTGCCCGTCGTCGCCCCCTTGCGCAGGCCGACGATTGCGGCGCCGAGGAAAGTCGCCAGGCCGAGCAGGAGCATGCCCGCTCCGGCCAGCAGGATGTCGGGATGGCCTGCACCGAGGCCGTATGCCAGCGAAGCCGTGCCCAGCGTCATCAGGATGTGGGTGGTGCCGGCGGTGCGAAGTGGTGCGGGCATGCTGGCACCGGCGACCACCGGCATGACCTGCACCAGGGCGCCGAGCATGACCTGGAGCATGAACCCTGCAGCGAACAGGTGCACGATGGCCAGCGCGCCCGGAGTCCAGCGTGAAACCAGGATGTCGCCGCCGAACAGCAATACCGCGCCGGCGGCGATGGCGAACAGCGGTGCGGTCAGGAAAAACCGCAGCGGCGCGGAGAACGGAGGGGTGTCATCGTAGGCGAGGCCGGGCGCTGCACCGCCCATGGCAGGGCGGGCCATCATGGCTGGACGATGCGGATTTCGACCGCGCCGTCGTCACGATAGGCTTCAGCGTGACGATAGCCGTCGCGGTCGAGAATGCGCAGCAGCGGATGCGGCATGCGGTCGAGGATCAGCAGCATCTCTTCGCCCTTGGCCAGCGTCAGCAGCACTTCCATCGCGCGTTCGAAGGGCTCCGGCGGCTCGAGGCCGCGCGCATCGACGACACGGTCGCTCATGCGTTGCGCGCCCCGCTCAGCTGCTTGCCGACGGCGGTGGACAGGTTCTGCTGCTCTTCGGCCGGAAGACGGGTGTCGAGCATCGGGTAGATCACGCTCTCTTCCTTCATGTTGTGCTGCTGCATCATGATCAGCAGGGTCTCGGCCTCGCCGGCGAAGTCGTCCGCGTCCTGCTTGTCGAGCGCGTATTGCAGCGCTGCAAGCACTTCGCGCATGCCTTGGTGTTCACTGCGCATCATCGCGGTGGGGCCCTGGGTCATGCCGGTGGCGGCTTCGAAAGCCGGGAAAAGCTTCGTTTCCTCGGCCTCGAAATGGGCGCTGAGCGCATTCGAGAATTCGGTGAGCGACTCTGCCGCGCCCGCCCAGTCGCCATCCGAAGCGAGCTCTTCGGCACGCGCGAAAACGTGGTCACAGTCGCGATGGTCGTGGGTCATCAGCTCGGAAATCGTGGTCATCATTGCCTCCTGTGGTCGATGGGCTGCATTCTCCGCAGCGACCGTGGAAGGGCATTGATGCAAGTCAAGAGCGTTTGGGCATCAACTGTTTGCATGGCATCATCCTTGCAGATTGCATGGTGTGAGCGGGTGAACGGGATAATGGCTTCTTTTGCTGTGGAGGGTCCGGATGAGCGATGACGGCCGGGGGGGCGCCAGTCAGTCTCGTGCATGGGTGCGGATTTTTCTGCCCTTTGCGCTCGGGTATTACCTGTCCTACCTGCTGCGCACGGTGAATGCGGTCATTTCGCCCGCCCTGACCGAAGAGCTGGGTTTGACCGCAGCCAGCCTGGGCCTGCTCACCAGTACCTACTTTCTCGCTTTCGCCCTGGCCCAGATCCCGGTCGGAATGGCGCTCGACCGCTTCGGCCCGCGCCGGGTGGAAGCGGCGCTGCTGCTGCTCACCGCGCTCGGCTCCGGCCTGTTTGCCCTCGGCGACTCGCTCGGCAGCCTCGGCCTGGCCAGAGCCCTGATCGGGGCCGGCGTGTCGGCCTGCCTGATGGCGGCGCTGAAAGGGTTTGCGCTGTGGTATCCGCCGGAGCGGCAGAGTTCGATGATCGGCTTCATCATGGCAGCGGGGGCCTTCGGCGCCCTCACCGCGAGCGTGCCGCTGGAGGCGGTGCTGCCGTTTCTCGGCTGGCGTGGCGTGTTCTGGATCATCGCCGCGACTGCGCTCCTCGCATCGGTGCTGCTGCTGCGCTCGTTGCCCGATGCCGGCCGCGGCCGCAGCGCGCCGCGGGGCTCGCTCGGCAATGCGCTGCAGGTGGTGGCGGGGATCTACGTGACGCCGGCCTTCCTGCGCTTTGCCGCGTCCTCGGCATTCTTCGTCGGTGGCTTCATGGCGTTGCAGAGCCTGTGGGCCGTACCCTGGCTGATGCACGTCAACGGCTTCGATCTGGGCCAGGCCGCGGTGATGCTGGTGGTGCTCAATCTGGGCAGCCTGTGCGGGCAGCTGTCGATCGGCTTCATGGGCGTGTGGCTTGCGCGCAGGGGTATCGAGGCGCTCGCACTGCTGCGCTGGGGTTATGCCGGCGTGCTCGTGGTGCAGGTCGCGATCCTGTCCTCGACAGGGTCTTTGCCACTGCTGTGGTTCGTGTTCGGGATGCTTTCCGCCGCCAATTCACAGACCTATCTGGCGGCTTCGCGTGCCTTTCCGCCGAGCCTGTTCGGGCGCGTGAGCACGGCCATCAACCTGATGGCCTTCGTTGGCGCGTTCGCGCTCCAGTGGGGGCTGGGTCTCGCTCTCGATCTGCTGCAGTCGCAGGGGTACGGCCTGGGGACGGCGCTAAGGTTCAGTTTCGCGGGCCTGATCGTGCTCCAGGCGGTCAGTTTTCTCCCCCTGCTGCGCAGCTCCGCTCGCCATTCCGGGGTCGCGGAGGGGTGAGCCGACCGATTCCCGGGCAGGATCGAGCTGCCATGCCGGAAAGACCGTTTCTTTGGGGGAAATCGACTTCGTGAGCGCGGCCAAGACCGATAGAATCGCGCCCGCCGGCCGAGCTGCAAGCGGTGTTCCGGGGCTGCCTCCGCGTGGGGGCCGGCAGCGGCGCGGTGGTGCTTGCGGAGCGCTATCCGGTGCAGCGTTTCCTGTTGCGACATGCCTTACAAACTTACTCGTTGGAGCCTTCCATGTCTGATACCACCACCGACTCGAGCGCCGGCCCGCGCCGGCGGGCGCTGTGGCTCGCGGGGGCAGTGCTGGCCGTAGCCGCCGTCGCCTACCTGGCGGTTCCACCGATCGCCCGCCATTACGCGCAGACGCTGCTCGCCGATATGCTCGGTCGTGAGGTCAGCATCGAGCGCGTGCTGATCAATCCTTTCCGCCTGAGCGCCGAGGTCGGTGGGCTCAAGGTGATGGAAGCGGGGGGCGAGGGCGAAGCGCTGGCGTTCGAGTCCCTGCGCGCCAACTTCGAAATCGAGTCGATCGTGCGCCAGGGCCCGGTGCTGCACGAACTGATGCTGGTCGCGCCCCGCCTCAAGCTGGCCCTCGGCGAGGACGGCGGGCATAACTGGGCCGATGTCGCCGCGCGCATCGCGGCCTCGGGAGGGGGGGGGCGCGCTGCCGGTGAGGGCGCGGCGCTGCCGTTCTCGATTGGCAACATCCGCATTCGTGGCGGGCACATCACGGTCGAGGACCGGCCGCGGGGCCTTACCCACGAGCTCGCCGACATCGCGCTCGGCGTGCCTTTCGTGTCGAATCTGCCGGTGCGGATCGAGGTCTTCGTCGAACCTTCGCTGTCGGCGACCCTCAATGGCGACCCGTTGTTGCTCAGCGCGCGCACCAAACCTTTCGCCGAGAGCCAGGAAACCGTGGTGGACGTGGTGCTCAAGGCGTTCGACCTGGCTCCCTGGCTCGCCTACCTGCCCGGCGAGCAGCGCTTTCGCCTGCCTTCGGCCTTGCTCAGCACCAATCTCGAAGTGTCGTTCCGCCAGGCGCCGGATGCCGCGCCCGAGTTGACGCTGCGCGGCCCGCTCCAGATCGACCGGCTCGTGCTGCAGGATCAGCGGGGCGCGCCGGTGGCCGCCGCCGCCGAGCTCGAGCTCGAGCTTGCCGATGTGCAGCCTCTGGCCGGGCGCTGGCACTTCACCCGCTTGCGCCTGGCACAGCCCGAGCTCGACCTCGTCCGGCTCCAGAGCGGGGGGTTGAATGTGCTCGATCTCCTGCCGCCGGAACCGCCCCGGACGCCGAAGTCGGCGCCGGCCCAGGCAGCGCAGGAAGCGGCGACCGCGCCGGGGGCGGAAGATGGCGCCCGCGCCGCAGCGCAGGCACTCCCGGGGGCCGCTGTCGGGCGCCCGGATTTCCTTCTCGCGCTCGCACGCGTCCGTGACGGCGTGATCCGTTTCGAGGATCGCAGCCTGGCCACGCCTTTTCACACCCGCATCGAAGCGATCAACCTCGATGTGCGCGACCTGGCGACCGTCAGCGAGCTGCCCGCCGGGGTCCGCCTCGATTACGTCAGCGATGCCGGCGAGAGCTTCCACCACGAAGCCCAGCTGCGCCTGCAGCCTTTCGAGCTCGATGGCCAGCTCCAGTTCGAAGCGCTCCAGCTGGCGCGCTATGCCCCCTACCTCGCGGACGTCCTGCCCGGCGCCGAGGTGCGCGCAGGCCGCCTCGGCGGCAGCGTCCAATACCGCGCCGCGCGCGGGGCCGGGGGCGAACCCGTATTCGGATTCGGCGCCCAGGCGCTGTCGCTGCGTGATTTCGCCCTTGCGCTCAAAGGTAGCAAGGATGCCGCGGTGAAGCTGCCGGAGGTGGACGTGCGCGAGGCCAGCCTCGATCTGGCCGGGCGCACGCTGGCGGTGGCGGGAATCGATGCCAGGGGCGCGGCGGTGTCCGCGGTCCGCCAGAAAAACGGCGAATTCGACCTGATGCGCCTGCTCGCGGCCGCGCCGGGCGCCACGCGCAACGGCGCAGCCGGGGGGCGCACGGCGAAACCGGCGGCGCCAGCGTGGACGGTGACGGTGGACAAGCTGGCGCTGCAGGCCGCCTCACTCCGGATCGAGGACCGGACGGCGGCGAAGCCGGTGCTCACCACGGTGAACGACATCCAGTTCGAACTCGACGGTTTTTCCACCGCGAAGGGCCACAGCAGCCGGATCAAGCTCGATTCCCGCCTTAACCGGCGTGGCCGGGTTGGTATCTCGGGGGCGTTGGCGCTGGCGCCGCTGAAGGCCGATCTGCGCCTGAACCTGCGCAGCGTCGACCTGCTCCCGCTGCAGCCCTACGTGCTCGAGCAGACGAACGTCGCGATCTCGCGCGGCAGTCTCAGCAGCCAGGGCCGGCTCACCCTCCGGAGCGGGCGCCGGGGACAGTTGCTGGGCGCTTTCCGCGGCGATCTGGGGGTCGCCGACTTCGCTTCGGTCGATCGCCTGAACGCGACCGATTTCGTGCGCTGGCGCACCTTGCGCGTGGGCGGGATCGACGCCCGCCTCGAGCCCCTCTCGCTCGCCATCGAGCGTGTCGCGCTCGATGACTTCCATACCCGGCTGATCCTGGACGAGAACGGTCGGCTCAACTTGCGCGAGATCGGCGCGCTGCGCAGCGAAGCGCAGGCCGGAGCCGTCCCGTCTCCCGCGTCGGCCGAGCCTGAGGGCGGCGGCGCGGCGCAGGCAGCCGGCGCGGCATCGACCGCGCGCAGCGTCGAGCTGGCGCCGCCGGCTGCGCCCCCGCCGCCGGTGCGCATCGAGCGCATCGAGATCAAGCGCGGCAACGTCGCCTTCAGCGACCGCTTCATCCGGCCGAACTACGATGCCAACCTGACCGATCTGGCCGGTGCGCTGGTGGGGTTGTCGACCGCCGAGGACACGATCGCCAGGCTCGATCTCAGCGGCAAGGTGGACAAGGCCGCGCCGCTGAGCATCACCGGCGAACTCAACCCCTTCCGCCAGGACGCCCACCTCGACATCCTCGCCACAGTGAAGGATTTCGAACTCACCGGGCTGTCGGGCTACTCGGGCAAGTACGTCGGCTACGGCATCTCCCGCGGCAAGCTGTCGGCCGAGCTGAACTACAAGATCGAGGACCGCAGGCTGACGGCGACCAACCGGATCTTCCTCGACCAGCTGACTTTCGGCGACAAGGTCGACAGCCCGGATGCGGTGAACCTGCCGGTGCAGCTGGCGGTCGCGCTGCTCAAGAACGGCCGCGGCGAGATCGACCTGCGCCTGCCGGTGAGCGGCACGCTGGACGACCCCGAGTTCAGTGTTTTCGGCCTGGTGGTGAAGATGCTGTTCAACCTGATCGGCAAGGCCATCACGTCGCCGTTCGCGCTGCTCGGCGCGGCCCTGGGCGGCGGGGAGGAACTGTCCTTTCTCGAGCTGGCGCCGGGTAGCGCCCGCCCCGGCGAGGCCCAGCACGACAAGCTCGCCACCCTGGCGCAGGCGTTGATCGAGCGCCCGGCGCTGCGCCTGGATGTGATCGGCCGCGCCGATCCGGCGGTCGACCGCGATGGCCTGCGCCAGACCGGCCTCGAGCGGGCGGTGCGCGCGCAGAAGCTGAAGGCGTTGATCGCGCGCGGGGAAGAGGTCCCATCGATCGAGGAGATCGAGATCGGCGCCGGGGAGTATCCCGAACTGCTGAAGAAGGCCTACCGCGAGGCCGACTTCAAGAAGCCGCGCAACCTGATCGGCCTCGCCAAGGATCTGCCGCCGGCGGAAATGGAAGCGCTGATCCGGGCCGACGTCGCCGTCGGCGAATCCGAGCTGCGCGCGCTTGCCCAGCGGCGGGCACAGGGGGTGCGCGACTGGCTGGTGGAAGAAGGCAAGGTCCCGGGCGAGCGCATCTTCGTTCTCGAACCCCGGGTCGAGGCGGCCGGCGAGGGTGGCCAGGTGACGTTCTCGTTGCGCTGAACCGCGGGGCGAAGCCGCAGCGGTGCGCCCGCTGCGCCGCGGTCAGCGTGACCTGATCGGCTCGCCCACGTTCAGGTTGCCGACCCCGTCACGCCCCCGGATGAGGAATTTCCCGGGAGCCTGGCCGGGTTTGCAGGGGCCGAGGCGGCGCCCCTCGATCGCCAGCGTGGTGGTCGCGCCGTCGCCTGCCCCGCCGTGGCGGGTGTCGAGCTCGCCCTGGAAGTTGTACATGAAGTCGCCGCTGAAGCGGCCTTCCACCCGTGCGCTGCCGCCGTTCACCGTGCACACCGCGCGGTAGTAGGTGTAATGCGCGTCCCGCGACCACGACTGCTCGCTGCAGCCATCGAACGCGCTGCCGGGATGGCGCAGGACATCGTCCTCGCCGGCGCCGATGCACAGGTGAAAGTGGGGGACGCTCGCCGGGGATTCGGCCGGGGTGGTGTTGATCAGCCACAGCCCGGGCATGCGCTGGGGCGGGTCGATGGCGGCAGGGGCGGCAAGGGCGGGGCCGCCGAGCAGGCTTGCAGCAAGAGTGAGAGCCAGGCGCATGGTGTCTTTCCGGGAGGCGGGGAATGAAACAAAGAAAAAAGGGCAGGGCGGCGTCGGTCACCGCGGCGCGAGCATAGCAGCGCCGTTCCGGTCGGGAACTTGAGCAGGCGCAAACGCCGCTTCAGGACAGGCCCATTTCCAGCCGGGCCGCTTCGCTCATCATCTCGCGGCTCCACGGCGGGTCCCACACCAGGCTGACTTCCGCTTCGGCGACGCCGGGGATGGCGAGCAGCTTGGCGCGCGCCTCGTCGGCGATCAGCGTGCCCATGCCGCAGCCGGGCGCGGTCAGGGTCATGCTCACCGCCAGCCGGTAGCGGCCGTCGGCCAGCGCTTCGGCCGTGCAGGCATAGACCAGGCCGAGATTGACGATGTCGATCGGGATCTCGGGATCGTAGCAGGTGGCCAGCTGCGCCCACGCCGCGCGCTCGATGCTCCTGGCGTCGATCGTGCCGTCTGCGGCCGGAGGCGGGGCGATCGCCTGCGGCTCGAGACCGAGGGCATCGGCGTTGCGCTCGTCGATGCGGTACAGGTTGCCGCCGCTCATCACCGTGATCGAGCCGCCCAGGCGCTGGGTGACCAGCGCGAAGCCGCCGCCCTCCAGGGTTGCGGCTTCGCCCCAGGGTACGCTGACTGCGGCGCAGTCGCGCAGCAGCACGCGGGATTCGGTTTCGCCGTAACGCTCACCCATGGGCTTCTCCTTTCGTGTCCCCGGTGTCCGGGGGCGTCATTCCGTGTGGGCGGTGCCGTGCTCGCCGCCGAGCGCGTTGTGCAGGGTGTGCCAGGCCAGGGTGGCGCACTTCACCCGCGCCGGGAATTCCTTCACCCCGGACAGCGCCGCCAGCTTGCCGACGTCGCGCGCCGGCGCTTCTGCCCCTTGACCGCCGGTGAGCAGTGCATGGACGTCGCGGAACAGCGCCTCGACTTCTTCGACCGGCTTGCCCTTGACCGCTTCGGTCATCAGCGAGGCCGAGGCGGTGGAGATCGCACAGCCGTGGCCGACGAAACTGGCGTCGTGCACGATGCCGTCGGCGACGCGCAGGTACACGGTGAGCTGGTCGCCGCACAGCGGGTTGTGGCCGTCGGCGTGGCGGTCGGCGTCGGCCATCTTGTGGAAATTGCGCGGGTTGCGGTTGTGGTCGAAGATCACTTCCTGGTACAGCTCGCGCAGCGCATCCTGCTTGTCGTTCATCCCGGCCTCCTCGTGCCGAACAGGTCCTGTGCCTTGTGGATCGCGGCGACCAGGGCGTCGATGTCGTCGATGTCGTTATACATCGCGAACGAGGCGCGGGCCGTGCCGGGAATGCCGAAGCGCGTCATCAGCGGCATCGCGCAGTGATGGCCGGCGCGGATCGCCACCCCTTCCGCATCCAGTATGGTGCCGAGATCGTGGGGGTGGATGCCATCGACGAGGAAGGACAGGATACCGGCCTTGTCCTGCGCCGTACCCACCAGGCGCACCCCGGGGATGTCGCCCACCGCGGCGCTGGCGTGGGCGAGCAGGGCGTGCTCGTGGGCGGCGATGCGTGCCAGGCCGATCCGGCTCACGTAATCGATCGCCGCCGCCAGCCCGATCGCCCCGGCGATGTTGGGGGTGCCGGCCTCGAAGCGCTGCGGCGGCTCGGCGAAGGTGCTGCGCTCGAAGGCGACAGTGCGGATCATGTCGCCGCCGCCCTGCCACGGCGGCATCGCCGCGAGCAGCCCGGCGCGGCCGTAGAGCACGCCGATGCCGGTCGGGCCGTACAGCTTGTGCCCGGAAAAGGCGTAGAAGTCGCAGCCGATCGCCTGCACGTCCACGGCCTGGTGGGCCACCGCCTGGGCGCCGTCGATCAGCACCACCGCACCGGCGGCGTGTGCCCTGGCGGTGAGGGTGGCGACCGGGTTCACCGTGCCGAGCGCGTTCGACACGTGGGTGATCGCCACCAGCCGGGTGCGTTCCCCGAGCAGCGCATCGAAGGCGGCGAGCTCGAGCGTGCCGCTCTCATCGACCGGGACCACCTTGAGTACCGCACCGGTCTGCTCGCACAGCAGCTGCCAGGGAACGATGTTGGAGTGGTGCTCGAGGGTGGTGAGCAGGATCTCGTCGCCGGCTTCGAGCCGGCTGCGCCCCCAGCTGTGTGCGACCAGGTTGATCGCTTCGGTGGTGCCGCGGGTGAACACGATCTCCTCGGCGTGCGCGGCGTTGAGATAGCGCTGCACAGTGGCGCGGGCGGCGTCGTAGAGCTCGGTGGCGTGCTGCGACAGCCGGTGTACGCCGCGGTGGATGTTGGCGTTGGATTCGCGGTAGAAGCGGCGCTCGGCTTCGATCACCGCTTCGGGCTTCTGCGTGGTCGCGCCGTTGTCGAGGTACACCAGGCGGCGGCCATGCACCGGGCGGGCGAGAATCGGGAAGTCGGCGGCGATCCCGGGCAGGGCGCCGCCTGCCGGCGTGGCGTGGCGGGCGCCTGCGCCGGCAGGCGGGAGCGGGGCGTTCATGACAGTTCCTCCAGGCGGGCGGCGTCGGGCAGGCGGGCGAACAGGGCGGCGCGGCCGAGCGCGCGCAGCGGTGGATGGGCAATGCGCTCGAGCACTTCGGCGGCGAAGGCGTAGGTCAGCAGCTGGCGCGCGTGTCCGGCATCGACGCCGCGCGCGCGCAGGTAGAACAGCGCATCTTCGTCGAGCTGGCCGACGGTGGCGCCATGGGCGCACTTGACGTCGTCGGCGTAGATCTCGAGTTCGGGGCGGGCGTCGGCTTCGGCCCGTGGCGACAGCAGCAGGTTGTCGCAGCGCTGCAGGGCGTCGGTGCGCTGGGCGTCCTGGGCGACGACGATGCGGCCGGCGAACACGCCGCGCGCGCTGCCGTCGAGCAGCCCGCGGTAGTACTCGCGGCTCGTGCCCCGTGGGCGGGCGTGGTCGATGTGGGTGTGGTGGTCGACGTGGCGGCGGCCGTCGGCGTGGTAGAGGCCATTGAGCAGCACTTCGGCGCCTTCGCCGAGGCGGGTGCGGATGTCGGTGCGCGCCAGGCGGGCGCCGAAGGACAGTGCGTGCGAGGCGAACACCGCGCCGCGGGCCTGGTCGGCCTCGATCGTGGCGAGGTGGATCGCCTGCTCGCCTTCCTGCTGCAGCTTGATGTGCTCGATCCGGCTGTCCGCCCCGGCCTCGATGCGGGTGACGGCGGTGGTCAGCGTGGCCGCCTCGCCGCCCTGCGGGTAGTGCTCGACGATGCGGGCCTGGCTGCCGGCTTCGGCGACGACCAGATTGCGCAGGTGGCGGTGGGCCGCGCCGCCGCCGAGGAACACGAGGTGGATCGGCGGCTCCACCGCGACCCCGCGGGCGAGCCGGATCCAGGCGCCGTCGCCGGCAAAGGCCGCGTTGAGCGCGGCCGGGCTGTCGCCGTCTCCGGCGCGGCCGAAAGCGGCTTCGACCGCTTCCGGCTCATGCGCCAGGGCATCGGCGAGACTGCCGATGCGGGCGCCGGCGGGCAGGGCGGAAATCGCCGACAGTGCGGGGGCGAAGCGGCCGTCGACGAACGCGAGCCAGTGCGCTCCGGGGTCGCTGGCGCGCAGGGCAGCGAGGCTGGCGTGGGCGGCCTGCGTCGGGGCGTGCGCGCCCGTGCCCAGCGGATACTCTTCCATGAAGGCGAGCGAGGTATGGCGCCAGTTTTCCTGGCGTGTGGTTGGCCAGCCTTCGTCGGCGAAGCGCTCGATCGCCTGCCGGCGCAGTGTGGCGAGCCAGGGCAGGGCGGCGCCGGGCAGGGCGGCGGCGGCCCGGTGGTGTTCGGCGAGCCAGAATCCGGGGGCGCTCATGACCGGCCTCCCGCGGGCAGTGATGCGGCTCCCGCCGCGTTGCCGGCGTCGATCCAGCCATAGCCGTGCGCTTCGAGTTCGAGCGCGAGCTCGCGCCCGCCCGAGCGCACGATGCGGCCCTGCGACAGTACATGCACCTGATCGGGCACGATGTAGTCGAGCAGGCGCTGGTAATGGGTGATCACGATCATCGAGCGTGCGGGCGAGCGCAGGCGGTTGACGCCTTCGGCGACGACCTTGAGGGCGTCGATGTCGAGCCCCGAGTCGGTCTCGTCGAGCACCGCCAGCCGCGGTTCGAGCAGGGCCATCTGGAGCACTTCGTTGCGCTTCTTCTCGCCGCCGGAAAAGCCTTCGTTCACCGAGCGGTAGAGGAACTCCTCCTTCATGCCGACCGCCTGCATCTCGGCCTTCACGCGGGCGAGGAAGTCCATTGCATCGTATTCGGGCAGGCCGCGATGGCGGCGGATCGCGTTGACCGCGGCCTTCAGGAAGTAAGCGTTGGAGACGCCGGGAATCTCGACCGGATACTGGAAGGCGAGGAACAGTCCGGCGCGCGCGCGCTCCTCGGCGGGCAGGGCGAGCAGGTCGCTGCCGTCCCATGCCACGCTGCCTGCGGTGACGGTGAAGGTTTCGCGCCCGGCCAGCACCTGGGCGAGCGTGCTCTTGCCCGAGCCGTTGGGCCCCATGATCGCGTGCACTTCACCGTCCTTCACTTCCAGGTTCAGGCCCTGGAGGATCGCCTTGCCGTCGACCGCAGCGTGCAGGTTGTTGATTTTCAGCATGTCCGTTCTCCCTTTGGTCCTTAGCCGACGCTGCCTTCGAGGCTCACGCCCAGCAATTTCTGTGCTTCCACCGCGAACTCCATCGGCAGTTCCTTGAACACCTCGCGGCAGAAGCCATTGACGATCATCGACACCGCGTCCTCGGCGCTGATGCCGCGCTGCATGGCGTAGAACAGCTGGTCCTCGCCGATGCGCGAGGTGGTGGCCTCGTGCTCGACGTGGGCGCCCGGGTGGCGCACCTCGATCGTCGGGAAAGTGTGCGCGGCGCAGCGGTCGCCGATCAGGAGCGAATCGCACTGGGTATAGTTGCGCGCGCCTTCGGCCTTCGGCGTGACTTTCACCAGGCCGCGGAAGGTGTTGCTGCCGCGCCCGGCGGAGATGCCCTTGCTGAGGATGGTGCTCTTCGTGTTGCGCCCCATGTGGATCATCTTGGTCCCGGTGTCGGCCTGCTGCAGGTTGTTGGTGAGCGCCACCGAGTGGAAGTCGCCCACCGAGTCGTCGCCGCGCAGGATTACGCTCGGATACTTCCAGGTGATCGCCGAGCCGGTCTCGACCTGGGTCCACGAGATGTGCGAGCGCGCGCCGCGGCAGTCGCCGCGCTTGGTGACGAAGTTGTAGATGCCGCCCTTGCCGTCCTTGTCGCCCGGATACCAGTTCTGCACCGTCGAATACTTGATCTTGGCGTCGTCGAGCGCGATCAGCTCGACGACCGCGGCGTGGAGCTGGTTCTCGTCGCGCATCGGCGCGGTGCAGCCTTCGAGGTAACTGACCGAGGCGCCTTCCTCGGCGATGATCAGCGTGCGCTCGAACTGGCCGGTGTCGCGGGCGTTGATGCGGAAGTAGGTGGAGAGCTCCATCGGGCACTTCACGCCCTTGGGGATGAAGACGAACGAGCCGTCGGAGAACACCGCCGAATTGAGCGCGGCGTAGAAGTTGTCGCCCGGCGGGACCACGCTGCCGAGGTACTTCTGCACCAGCGCGGGGTGGTTCTTCACCGCCTCGGAAAACGCACAGAAGACGATGCCGTGCTCGGCGAGCTCCTTCTGGAAGGTGGTTGCTACCGACACTGAGTCGAACACCGCATCCACCGCCACGCCGGCCAGCCGCGCGCGCTCGTGCAGCGGCACGCCGAGCTTCTCGAAGGTGCGCAGCAGTTCGGGGTCGACTTCGTCGAGGCTCTTGGGGCCGTCCTTCTTCGACTTCGGTGCGGAGTAATAGACGATGTCCTGGAAGTCGATCGGCGCAAAGTGCACTGCGGCCCAGGTCGGCGGGGTCATCGTCAGCCAGTGGCGATAAGCTTCGAGCCGCCACTCGAGCATCCAGTCGGGTTCGCCCTTGCGCGCCGAGATCAGGCGGATGATGTCTTCGGACAAGCCCTTGGGCACGGTGTCGGTGTCGAGCCGGGTTTCGAAGCCGGCGGTGTAGTCCTGCTCGAGATAGGCGCCGAGGGCGTCGCTGCGGGAGGTGGTGATGGTCGGGGCGTTCATGCGGTCAGTCCTCCTGGTCTAGCCTGGTCAGGCGTGCCATTCCCGGGTGAGGCTCGGGGCCGTGCAGCCGGTGTTCGGTGATGCCGGCCGCCGGGCCGTGGGGGTGGATCATGTCGGCGACGCTGACATCCTGTAGCGCGCGCCGGACCACGCCGTTGATGCGCTGCCAGTTGTCGCGGATGCGGCAGCCCGTTTCCATCGAACATAGTCCGCTGCCGGCGCTGCACTCGGTGAGGCCGAAAGGCTGTTCCTCGAGCGCATCCACGATGTGCGCCATGTTGATCTGTTGTGGCGGGCGCGCGAGCGCATAGCCACCGCTGGCGCCGCGATGGCTGTTAACCAGGGCATGACGGCCGAGCGCCTTCAGTACCTTGCTCACGGTCGGCACCCCCAGCCCCAGCGTTTCGGCCAGTTCGGTGGCGCTGTGCAGGCGTTCCGGACGGCTGGCCATGTGGGCCAGGATCAGGGTGCCGTAGTCGGTGAGCTTGCTGATGCGCAACATGCCGGGGTATCCGCTTATGTTCGTGGCTAAACAGTACTAAAACAGTTCCGTATGGTCAAGCGTGATTTCCCCGCCTGCCGCGTGCGTCTCCTCGTCTTCGGTGTCGCGATTTATGATGGAAACGGATCAAGCGGGGGCGGGGCGGATGCTCGGGATGTCCCGGGGCGGTCGCGCCTGCAAAGGCACGCTGTGGACTTTGGAATTGGAGTCGGTTCGACGATGAAACTCATCCCCGGTCGTATCTATGCGGTCCGTTTGTGCAGCGGCGAGTTGCGGCGTTGGCGCTTCGACGGGGTGGATGGCAACGGGCTCGCCTGGTGGCAGGACGAAGAGACCGGGCTCGGTTTTTCCGAGGCCAGCCTGATGTACGCGTGGGAAATCGCCGCCGCGGAAAGCGGCTGCAGCGACGAGGATGGGGATGGCTGAGCGGGATTTTCTCCGTTGGCGCCATTTACGTATCATGATGATGGCAGCGTTGTGCGATTCCGGTGACTGCCCGCAAGGCGGATGCCCGTTTTTCCCCCTGGATCGTCTCTTTATTCATGACTCCGGACCTGCATACGCTGCTCAGGCAGCAGACCGCCGGTCTGCACCGCCGCCTGGACGGTGCGCCGGAACTGCTCGCGCTGATGCGCCCCGGGCTGACCCCGTCGGCCTACGCCGCCGCGCTTCGGCGCTACGCCGCCGCCCATGCCCGGGTGGAGCCCGTCCTCCAGGCGCTGGCGCCGGCCGGCCGGCCCGGCCTGCCGCCCTACCGTCCGCGCCTGCCGGCGCTGCAAGCCGATCTGGCAGCGCTGCAGGTGTCTCCGGCGGTGACGCCGGAGCCTACCGGGCCGGCCCCGGCGCTGGGGCCTGGCGCCTGCCTCGGCATCCGCTACGTCCTCGAAGGCTCGACGCAGGGCGCGCGCGTCATTGCCGCCCGCCTGGCCCGGCATCTGCCGCAGGGCTGCGAACAGGCCTTCGCCTTCTGGCGCTTTCAGGAGATCGCGGCGGCGGCCTGGCCGGCCCTGTGCGCCTGCCTCGACCGTCCTCCCCGTGATGCGCTCGAGCAGGCAGGCATCGTGCAGGGCGCACGGTTCGCTTTCGATACGTTCATCGACGTGTTTTTCGCTGCGGAGCCTCCATCGTGATCAATGCCCCGTTCGGTGACTGCAAGAGCGCTGCGCTTCACCTGGCCGACAGCATCCAGCCGTTCGGCGTACTGCTCGTCATCGAGCGCGAGGGTGGGCGCATCTGCGCCGTATCGGCCAATGTCGAAGCCTGGCTCGGCCTGTCCCCGCAGGGCTTGCTGGGGGCTCCGTGGTCTGCGGCCCTGCCCGCCGGGCTCCGGGCGCTGGTGGAGGCGTTGCCGGACGAGGCCGAAGGGCGGCAGGCGCCCGGATCACCGCAGGCGAGGCTGCGCGCCTTCCGCTGCAACGGACGCAGCCTGATCGCCGCGCTGCATCTTGCCGGGCCGCACCTCGTCCTCGAACTGGAAGCGGGGTGCGCGCCCGTGTTCGGGCAGCGTGAGCAGGTGCTGGCGCAGGGCGTGGCGGCACTGGCGGCGACCGACTCCGAGGAGGCCGCGGCGCGGGCCCTGATGCGGCAGGTGGCCGACGTCACCGGCTACGACCGGGTGATGCTGTACCGGTTTCTGCCGGACTGGCACGGCAAGGTGATCGACGAAGTCCTGCGCCCCGGCGTGGAAGGTTTCCTCGGGCTGCATTTCCCCGCCGGGGATGTGCCTGCCAATGCCCGCCGCCTGTACCTGGTGAAGCGCCAGCGGGTCATCGCCGATGTCGATGCCGAGCCGGTGCCGGTGCTCTCCGCGGTCGACGGCCTGAGCGTCGATCTCACCCATGCCGAACTGCGCGCAGTCCATCCGGTGCACGTGCAATACCTCAAGAACATGGGGGTGGCGGCTTCGTTCAGCGTATCGGTGGTGGCTGCCGGCCGGCTCTGGGGCTTGATCGCCTGTCATCACCTGGAGCCGAAGGCGGTGTCCTTCGCCGACCGCCAGCTGTGCGAGCAGCTGGCCACGGTGGCCGCGATCCACATGAGCGACCTGCAGCGCCTGGCGTACGAGCAGGCCCGCCACGCCCATCATCTGGCTCGCGCACGGCTCAGGCTGGAACTGCAGGCGAGCGGTGGCGGCAGGCACGCCATCGCCACCCAGCTCGAACGGATGCGCGGCGCCTTCGGTGCGCAAGGGGGCTGGGCGCGGCTCGACGGGCGGGACCATTACAGCGGTGATGTCCCCGATGAAGCCAGCCTGAGCGTGCTGCAGCGCTGGCTCGACCGTCTCGGGGGCGAGAAGGTTTCGTCCTACGACGTTCTCCCCGCGGCGCTGGAAGTGAATCCGGCGCTGCTCCGCCTGGCCAGCGGCCTGCTCTACCTCCCGCTGGGCGGGCAGGATTTCGTCGTGCTGCTGCGCGTCGAGCAGCCGGAAAACGTCGCCTGGGCCGGTGGGCCCGCCGCGCCCCCGGAGAGCGGTGCTCCACCGCTTGGGCTCGGCCCGCGGACTTCGTTCCGGGTCTGGCGCGAGCAGACCCGCGGCCGGGCGAGCCCGTGGCTGGATACCGACATCGAGGCCGCTGCCTTGCTGCGTGCAATGCTGCTCGAACACGGTGAGCGCCTGGACCTGGAACGCATGGCGCTGACCGACCCGCTGACCGGGCTGTGCAACCGCGCGATGTTCGAGCGCAAGCTGCAGGAAGCGGTGGACCTCGGCGTGCGCGGCAACGACCTGTCGGCGCTCCTGATGATCGATCTCGACCGCTTCAAGCCGGTCAATGACCGCTATGGCCACCCGGTCGGCGATGCGCTGCTGGTCGAAGTCGCCGAGCGTCTGCGCCGCCACGTGCGCGGACGCGACGTGGTCGCCCGGCTCGGCGGCGACGAATTCGCCGTGATCCAGTTCCACGCCGGCAGCGAGCGCGACGTCGAAGCCGCCGCCGCCCGCATCCTCGATGCGATCCGTGCGCCTTACGCGGTGCTCGGCCACCGCGTCGAGATCGGCGCCAGCATCGGCGCCGCGCTGTGCCCGCGGGACGCCGCCGAGCCGCAGGCGCTGGTCAAACTTGCCGATCTTGCGCTCTACCGGGTCAAGCACGGCGGCCGGGACGGGTTCCGCCTGTTCGACAGCAGCATGCTGGCCTGAGCGCCGCGGCCGCCCCGGCGACTTCGGCGCAGCCGTCGGGGCGGGCCTCCTGCGGAACGCTTAGACCAGCCCTTCCGCCTTCAGCGCGGCGCGCACCGCCGGGCGCGCGGCGACGCGGTCCAGGCAGGCGGTGACGTTCGGCCAGGGCGCGAGATCGAGGCCGATGTATTTCGCCCAGCTCAGCACGGTGAACAGATAGGCGTCGGCGACGCTGAAATCCTCCCCCAGCAGATAGGCGCGGCCGGCGAGCTGGCTGTCGGCGTAGCCGAGGCGGCGCTCGAGGTTGGCGCGTGCGGCCTGTTTCCAGTCGTCCCCCGCGGCCGGATTGAAGAAGGGGCTGAAGGACTTGTGCACCTCGGTGCCGATGAAGCCCAGCCAGCTTTGCAGGCGGTAGCGTTCGAGCGTGCCGTTGGCCGGCGCGAGCTTCTTTTCGGGGGCGAGATCGGCCAGGTACTGGACGATCGCCGGCAGCTCGGTCAGCACTTCGCCGCTGTCGAGCTGCAGCGCCGGTACGTAGCCCTTGGGGTTGATCGTGGTGTAGTCCGCACCGCCGGCGGTGCGCCGGGTGCCGAGATCGACGGTTTCGGTAGTGTAGGGAAGGCCGGCTTCCTCGAGCACGATGTGCGGGGTCAGCGAGCAGGCGCCGGGCTTGATGTACAGCTTCATGGGTGGATCCTTGCGAAGGAGAAGGGCGGGTTCAGGCGGCGGCGAGGGCCTGGTCGAGGTCGGCGATCAGGTCGTCGATGTGCTCGATGCCGATCGACAGGCGCACCATGTCCGGCGACACCCCGGCCTTGGCCAGTTCGGCGGGCGAGAGCTGGCGGTGGGTGGTGGACGCCGGATGGCAGGCGAGCGATTTGGCGTCGCCAATATTGACCAGGCGGGTGATCAGCCCGAGCGCGTCCTGGAAGCGGCCGCCGGCTTCGAAGCCGCCGCGGACGCCGAACGACAGGATGCCCGAGGCGCGTCCGCCCATGTACTTCTGCACCAGGCCGTGGTCGGCGTGGTCGGGCAGGCCGGCGTAGTTCACCCATTCGACCTTGGCGTGCTGCTGCAGGTAGCGGGCGATCTTCAGCGTGTTCTCGCAGATCCGGTCCATGCGCAGCGCCAGGGTCTCGATCCCCTGCAGGATCAGGAAGGTATTGAACGGCGAGATCGCCGCGCCGGTGTTGCGCAGCGGCACCACACGCGCCCGGCCGATGTAGGCCGCGGCGCCCAGCGCCTCGGTATAGACCACGCCGTGGTAGGAGACGTCGGGCTCGTTGAGGCGGTGGAAACGCGTCTTGTGTTCGGCCCACGGAAACTTGCCGGAATCGACGATGACGCCGCCGATCGAGTTGCCGTGACCGCCGAGGTACTTGGTCAGGGAATGGACGACGATGTCGGCGCCGTGCTCGAAGGGGCGGCACAGGTAGGGCGAGGGCACGGTGTTGTCGACGATCAGCGGGATCCCCGCCTGGTGGGCGATCCCGGCCAGGCGACCGATGTCGGTGATGTTGCCGAGCGGGTTGCCGACCGACTCGCAGTAGATCGCCTTGGTGCGCTCGTCGATCAGGGCAGCGAAGGAATCCGGGTCGCGGTAGTCGGCGAAGCGCACTTCGATGCCGAACTGGGGGAAGGTGTGGGCGAACAGGTTGTAGGTGCCGCCGTACAGCGTCGCCGCCGAGATGATGTTGTCGCCGGCTTCGGCGATGGTCTGGATGGCGTAGGTGATCGCCGCCATGCCCGAAGCCACCGCGAGCGCGCCGACGCCGCCTTCGAGCTGGGCCACGCGCTGTTCGAGCACCGCGGTGGTCGGGTTCATGATCCGGGTGTAGATGTTGCCCTGCACCTTGAGATCGAACAGGTCGGCGCCGTGCTGGGTGTCGTCGAAGGCGTAGGAGGTGGTCTGGTAGATCGGCACCGCGACCGCCTTGGTGGTGGGGTCGGGCGAATAGCCGCCGTGCACGGCGATGGTTTCGAGCTTCATGGGGGTAGGTCTCCTCGTTGGACGTGCCGGGGAGTATAGCCAGCGTGCGGCGGAAGTCGAAACAGGCCGGGTCTGGGTGCTCTGACTTGGTGGTGAGGCGCGGGAAACCACTTTGCAATGCCCGGGTTCGCCGCTATATTGCAAGCATTGCAATCATCTGGAGTTTACGATGGCGACCAGTCTAGTCGTTCGAAACATCGAGCCCGCCGTCGCGCAAGCCCTGAAAGAGGCGGCGGCACGGCATGGCCGAAGTGCCGAGGCAGAGCATCGGGAGATTCTGCGCGCGGCGCTCGCCCGACCGGTGCGCCGGACCTTCAAGGACGTGCTGGCGAGCATGCCCGACGTGGGGGCCGATAAAGATTTCAATTGCAGGCAGGGCTGATGTACTTGCTTGACACCAACATCATCAGTGAGCTGCGCAAGGGAGCATGTGCCAATGCCGGCGTGACCGCCTTTTTTGCGACCCTGGCAGCGGAGGACATTTATCTGTCGGTGCAGACCATTGGCGAGCTTCGCCGCGGCCTCGAGCACATCCGTCACCGCGGCGACCGCGAGCAGGCCGCCCGACTCGAGACCTGGCTGGATGGCGTGGTTGCCGGCTACGCAGACCGTATCCTGGGTTTTGACGTCGACTGTGCTCAGCTTTGGGGTTCGCTCATGTCGCCCAGTCCACAGCATCCCATCGACAAGCAGATTGCCGCCATCGCCCTCATTCATGACCTGATGGTCGTCACCCGTAACACGGACGACTTCAGGCCGACCGGTGTGCGTTGCATCAATCCGTTCTGCTCGAACTGAGCTTGCGATGAACCGTATTTTTCTTTTCATCGGCGCGCTGTCGGCGTGCATTGCCGTGGGGCTGGGCGCGTTCGGCGCCCATGGGCTGCGCGGGCGGCTGGAGGCGGACATGCTGGCGGTGTTCGAGACCGGGGTGCGCTACCAGATGTACCACGCGCTCGCGCTGGTCGCGCTCGGCCTGGCGCAGCGGCCTGAACCCGGCCGGCTGGCCGCGGCGGCGGGCGGCCTGTTCATCGCCGGGTCGCTGTGCTTTTCCGGCAGCCTGTACCTGATCACGCTCGCCGGTGCGCGGGGCATCGGACTGGTGACGCCGGCCGGCGGCCTGATGCTGCTTGCGGGCTGGCTGGTGCTGGCGCTGGCCGCGCTGAAGTCCGCGCGCACGGCGCCGCCGCCAGGCGGCTGAGGCGGGCGCAGGACCCGGGCTGCGCCGGGGGGCGGCACATCCGGCAGCGCGCGCGGGGTGGGCGGGGCGTTTGCCGGGCCAGGCGCAGCGCGAAGGGGAACGGGCGGGCGGGGTGCATCGCGGCGGGGTACAGGCTTGCGCGCCGGCTATGGGCACAGGCTATGGGCGAGTGCGGTGCGAGCCGGTACACTGCGCCGCCTTACTTGTGCGATATCGTCCGGAGTCCGCATGGCCCAGCTCATTCTCAAGCCCGGCAAGGAACGTTCGCTGTTCCGCCGCCACCCCTGGATCTTCGCCGGCTCGGTCGAGCGCCTGGAGGGTCGTGCGCGGCCGGGCGACACGGTGACGGTGCTGGCGGCCGAGGGCAAGGCGCTGGCCCGTGCCGCGTTCTCGCCCGCTTCGCAGATCCGCGCCCGGGTGTGGAGTTTCGATGCCGAGGCGGCGATCGACCATGCCTTCTTCAAGCGCGTGGTGGCCGCTTCGGTCGCGCGCCGGGCGGCGATTCCGGCGCTGCGCGGGGAGGACGGTGTGCGCCTGATCCACGGCGAATCGGACGGCCTGCCGGGCGTGATCGCGGACCGCTATGGCGAGGTGGTGGTGCTGCAGCTCACCAGCGCGGGCGCCGACAAATGGCGCGAGGCGATCGTCGCCGGGCTGGTGCAGGCCACCGGCTGCGCGGCGGTGTACGAGCGTTCCGATTCCGAGGTGCGCGCACTCGAAGGGCTGGAGCCGCGCACCGGCTGCGTGCATGGCGTGCTGCCTGAGGGCGGGCTCTCGATCGTCGAACACGGTGTGCGCATGGAGGTGGACGTCGAAGGCGGGCACAAGACCGGCTTCTACCTCGACCAGCGCGCCAACCGGCTACTCACCGGCCAGCTTGCCGCCGGGCGCGAGGTGCTCAACTGCTTCTGCTACACCGGCGGTTTCTCGCTGCAGGCGCTCGCCGGCGGGGCGGCCTCGGTGCTCTCGATCGACTCCTCCGCCCCGGCGTTGGCGTCGGCACGGCGCAATCTCGCGCTCAACCCGCAGCTCGACGCCGGCCGCGCCGAATGGCGCGAGGCCGACGTGTTCAAGGCCCTGCGCGCGCTGAAGGACGAAGGCCGGCGCTTCGACCTGATCGTGCTCGACCCGCCCAAGTTCGCTCCTTCGGCGGCGCATGCCGAGCGCGCGGCGCGCGCCTACAAGGACATCAACCTGTTCGGCTTCCGCCTGCTCAACCCGGGCGGCATCCTGATGACGTATTCGTGCTCGGGCGGCATCGGCCAGGAACTGTTCCAGAAGATCGTCGCTGGCGCCGCGATCGACGCTGGCGTCGATGCGCGCATCCTCTACCGCCTGGCGGCTGCGCCCGACCACCCGATCGGGCTGGCGGTGCCCGAAGGCGAATACCTGAAGGGGCTGGCCTGCCAGGTGGAATGAGGCCATCGCCAGCGGCCGGCCCCGCGGCCCCGGGTGAAGCCGAAGCGCGCGGATCGGGCCGCGCCGGAGGGGCGGGCGGGGCGCAGCGAGGCCGGGCCGCCGGCGCATTTTCGCGCGCCGGCGGGGTGTCCACGGAAGGCTAGGCGAGGAGCTTGTCGAGCTTGCCCAGCAAGGTGGCGCGATCGAACGGCTTGGCGATGAAGTCGTTGGCGCCGGCCTTGAGGCTGGCTTGGACGGTGTGCTTGTCGCTCTTTCCGGTGAGCATGACGAAAGGAATTTTTGCCAGCGCGGGCATCTTGCGGAAGCGGGGCAAGGCCTGCACGCCGCTGATCCCCGGCATCAGGATGTCGAGCAGCACGAGGTCGGGCGTGGTGTCACGGAGAATCCGCAATGCCTCGGTGACGTCGTAGGCCACGGTCAGTTCGTATGCGGACGGTTCGAGCTGGTGGACGACCGTCTTGTGCACGAACTCGTCGTCATCGATCAGGAGGATGCGTGGGCGCACATCCTTGACCATCGCCTTGAGGGCGCGGGCCGACTCGATGTGCGGTGTGCAGTCGTGCTGCAGTTGCTCGGCCCACTGGCGCACTGGCCGGACCGCTTCGGTGAGGCCCTTGAAGTACTCGCGCAACTCGTTCTGCTTGAGTTGGGCGATGTCTTCCTGCAGGTTCTGGAGCGCTTCGGGGTCGTCGTGGGCCGCCTGGTCGGCGCGACGGTGCAGGTGATCCAGCGCGCTGCCGATACTTTGCTCGGCCAGAATGACGGCATCATCGACCGAAGCGATGTGCCGGTTGCCTTCGCCCGCTTGCTGCTCGAGCAGTTCTTCGAGGCCGACGATCGACCGCGCCTGCCGGGCGAACTCGCCGAGTAGCGGGGGGGTACGCTTGAGCGCCTGCTGTTCGCGCAGGGCGTTATGGACCGACATGCGCAGGCGCGGGACGTCATACGTCATCGGCCAGAACATCACGTAGTCGTCGAAGACCGCCTTGCGGCACAGTGCGTAGGCGTCCTGAACGCTGAGCTTGTTGCACAGGACGACGGTGCGGTGCGGCTGCAGATGGATCTTTTCGCTGAGCCGATAAAGTTCCAGGTAGAACTCTTCGGACTTGTTCAGCGTCTTGAAGGCCAGCACCAGGACGTCGGGCGGTCGCAGGTCGAAGAACCCGACGCGCTGCTCCGGGTCCAGCGACAGGAGGACATGCTCGAACTCCGGCGCGAGCTGCTTGCCGATGATGGTGGCGTCGTTGTGATCGTCGGTGACGATCATGATGGTCGCAGGAATTCTCTTGGTGGGGGTCATCTGTACAGTCGTTCCGACAGGTTGACGGGACGGTCTGGTCCCTGTGGATCGGGGCGTGACATTTCAGGCAAGCAGCCGGTCGATCCGGCCGGCCACAGTGTGAAGTTCGCGCTCCAGCGCCTCGATCGAGGTCTTCAGTTCTGCGATCGGCCGGCCCTGTCCGGCCTCGACCTCGAGACGGGCGCTCGACTCCCCGAGGGCCATCGCGCCGACTGTGCGGGCGTTGGATTTGAGGCGGTGGGCGAGACCGGAGATGCGCTCAAGCTCTCCGGCCTGGAGGGCGGCTTGCAGCGCTTCGAGGGCCGTGGTCGCCACCCGGCGGAAGTCGGCGAGGAAGTCGGCGATGACTTCCGGCTCGTCGCCGACCACCGCCTTGAGCATGTCGAGGTCGAGAACAGGGCTGGCCGTCGTTTGCTTCATGTCGTTCTCCTTGGCGGGGCTGGGTGTGCGCTGCGCGAGGGCATTTCGCTAAAGGGGGGCGGCCGCCGGCTGCGTTTTCAAAAGAGATTGTGGGCCGGATTGAAGGAGGCGCGGCCGATCTCCCGGTCGTGGAGCCAGGCAAGCAACTGCTCGACCGGCAACGCCCGGGTGATGAACCAGCCCTGGGCGATGTCGCAGCCGGCTGCGCGCAGATGGTTCCAGTCGTCGTGGTCTTCGATGCCTTCGGCGACGGTCTTCATGCCCAGTTTGCGGGCCATGTCGAGGCTGGCGTCGAGAATGGTGCGCAGGTCATCGTCGCGCCAGGCGCCATGGACGAAGCTGCGGTCGATCTTCAGCTCGGTGAAAGGGATGTCGCGCAATTGGGTGAGGGAAGAGTGGCCGGTGCCGAAGTCGTCGATCGACAGGCCGACGCGCTTCAGGCGCAGGCGGGTGAGGATGTCCAGTGCCGCCTGGCGGTTTTTCATCAGGCGGCTCTCGGTGACTTCGAGGATCAGCGTGCTCGGCGCCACTCCGGCGGCCGAGGCTTCCTGCTCGATGAATTCGGGGAAGTCCAGACGCACGAGGTTATCCATCGACACGTTGATCGCCAGCTGCAGGGCGTGACCCTGCAGCTGGCAGCGCCGGGCATCGCACAGCGCACGGTGCAGCACCGCGCGCATCAGTGCATCGATCAGGCCGTGATCCTCGGCTGCCGCGATGAATCGATCCGGATAGACCAGCCCGTCTTCCGGGTGCTGCCAGCGCACCAGCGCTTCCACGCCGACCACCGCTCCGCTGCGCAGATCGACCTTGGGTTGGTAATGGTTGACCAGCTGCCCGGCGGCGATGCCGTGTGCCAGTTCGTCGGCGCCGTAGGGGGCAGCGGGCGCGAGGCATTCCTCGCTGGCCTCCGGTAGTGCCTGCAGCAGCCGCTGCAGCTGCTCGTTGGACACGGGCTTGTAGAGCGTGCCCGCGACCCGCAGGCGGTCGGCCCGTGCCAGGCGCTCCGCGCTTTGCAGGATGCGTTCGTCCTCGCCGCTGATCAGTACCAGGGCACCACGGTAGCCGATGCGGACGAGGTGGCGGATGAACTCGACACCGTCCATTTCGGGCATCTGCAGATCACAGAAGATCAGCTCGGCCGCGCCGGGCTCGCGTTCCAGGTGCTCGACCGCGCTGCGTGCACGCCCGTACAGTGTGACTTCGGTGAACCCGAGTGCCTGCAGCTGGCGATTCATCAACCGGCAGATGAAGGGGTCGTCGTCGACTATCAGGATTTTCATCGCGCTCGTCTCATTCAGGCCGGTTGTTCGCCGGCCAGCTGCTGTTCTATTTGTCGTCGCGTGGCGGCGTGGATGCTGCGGAATTCGCTGGTGCAGTGCGCCAGGGTGGCGCTATCGGCCGCTTTTGCGGTCTGTTCCAGCAGGCTGCACAGCTGCGCCAGGCGTTGGGCACCGACGGCCCGGGAAGACGACTTCAGGCGATGGGCGAGGGCGCCCATGGCGGCGTGGTCCCCGCATCCGAAGCTGTCTTCGAGTTCGATGGCCAGTGCATCGAGCGATTCGACATAGTCGTGAAGGACTTCGGCGGCCATCTGCCGGTCGCCCCCGACCAGGGTGTCCAGCGCCTGCGTATCGAGCAGGATCTCCTCGACCGGTGCGGCGGCGCCGGGTTGAGTGATCTTGGCGGGTTCGGCGGCGGCGGTCGTGTGCGGCAGCCAGCGCTCGAGTGCCGCTTTCAGCGTGGCAAGCCGGATTGGCTTGGTCAGGTATTCGTCCATTCCGGCCGCTTTGGCTCGTGTGGCTTCATCGCGCAAGGCATTCGCGGTGAGGACCAGGATCGGGATGCGCCGCTCGCCGTTTTCCTCGCGGCGGATGCACCCGGCGAGCTGGTAGCCGTCCATCTCCGGCATGTGCAGGTCGGTCAGCAGCAGGTCGTAGGGTGCATCACGCCACCTCTCCAGGGCTTCGACGCCGTTGCGGGCAATCTCGCAGTGATGGCCGAGCAAGGCCAGCTGGTGCTGGATTACCTTGCGGTTCACCGCATCGTCTTCGGCGACCAGGATGCGGTGGCTGCGTCCGTCGCCCCGTGCCGACGGGGCTGGTGGTGGCGTAGGGTCGATGCTGGCCGGGGGGCTGGCCGGCTCCAGCGGCAGGCGGACGCTGAATAGCGACCCTCGCCCCGGGCAACTGTCGACGCCGATTTCGCCATTCATCAGGTCGACCAGGCGCTTGCAGATCGCCAGGCCCAGGCCGGTGCCGCCGAAGCGGCGGGTGGTCGAGCTTTCGGCCTGGGTAAAGGGGGTGAACAGATTGCGCTGATGCGCTGCGCTGATGCCGATGCCGTTGTCCTCGACTTCGAGGACCACCTGCAGCGGAGTGGCGGCCCGCACCCGGGCGCGCACGTGGATTCGGCCGCGGCCGGCGCTGGGGTTGCGTTCGGTGGAAGAGAACTTGATCGCGTTGCCGACCAGGTTGCAGAGGATCTGCCGCAGGCGCAGCGGGTCGGCGTGGATCCACCGTGGCATCCCGGCTTCCACGTGTACCTCGAGATCGACGCCTTTGGCCTCGGCGAGCGGTATCAGGGTGCGGCCCTGCTCTTCCAGCAGGGCGGGGAAATCGACCGTCTCCTGACCGATCTCCAGCTTGCCGGCTTCGATCTTCGAGAAGTCGAGGATGTCGTCGATGATGCTGAGCAGATTGCCCGCCGACTCGCGGATGGTCTTCACCAGATCGGCCTGCTGGAGGTTCAGATCATCCTGGGCGAGCACGTCGATCAGGCCGATCACGCCGTTCATCGGCGTGCGGATCTCGTGGCTCATGGCGGCGAGGAAGGCCGACTTGGCGCGGCTGGCCTGCTCGGCGTCCTCGCGGGCCTGGGTGAGACTGGCGATCAGCGCCCGGCGCTCGCGGATGTCGCGCAAGGTGCCGATGAACAGGTGCTCGCCGTCGATGCGGTACTCGGACACGCTCAGCTCCAGGCTGACCGCCGTGCCGTTCTTGTGGCGCCCGGTCACTTCGCGGCTGGAGCCGATGATGTGGCGTTCGCCGCTCTGCAGGTAGCGTGCCAGGTAGCCGTCATGCTGGTCACGGTGGGGACTGTCCATCAGGCAGGAGACGTTGCGCCCGAGCAGTTCCGCGGGGGTGTAGCCGAGCAGCGGCTCGATCGCCGGGTTGACGCGACGGATGGTGCCGTGGCGGTCGATGGTGATCACGCATTCGAGCAGGTGATCGAGAACCGCGCGGATTTCCTCCTTTTTGGCTTCCAGCTCGGTCAGGGTCCGGCTGCGCTCCTCGATGCGCTGCTGCAGCTCGGCATTGAGCTCGGTGAGCTGCCGCGCGGCGCGGTGCTGCTCGGTCATGTCCCGCGCGGTGGCGAACAGCAGCTGGCCCGGCTGGGGCAGGGCCTTCCAGCTCAGCCAGCGCCAGGAGCCGTCCTTGCAGCGGTAGCGGTTCTCGAAGCCCAGCGTGCTGTTGTTGTTATGCGCCAGGTGCTGCAGCTCGTGGCGGGTGGCGGGAATGTCGTCGGGATGGACGAAGTCGAACATCGGGCGACTGAGCAGTTCCTCCTCGCTCCAGCCCAGGATCCGGGTGAAGGCGGGGTTGACGCTCTTGAAATGGCCGTCGGTGGAGGCGATGCAGAACAGGTCGAGGGAGAGGTTGAAGAAGCGGTCGTGCTGCTCTTCGGCACGGATGCGCGCGCTGATGTCGTTGAGCAGGATCAGCGAGCCGAGGCGCCCGCCGTGCAGGTAAGGCACCGAGCTGAGCTCGGCCCAGGAATAGGAGCCGTCCAGGCGGTGATAGTGGATCACCGTCGGGTTGGGAGCGGGCAGCCCTTTGCTGCGCAGTTCGGTGCGCTCGCGAATGATGTCGCGGCTGTCGGGGTGAACGAAATCGATGAGGGCGCGGCCCAGCAGCTGATCGGCGGAACGGGCGCCGAACATCGCCAGGGTGCGGGTGTTGACGAACATGAAGCGGCCATCGCACTGCACCAGGATGCCAAGGGGCGAGAGCTCGATCAGCTGGCGGTAGCGTTCTTCGCTCAGATGCAGGGCGCGCTCGGCCGCCGAGCGGGCGTCGAGTTCGCTGCGCAGCTGAGCGGTGCGCTCGCTGACCTCGCGGTTGATAAGGGCGTGGCGGCCGGTACTGCTGAGGGTGGCGAAGGCCGCGAGCAGCGCGGTGAGCAGGGTGAAGCCGAGGAAGAGACGCTCCTCGCTGCTCGGGCCGGGCAGGCGGGGCGGGCTGTCGGGCTGCATTTCCAGGCGCCAGGTGCGGCTGCCGAAGTGGAACTCGCGCCGCCAGTCGGGGCTGGCGCCGCTGCGCAGGCCGTCGATCAGCGGGTGTGGCGGGTTGTCCCGGGTAATGTCGGTGATGCGCACGGCGAGGCCTTGTGCGCGGGCGCGTTCGACCAGCGGGGCGAACAGCTGCGGGATGTCGACGACGCCGGCCACGTAGCCGGCGGGGTGCTGCGGCCGTTCGCCGCCGGCCTGTCGCCACACCGGGATGTAGGCCAGCGAGGCGTGGCGCCCGGTGCGCGGCAGATGAATCCGGTCGGAGGCGACGGCGATGCCGTTGTCGCGGGCGGTGGCCATTGCCTGGCGGCGTAACGGATCGAAGCCGTGGTCGAGGCCGAGGACGTCGCGGCTGACGGCGAACGGCTCGCTGTACAGGATCGGAAAGTATTCGGCGCGGCGACTGGCGGGCTGGAGTTCTCCCTGATCGTCCAGTTCGGCGATGCGGAAGGTCTCGAAGCCTTCGGCGAGCATCGATGCTTCGAAGCCGCTGCGCTGGGCGGCGGTGATGCGCGGCGCCCAGTCCACCGAAAGGATCGCCGGGTGATCGAGAAAGCTGTGGGCGTATTCGCGGAATTCTTCGCGCGTGACTTCACGGCTGGCGGTGAAGAAGTGGGCCAGTCCCTGGAGCGGCAGCAGCGTTTCGACGATGGCCTGGGTTTCATTGTCGCTGATGACTTCCATCAGGGCGTGGGTCTGGCTGCGCGCGCGCAGGTCTATGAGTTGCGCCAGACCGAGATGGCCGAGCACCAGCAGCGCGGTGGTGACGATCAGCGGCAGGGCGAAGCGGTAGCTGCCGCCGCCAAGCACCCGGAAGGGGTGGGCGCCCGGCCACAGCAGCAGGCTCAGCGGGGCGAACAGCAGCACGCCGAGGGTGTCTCCCGACCACCAGCGCAGCCATTCGTCGAGCAGCGCGGCCTCCTCGAGCCGGCCACCGAAGAAGCGGATGGCGGTGCTCAATGAGGCGGAAAGGAGGCAGGCCAGCGGTCCTGCGCCGATCAGGACGCGGCCCAGCCTCCAGTCGTGGGCGAACGGCAGGTCGTTGCGGAAATAGCGGCGCGCCAGCCAGGCGCCGAGCAGGGCCTGGGCGGTGACTGCGCTCGCGATCAGCGCCGCGAGTCCGGCGCCGGCCGCGGAAGGATCGAACCAGAGATTGGTCGATAGCCCGCTGAGCCAGACCCCCGGCCAGCAGCGCGGCCCCCAGATCAGCAGGGCGGCGACCGCAACCCCAGCGGCGGGCCATACCGGGGAGGCGTACCCCGAGGAAAGGGGCAGTACCATCGCGGCGCCCCCGGCGAGGGCGTAGAGGAGGGCGACGATCAGGCAGCGGCGCAGGTGCGCAATCGGGGAGATGGGCGTGTCGGCTGGCGCCCTACCCAGTGCGGCCTTCATCGCGTTGTGATTCATTCATCGGCCAGTCGGTCGTGTTTTTGCGGGCCCGGATCATATCAAGCATGTCTGTGGATGCCGAAGGAACTTTTTCACGCTGGCGGAGCGGTCGTTTGCGGAACCGGCTCGGCAGCCTCGCCGCAAAGCCACGCGCTTGCGGGGTGTGCGACAGGAGCGATTCGGGCGGGGGGCGTGGCCTTGGTCCATCCGCCCGGCCGCTGCGGTGGCAGAAGGGTGGATCGGCCCTCGGGGCGGCATCAGGAGTAAAATCGCTCCCTTTGCGTTCGGCCCTTTCGCGGTCCGGGCTGTTGCATCCGGCCCTTGCCCCGTGTCCCGGACGCCCTCGATCCTTTCCTCCTGCCGATCTTCCGACCCCTATGCCCGCAACGCCTGCCTCCCGTCCCGTTCGCACCCGTTTTGCCCCCAGCCCGACCGGCTACCTGCACATCGGCGGCGCCCGCACCGCGCTGTTTTCCTGGGCGTATGCCCGCCGCCACGGCGGGGCCTTCATCCTGCGCATCGAGGACACCGACGTCGCCCGCTCGACCCCGGCGGCGCTGCAGGCCATCCTCGACGGCATGCGCTGGCTCGGCCTCGCGCACGACGAAGGCCCGTTCTACCAGATGCAGCGCATGGAGCGGTACAAGGACGTGATCCGCCAGATGCTCGCCGCCGGCACCGCCTACCCCTGCTACATGGCGGCGGAAGAACTCGACCGCCTTCGCGAGGAACAGCGCGCCCGCGGCGAGAAGCCGCGCTACGACGGGCGCTGGCGCCCCGAGGCGGGCAAGATCCTGCCGCCGCCGCCCGAAGGCGTGCAGCCGGTGGTGCGCTTCCGTAACCCGACGACAGGCGTGGTGGCGTGGGACGACCTGGTCAAGGGCCGTATCGAGATCGGTAACGCCGAGCTCGACGACTTCATCATCGCCCGCGCCGACGGCACGCCGACCTACAACTTCTGCGTGGTGGTGGACGACTGGGACATGGGCATCACCCACGTCATCCGTGGCGACGACCACGTCAACAACACCCCGCGTCAGATCAACGTGCTGCAGGCGCTCGGTGCCGAAGTGCCGCTGTACGCCCACCTGTCGATGATCCTCGGCGACGACGGCACCAAGCTCTCCAAGCGCCACGGCGCGGTGAGCGTGATGCAGTACTTTGATGACGGCTATCTGCCCGAAGCGGTGATCAACTACCTCGCGCGCCTGGGCTGGAGCCACGGCGACGCTGAAGTCTTCAGCCGTCAGCAGTTCGTCGAGTGGTTCGACCTCGACCACATCACGCCCTCGGCGGCGCAGTTCAACACCGAAAAGCTCAACTGGCTCAACGCCCAGTACCTGAAGAAGGCCGACGACGCCTTCCTCGCCGCCGAAGTCGCCAACCGCCTGGCCCGGCGCGAAGTCGATCCGGAAACCGGGGTGTCCCTGGAAGCGGTGGTGGCGCTGTACAAGGACCGGGTCGCCAACCTCAACGAACTGGCCGACGCGGTCGAGCTGTTCGTCGCCGAGGTGCATCCGGCGCCGGAAGTGATCGGCCAGCACCTGACCGAGCCCGCCCGCGCCGCGCTCGCCAGCCTGCGCCGCCGCCTCGCCGAGGTCGCCTGGGACAAGGCTGCACTGGCGCAGGCGATCAAGGACACGATGGCCGAGCACAGCCTGAAGATGCCGCAGGTGGCGATCCCGCTGCGCGTCGCCGTGCTCGGCGTGGCGCAGACGCCCGCGATCGACGCGGTGCTCGAAGTGCTGGGGCGCGAACGCGTGCTCGCGCGCCTCGATCGCCACCTCTGATTTCCGCCCGCGATCCGTCCGTACCCGGAGCAGGGGCGGCCTGGCGCTTGTGGGGCAGGGGGAGGGCGCCCACGGACGGGGAGGGCGCCCACGCTTGCGCCCGTTTTTTGCGGGTATTTCCGCAGGCGGGCTGCGTCAGTCCGCGCTCTGGGGGGCGCGGGGCGGGCGCAGCAGGAAGCGTGCCGGATCGAGCGCCTCGCACAGGTCGCGCTCGAGCGGCAGCGGGTCGCCGTCGAGCACGCTGGCGAGCAGTTCGGCGGCGATCTCCGACCACACCAGGCCGCGCGCACCGTAGCCCGACAGCACCCAGGCGTCGGGTTGGCGCGGGATGGCGGCGAGCGGGGTGGCCGGGGCGACTGCGGATGCGGCAGGAAGGGCGCCGACCATCGGCAGGCGGTCGGGCGAAGTCGGGCGGAAGCCGACGCGGCCGCCGACATCGGCGGGCGCGAGCCCGGCGGTGATGCCCGGCAGCATGGCGTCGAGCCGGGCGAGGTTGGCGGCGTGGTCGCCCAGGCGTGGCGCCGCATCCTCGTCGTCGCTGTCGAAGCTGGCGCCGGTGCAGTGCTGGCCGTCGACTTCGGGGCTGACGTAGCCACCGCGGCATACGACCACCCGCGGCGCGTCGCCGGGGGTCGCCGGCAGCAACGAGACCTGGCCGCGCGCGCTGCCGACCGGCAGCAGGCGGGCGGGGACGAAGTCACGCACCGCGGTGCCGATGGCGAGCACCAGCACCGCGGCGCCGGCGATCTTCACGCCCTGTTCGTCGACGGCGCACCAGCCGTTGTCGTCGTGCTGCAGGGCGCCGAGCTTGCGGTCGAAATGGGGGCGGACCCGATCGCCGTGACGGGCGAGGTTGGCCGCGCACAGGCTGGGCGGATGCACCCAGCCGCTGTCGCCGAACCACCAGCCGCCGATCGGCACCGGCCAGCCGGCAAGGGTGGAGGCCTCGTCGGCGTCGACGTAGCGCAGGTGGCCGGGGGGCAGGGCGAGGCGCTCGACCACGGCGCCCATCTTCGCCGCCTGGGCGTCGTCGCGCGCCAGATGCAGCACGCCGCAGGCCTCGGCCTTCACCGCCTCGCCTGCGGCGCGCAGGCGGGTGATGTGGCGCCAGCCGTAGAGCGTGCCGGCGCGCGTCAGCCGGCTCATGCGGTTGTCGTCGACGCTGGGGAGCGGGCGCAGCACCCCGGCGAGGTTGCCGGAGGCGCCGCGGGCGGGCGCGGCGGCGGCGTCGATCAGCTCGATGCTCCAGCCACGGGCGGCGAGGCGCTCGGCCAGCGCGCAGCCGGCGAGACCGGCGCCGACGATCAGGGCATGGCGCGGCGCCGCGGCGGGGATCTCCGGCAGGGAGGCGGTATCCGGCCGCCCGCCTGCAGAGCGCACCGCGGCGGTTTCGGCGCCTCGCAGGCGTCCGCGCAGCATCTGGCGCTTGCCGCCGAAGCCGGGTGTCTTCGTCAGCTCGAAGCCGGCGTCGCGCAGGTGCCGGCGCACCGCGCCGGCAACCGACCAGGTGGCGAGGGTCGCGTCCGGCGCGGCGAGGCGGGCGAGCAGGCGGCAAAGCTGCGGCGACCACAGTTCGGGGTTCCTGGCCGGGGAAAAACCGTCGAGGTAGAAGGCGTCGGCCCGGGCGACGAGCTGCACCAGGCCTTCGCGCGCATCGCCCAAATACAGCGTCAGGGTGACGCGCTCGTCGTCGAGGTGGAGGCGGTGCAGGCCGGGGGCGAGCACCGGCCACTGCGCGCGCAGCGCCGCGGACAGTTCGGCGAACTGCGGCCAGCGCCGGTGCAGGTGGGCGAGATCGTCGGCGGTGAAAGGGTGGCGTTCGCAGGAAACGAAGTGGAGCCGCCCGCAGCGTTCGGGATCGTCACGCCAGGACGCCCAGGTGGCGAGGAAATTGAGCCCCAGGCCGAAGCCGGTCTCCAGCACCACGAAGCGCTCGTGGCCGCGCCAGCGCTGCGGCAGGCCGTTGCCGGCGAGGAACACGTGATTCGCCTGGCCCAGGCCGCCGTCGGCGGAATGGTAGACGTCGCCGAAGGTGTCGGACCAGGGCGTGCCGTCTTCGGTGAAGGCGAGGCGTGCCGGAACGAGGGGTTGCGCTGCCATGCCGCGGCCGGGAGGAGAAGGTCCGCCGGGCGCCGTTCAGTGGGCGGCTGTCCGCGCGGGCAGCAGATGCCTGCCGAGGCTGACGGCCACCAGCACCAGCGCGCCGGCGATCACGCCGAACATGCCGTCGAGCAGGCTCGGCAGCAGGGCGCCGCTCAGACCGTCGAGGTCGGCAGTCAGGGTTTCGATCAGGTGATGCACCGGCGGCAGGCCGTGCGTCAGGATGCCGCCGCCGACGAGGAACATCGCCACCGTGCCCAGCACCGACAGCGTGCGCATCAGCCACGGCGCCAGCCACAGGATTGCCGCACCGATGCCGCGCGCAACTGCGTTGGCCAGGCGACTGAGGAACAGCCCGGCGTCGTCGAGCTTGACGATGCCGGCGACGAGGCCGTACACCCCGATCGTCATCATCACCGCGACGCTGACCAGCACCGCGACCTGGGTGCCGAAGTCCATGCCGCCGACGACGCCGAGCGCGATGACGATGATCTCCGCCGAAAGGATGAAGTCGGTCCGCACCGCGCCCTTGATCTTGTCCTTCTCCAGTGCGGCCAGATCGGCGTCCGGATCGATCAGCGCCTTCACGACCTCGCGGTGGTGTTCGGCGTCTTCCTTGCGGTGCAGGAACTTGTGCACCAGCTTCTCGAAACCTTCGAAGCACAGGAAGGCGCCGCCCAGCATCAGCAGCGGAGCGATCAGCCAGGGCACGAAGGCGCTGATCGCCAGCGCCGCCGGCACCAGGATCGCCTTGTTGATCAGCGAACCTTTCGCCACCGCCCATACCACCGGCAGTTCGCGCTCGGCGCGCACACCGGCGACCTGCTGGGCGTTGAGCGCAAGGTCGTCGCCCAGCACGCCGGCGGTCTTCTTGGTTGCGACCTTGGTCATCGTGGCGACGTCGTCGAGCACGCTCGCGATGTCGTCGAGAAGCAGGAACAGGCTGCCGCCGGCCATGGTGGGGATTACTCCGCCCGCATCTGCGGGAAGAGGATCACGTCGCGGATCGAGGGCGAGTCGGTGAGCAGCATCACCAGGCGGTCGATGCCGATGCCGCAGCCGCCGGTCGGGGGCAGGCCGTATTCGAGCGCGCGGATGTAGTCGGCGTCGAAGTACATCGCCTCCTCGTCGCCGGCCTCCTTGGCCTCGACCTGGGCGCGGAAGCGCGCGGCCTGGTCTTCGGGGTCGTTGAGTTCGGAGAAGCCGTTGGCGATCTCGCGGCCGACGATGAAGAGCTCGAAGCGCTCGGTGATCCCGGGGTCGGTGTCGGAGGCGCGCGCCAGCGGCGAGACCTCGACCGGGTAGTCGATGATGAAGGTCGGCTCCCACAGCTCGGCTTCGGCGCAGGCTTCGAACAGCTGCAGCTGCAGGCTGCCCAGCCCGCCCGGCTTCACCTTCTCGCCGAAGGCGACGATCTTGTCCTTGAGCCACGCGGCGTCGGCGAGCTGCGCCTCGGTGAAACCCGGGTGGTACTTGCGGATCGCCTGGACGATGGTGAGGCGGTGGAAGGGCTTCGACAGGTCCAGTTCGCGGCCCTGGTAGACGAAGGACTCGGTGCCCAGCGCCTCGCGCGCGGCCTGGCGGATCAGGCCTTCGGTGAAGTCCATCAGCGTGCGGTAGTTCGCGTACGCTTCGTAGAACTCCATCATGGTGAATTCGGGGTTGTGGCGGGGGCTGAGGCCTTCGTTGCGGAAGTTGCGGTTGACCTCGAACACCTTCTCGAAGCCGCCCACCACCAGCCGCTTCAGATACAGCTCGGGCGCGATGCGCAGGAACAGCTCCATGTCGAGCGCGTTGTGGTGGGTGGTGAAGGGTTTCGCCGCGGCGCCGCCGGGGATGGGGTGCATCATCGGCGTCTCGACCTCGAGGAAGCCGTGGCCGGTCATGTAGTTGCGGATCGACTGCACCATGCGGCTGCGCGCGACGAAGGTGAAGCGCGTCTGCTCGTTCATGATCATGTCGACGTAGCGCTGGCGGTACTTCTGCTCGACGTCGGTGAGGCCGTGAAACTTGTCCGGCAGCGGACGCAGGCTCTTGGTCAGCAGGCGGATCTCGGCGGCCTTGACCGAGAGCTCGCCGGTCTTGGTCTTGAACACGGTGCCGACGCAGCCGACGATGTCGCCGATGTCCCAGTGCTTGAACTCGGCGTACACGTCCTCGCCCACGGCGTCGCGCTGGACGTAGAGCTGGATGCGCCCGGAGAGGTCCTGGATGGTGACGAAGCTCGCCTTGCCCATGACCCGCTTGAGCATGATGCGCCCGGCGACCCTGACCTCGACCGGGGTCGCTTCCAGCGCGTCGGCCTCCTTCTCGCCGTAGAGTTCGTCGAGCTTGCCGGCGGTGTTCTCGCGCGAGAAGTCGTTGGGGAAGGCGCGGCCACTGGCGCGCCAGGCGGCGAGTTTTTCGCGGCGCTCGGCGATCAGGTGGTTTTCGTCGACGGGCGGGGTGGGGGTCTGGTCGGACATGGCGTCGTGGTGAAATCGAAGGAAATGGGATGCGGGCACGGGCGCGCGGCCGGTGCGAAGGGGGTAATTGTGGCAGGGCCGGCAGGGCGGGGCAAATGCGGATGCGGGTGGGCGGGCGCGCTCATCCTGCCCGGGTGAGCACGCCGATCGGGGGCGCCCATTCGCTGCCGGGCGATTTCTTCCTCGTCACCAGGGTCAGTTGTGCCGGGGCGAAGACGTTGGCGTTGTGGGTGACCGGGGTGGTGATCAGGTACTGCGCGCGGGTGGCGCGCAGGAAGGTGCCGACGCGGTCGATGTTGGCGACGTCGAGGTGGGCGAAGGGCTCGTCGATGAAGACGAAACCGCCCGGGCGGGCCTCGTCCATCAGCAGGCCGATCAACAGGATCAGCGACTTCATCACCTGCTGGCCGCCCGAGGCCTCGCCGTCGTTGAGGCCGACGGCGCCCTTGCGGTCGAAGTCGAAGCGCACTTCCAGCCCGGCCTGGGCGAGCGTCAGGTCGTCGTTTTCCAGGTGCGGAGTGGGGCAGTCGACGCTGACTCCGGCCAGTTCGCCGAGCGCTTTGAGGTTTTTCGCGTACTGGCGCACGGTGGCGCGCAGCTTGGCGATGTAGGCGGCGCGGGCGTTGTCGGTGTGCAGGCGCGCGGTGGCGCAGTAGCCCTGGCGGTGGTGATAGTCGCGCTCGCGCACGGCGACGTCGGCGGCGAGGCGATCGCGCACCACCAGTACCGCGGCATCGCTGATCCAGTCGCCTTCGTCGAGATGGCGCTGCAGGCGCTCGAGCTGCAGGCGGGCGCCGCGGGCGTCGCCGTACTTGTCGGCGAGCAGGGCCAGCTCCGCTTGTTCGAGCCATTGCACCGGCATCGTCCGGCGGCTGCGGCGCAGCCGGGCGATGCGCTGGGCCTGGGCGTGGCGGCGTGGGCCGTGCTCGCGGGCGAGCTCGGCCAGGCGCAGCTCGATGACCTTGAGTTCGCGGTGGCGGCGGTCGAGTTCGATCTGGATGCCGTTGAGCTTGTCGCCGAGGGCGTCGAGCGCAGCGCGGGATTCGGCGCGTTCGGCGATCGCCTCGGTGAGCGCCTTGCGCGCGGCGGCCAGCTCGGACTCGGCGCTGGCGTAGGCCTCGGCCTTGGCCGCGAGCAGCTGCGCCGATTGCAGGCCGAGCAGGCGCTGGCGGATTGCGGTGAGCCGGGTGGTGGCGGCATCCAGCCGGGGGCGCAGCGCCTGGAGCTGGCGGTCGAGGCCGGTGATCTCGTCCTGCAGCGCGGCGATGCGCGACTGGCGGGCGAGTTCGCCGAAGTGGAATTCCTGCGCCCGGCCAAGGTGGCGGGCGCCGCGGCGCTCGCGGTGGTAGCCGTCGCGGGTGATCCATTCCTGCTCGCGCGGCAGCGCGCGGGCGGCGTCGGCGTTGTCGACGCGGCGGATGCGGTTCACCAGGTCGGCGAGCCAGCGCGGCACCGGGGCGCCGAATTCGAGGACTTCGGCCAGGCTCAGCGGTCGTGGTGGCGGGGCGGTTTCGCGCTCGGCGACGATGAAGTGGCGGAACTGCTCGCGCTCGCCGAGCGCCCAGGCGGCGTGGCGGTCGGCTTCGCGCTCGAGCAGGATCAGGTGGCGGTAGGGGCGCAGGATCGCTTCGAGCGCCGCCTGCCAGCCCGGGTCGGTGACTTCCACCACTTCGGCGAGGCTGCGGTGGGCGATGCCCTCGGCGCTGAGCCTGACGCGAAAGCGCGCGACTTCGGCGTCGCCCGGCGGGCCGGAGCGGTTGCGTTCGGCGCGCAAGGTGGCGGTCTTGTCCTCGAAGGCGGCGACCAGTTCGCGTTCCTTGCGGCGCAGCGTGGCGAGCGCCGCGTCGGCTTCCTCGTGCTCTTTTTCCAGCGCAAGGGCGTCGGCGCCGTGCTCGCTGGCGAGCTGGGCGCGGAGCACGTCGCGTTCGTCGAGCAGTTTTTCGAGGTCGCGCACGCGGTCGTGGGCGGCGAGGTGGCGCCGTTCGGCTTCGCTATTGCCGGCCGCGAGACGCTTGCGCTCGGCGCTGGCAGCGTCCTGCTCGGCGCGAACGGCGTCCTGGCGCTGGCGGGATTCGCGCTGTTCGGCCCGTTTGTCGCTGCGCTCGCGGCCGATGCGCTGCAGGGCTTCGCGCTCGGCGACGACTTCGCGCGCGAGCTCGGCGAGCTCCAGGCGCGGCACGATCCCGGCTTCCAGCGCCTGCGCTTCGTCGGTGAGCTGCTTCCATTCGAGGTAGCGGTTGGCCTCGGCCTTCTTTTCCTCGGCCTGGGCCTTGAGCCGGTCGAGATCGATACCGAGCTCGCTCAGTTCGCGCTCGGCGTTTTTTTGTTCCTCGCGCGCGGCCTGGTAGTTGTCCAGCACATCCTTGTCGCCGAAGACGTCGAACACGAGCTCGAGCAAGGCCTTGGGCGAGTATTCGCACAGCTTGTCGGTGTCGCCCTGCTCCAGTGCCAGCACCTTGGTGATCGCCGGCGTCAGCCCGCCCCAGGCCAGCCGGTGCTGGTAGTCGCGCAGGCCGATCCAGTCGCTGGTGGCTTCCAGCGCCTCGATGTCCTGGTTGCCGTCGACGATGGTGTAGTCGCGGATCCAGTCGCCGCCGGCCTTGCGGATACGGCAGGCGAGCGTCACTTCGTCGGTGAGGCAGGGAAAGAACGGGCGCCGGCCGGTGCTCCCCGGCAGGTTGGCGACCACCGCGCGGATCCAGGCGAAGCTGCGCCCGGCGCGGCGCACGTAGCGGCGGAAGTCGCGCTTGCCCGAGCAGCGCAGGGCGAACAGGGTGCGCAGGGCGTCGAGCAGGGTGGTCTTGCCCGAGCCGTTGGGGCCGACGATGGTGATGATCTGGGCGTCGAGCGGCAGCGCGAAGCGGCGCCAGAAATCCCAATGGACGAGTTCGAGGGTCTTGATGTGGAACATGGGCTATCTGCGCTGCAGCAGCAGGCCGCACTCGAGGTGATGGGTGTAGGGGAACTGGTCGAAGGCGGCCGCGGCGGCGATGCGGTGGCTGGCGGCGAGCGCGGCGACATTGGCGCGCAGCGTGTCCGGGTTGCACGAGATGTAGACAAGGTTGTCGAAGCCTTTCGCCAGCGCGATCGTGCCTTCGTCCAGCCCGGCGCGCGGCGGATCCACGAACAGTGTCGAGAAGCGGTAGCCGGCGAGGTCGATGCCCGCCATGCGGCGGTATTCGCGGCCGCCGGCGAGCGCGTCGCTGAGCTCCTCGCTCGCCATGCGCACCATGGCGACGTTGGTGATGCCGTTGGCTGCGAGGTTGGCGTGGGCGGCGCGCACCGAGCTCTTGCTCAGCTCGGTGGCGAGCACGCGCTCGAACAGCGGCGCCAGGGCGACGGTGAAGTTGCCGTTGCCGCAGTACAGCTCGAGCAGGTCGCCGCCCAGGTCTCTGGCCTGCGCGCGCGCCCACGACAACATCTGCCGGTTCACCCCGCCGTTGGGCTGGGTGAAGCTGCCTTCGAGCTGCTGGTAGGACAGGCGCTTGCCGTCGACCTCGAGCACCTCCTGCACCCAGTCGCGTTCGAGGACGATCTTCTGCTTGCGGCTGCGGCCGATGAGCTGGATCTGCAGGTCGGTGGCGAGCGTGCGCGCGGCGGCCTCCCAGGCCTCGTCGAGCGGGCGGTGGTAGACCAGGCTCACCAGGCACTCGCCGCTCAGGGTGGCGAGGAACTCGACCTGGAAGATCTTGCGCCGCAGGGGGTCGCTGGCCTGCAGGCGCTCGCGCAGCAGCGGCATCAGGCGGGCGATCGGTTCGGCGGCGGCAGCGAAGGTGTCGAGCAGGATCGGCTGCTTCGGCTCGGCGCTGTCGAACATCGCGTAGTCGATGCGGCCCTCGTGGTGCCACAGGCGGAACTCGGCGCGCAGCCGGTAGTGCAGCGGGGCGGAGCGGAAGACGGCGGGCGCGGGCAGGCCGAACTCGGCGAACTCGGCGCGGTAGCGCGCGAGCTTGGCGGCGAGCTGGTCCTCGTAGCGGGCGGGGTCGATGGCGGGCAGGGCCATGGGTCAGGGTTCCTCGTCTTCGCTGCCGGCCTCGTCGGGCAGTACGTCGGCGAGTGCGAAGGCGTTGGTTTCCGGCAGCGGGTGGCCGGCGGCGGCGAGGACCTCGCCGAGCGTGCCGTGGATGATGCGGTCGGCGAGCACGCGGTAGTCGAGGGCGACGTCGAGCAGCGGGCCTTCGCTGATCAGGCCGTTGCGGCGCTCGATGAAGCCCAGCCGGGCGAGCTTGCCGAGCATGAAGTTGCGCACCTTGGTGCGTCCGCCCAGGCGCGGGCCGAAGTCGGCGATCAGCGAAGCTTCGGTGAGTGCGCCCGATACGCTGTCGCCGTGAGCGACCGGCTTGTCGGTGCCGAACAGATCGCTCTGGCCGTCGTCGACCCGCTCGCGGCGGGTGACCTGGCGCTCGCGCTTGGGCAGCACGATCAGCGCCCAGATCACCACCAGCAGGGCGATTTCGTCGCGCGTGAGGCCGAGGTTGCTGGCGGCGTACTCGCGGCCGGCGCCGAACACTGGATCGGCCAGCTCGGCCTGCAGGGCAAGGCCGACATGGGCGGCATAGGGGTTGTCGAGCAGGCGCAGGCCGACTTCGCCCAGGCGGCGGTCGAGTTCGTGGCGGAAGGTCTCGTCCACCAGCGCGCGGCGTACCAGGCGATCGCTGCGCGGCAGCCAGCGCTGGGCGAGGAGGCGGGCGGTGAGGGTCTTGAGTTCGTGTTCCATGCGGGAGGGGGGCGGATGGCGGGTCAGGCTGTGGGGCGGGCGGCGGCCCCCGGGCCGGCGGCTGGCGTCGCCGCGGTGGGCTGCGGTGGGCGCGGGCGCACTTCGCCGAGCGTGATGGTGGCGATCTCGTCCTCGCCGACTTCGGTCAGGCCGTCGGTGAACTCGACCTCGAGCGGCAGGCGCATGAAGGCGCCGACCGGGCCGTCTTCCGGGCCGCTGGCGCCGCCGTCGGCGAGCAGGGCGAGCAGCGACAGGCGGTAGCTTGCGGAAGCGAAGCCGTCGCCGGCGACGAGGTGGTGCAGGGGCCGGGGCGCCGGCAGGGTGGCGAGGCGATGGCTGAAATGCTCGAGCAGGCGCAGGTCCTCGGTCTGCGGTGCGGCATCGGTCGGTGCCCGCTCGGGCGGGGGCAGGCGGGGGTCGATTTCGGCGGCCGCAGTCTTGCCGTCGAGCATGCTTTCGGCGCGGTCGAGCAATTCGTGGCCGCCCGCCAGCAGCGCCAGCTCGGGTACTGCGGCGAGGGTGCCGGCCCCGAGTGCGGCGAGCGTGGCGGGATCGAGCCCGCGCAGCCAGGCGGTGACGTCGGACGACGAGATGCCCGATGCGCCCAGGGTCACGCGCTGCGCCTCGATCTTGTTGAGCGCGCGCTGGAAGGCCGCATCCACCCGTGCCAGGCGCGACTGGGCGAGCCCGATGCGCTGGGCGATGCGGGCGAGGTCGAAATCGGCTTCGGGGTCGGCGAGCAGGGTGTTGAGGATCGCGGTGCCGCGCTCGAGCCAGCGCCCGTTGGCCGACAGGCGGCGACGGGCGTCGAGGATGCGGAACTCCGAGCCGGAGGCGATCGCCTCCTCGAAATGCCAGGTGAGGTCGTTGAGCTTGGACAGCAGGTGGCCGAGCGCCTCGGGGGTGACGCTGCCCACCGCCTGCAGGCCGGCGAGCTGGGCGGTGAGGAAACCGAGCTCGGCATCCTCTTCCGCGCCGAAACGCAGCAGCATCGCGATCGCCGCCACCGCGTTGCGGCCGATGTCGGACAGCGCGTAGTGGCCGTCCTCGCCGATCGCCAGCAGGGCGTTGTCGCGCAGGCGCTTGAGCACCGTCTCGAGCTTGACCGCATCGAGATAGCTGAAGCGCGCGCGCAGCGCCTCCGGCGACCAGCGCGGGGCGTCGGCCTCGCGGCCGATCTCGCGCAGCACCAGGAGGCGCATCAGCACCTCGGCCTCGGTGCCGCGGAACAGCGTGATGAAGGCGTCGAGCAGCGGGCGCGCAGAATTCAGCGCCGCCAGCTCGGGCACTTCGTCGGCGTCGACGCCTGCAGCGAGGAAGTCGGACAGGAAGGGGTCGTTCAAGCCTGCAACGCCCTTGCCTTAGACACCCTGCTTGAGGCTTGCGCCGATGAAGTCGTCCAGGTCGCCGTCGAGCACCGCCTGGGTGTTGCCGACTTCGTAGTTGGTGCGCAGATCCTTGATGCGTGACTGGTCGAGCACATAGCTGCGGATCTGGTGGCCCCAGCCGATGTCGCTCTTGGAGTCTTCGAGCTTCTGCTGTTCGGCCTGGCGCTTGCGCAGTTCCAGCTCGTACAGGCGCGCCTTCAGCATCGACATCGCCTCGGCCTTGTTCTTGTGCTGCGAGCGGTCGTTCTGGCACTGCACGACGATGCCGGTCGGCTCGTGGGTGATGCGCACCGCGGAGTCGGTCTTGTTGATGTGCTGGCCGCCGGCGCCCGAGGCGCGGTAGGTGTCGATGCGCAGGTCCGCCGGGTTGATGTCGATCTCGATCGAATCGTCCACTTCCGGGTACACGAACACCGAGGTGAAGCTGGTGTGGCGGCGGGCGTTGGAGTCGAACGGTGACTTGCGCACCAGGCGGTGGATGCCGGTCTCGGTGCGCAGGTAGCCGTAGGCGTAGTCGCCGCTGAGCTTGATCGTGCAGTTCTTGATGCCGGCGACTTCGCCTTCGGTTTCTTCCATCAGCTCGACGGCGAAGCCCTTCTTCTCGCCGTAGCGCAGGTACATGCGCTCGAGCATCCCGGCCCAGTCCTGGGCCTCGGTGCCGCCGGCGCCGGCCTGGATTTCGATGAAGCAGTTGTTCGGGTCCATCGGGTTGCCGAACATGCGGCGGAACTCGAGCTTCTCGACTTCGGCGGCCAGCGCGCCGAGGTCGGCCTCGACCGCCTCGAAGGTGTCGTCGTCGTCCTCGGCTTCGGCGAGCTCGAACAGATCCTTCAGGTCGCGCGATTGCGTGTCGATGTTCTGCAGGGTGACGACCACGTCCTCGAGCTGGCGCTTTTCCTTGCCCAGCTCCTGGGCGCGTTCGGCGTTGTTCCACACCGCCGGGTCTTCCAGCGCGCGATTGACTTCTTCGAGCTTCGATGCTTTCACATCGTAGTCAAAGATACCTCCGTAGTTCGCGACCGCGGGCGGCGAGGTCGGCGAGTTTTTCGGCGATGGCGTTCTGGCGTTCGGCTTCCATGGCTGCGGCTCCGGCTGAATCTGGGAAACCGCGCATTATACCCGGGGGCGGGGAGCGCCGGACGGGCGATCGCACGCCCGCGGCACGGGGTATCGCCCTGGTCTATGTTGTAGAAGGAGGGCGGCTTGCGACTTGGGGCGATGAAGATGGCCGGCGCCGGATGTTGGTCGAGGGCGGCCGTTCGGGCGGAAGACGGGGGGTGACAGTGGATGCAGCATGGGCAGGGATGGCGGACGCCATCGATTACCGCACCGATCCATCGCGCTACCGGCACTGGTCGCTCGCGATCGATGGCGAAGTCGCGACGCTGACTCTGGACGTCGACGAGGACGGCGGCATCCGCCCAGGCTACAGGCTCAAGCTCAACTCCTACGACCTCGGCGTCGATACCGAACTGCACGACGCGCTGCAGCGCATCCGCTTCGAGCATCCCATGGTCCGCACCGTGGTGCTCACCTCGGGCAAGCCGAGAATCTTCTGTTCCGGCGCCAACATCCAGATGCTGGGGGCCTCTTCGGCGGCCTGGGTCGCGAACCTGTGCCGGTTTTCCAGCGAGATCCGCAACGGCATCGAGGACGCCAGCGAACATTCCGGCCTCAAGTTCATCGCCGCGTGCAACGGCACCACCGCCGGCGGCGGCTACGAGCTGGCGCTGGCGTGCGACGAGATCATCCTCGTCGACGACCGCAATTCGGTGGTGTCGCTGCCCGAACTCGTACTGCTGGGGATGCTCAGCGGCACCGGCGGCATCGTCCGCATGACCGACAAGCGCAAGGTCCGCCGCGACCACGCCGACCTCTTCTGCACCACTTTCGAAGGCGTGCGCGGCAAGCGCGCGGTGGAATGGCGTCTGGTCGATGCGGTGGTCAGGCGCAGCCGGTTTGCTGCGTACCTCGCCGAGCGTGCGCAGGCGCTCGCCGCCGGCTCCGACCGCCCCGTCGGCGCCAGGGGGGTGGCTCTGCCCACGCTCGAGCGCAGCGTCGAGGTCGCAGCCAACCACGACGCCCGCTACCACTACGAGTTCGTCGATGTCGCGATCGACGCCGCCGCCCGCAGCGCGACCCTGACCGTGCGCGCCCCCGCCGCCGTCACCGCGACCACGGTTGCCGAAATCGAAGCCCAGGGCGCCAACTGGTGGCCGCTGAAGATGGCACGCGAACTCGACGACGCGATTCTCAACCTGCGCACCAACCACCTCGACATCGGCCTGTGGCAGCTGCGCACCGAGGGTGATGCCGAGGTCGTGCTGGACATCGATGCCACCCTCGTCGCCCACCAGGCGCACTGGTTCGTGCGCGAGACGATCGGCATGCTGCGCCGCACCCTGGCGCGCCTGGACGTGTCCTCGCGCAGCCTCTACGCGCTGATCGAGCCGGGCTCGTGCTTTGCCGGCACCCTGCTCGAGATCGCCCTCGCCGCCGACCGCAGCTACCTGCGCGACGACGAGGGCGGCGCCAACCGCATCGGCCTCACGGCGATGAATTTCGGCCCCCTGCCGATGGTCAACGGCCTGTCGCGCATCGCCTCCCGCTTCTACCAGGAAGAGGGCCCGGTGGCGGCGGTGAAGGCGCGCAAGGGCGAGCTGCTGAGCGCGGCCGAGGCGATGGCGCTGGGCCTGGTGACGGCGATCCCGGACGACCTCGACTGGGCCGACGAAGTGCGCATCGCCTGCGAGGAACGCACCAGCCTGTCGCCCGATGCGCTCACCGGGCTGGAAGCCAACCTGCGCTTCGGCATCACCGAGACCATGAACACGCGCATCTTCGGTCGCCTGTCGGCATGGCAGAACTGGATCTTCAGCCGCCCCAACGCGGTCGGCGAGAACGGCGCGCTGAAGCGCTTCGGTTCGGGCAGAAGCGCGCGCTTCGATTGGGATCGGGTTTGAGCAGGGCCGTGCACCGCACCTTCCCGGAGTCGTGCCCATGAACGTGTTCCGCCGCCATCGCGAGCACCACCGCACCGAACGCAGCGGCTGGCTGCGCGCGAGCGTGCTCGGCGCCAACGACGGCATCGTCTCCACCGCGAGCCTGCTGGTCGGAGTCGCGGCCGCCGGTGCGGACAAGCACAGCGTCCTGGTGGCCGGTGTCGCCGGGCTGGTGGCAGGCGCGATGTCGATGGCCGCCGGCGAGTATGTTTCGGTGCATTCGCAGGCCGATACCGAAAAGGCCGACCTGTCGCGCGAGCGTGCCGAACTGGAGGCCGATCCGGTCGCGGAGCGCCGGGAGCTGACCGCCATTTACGTCGCCCGCGGCGTCGAGCCCGAACTCGCAGCACGGGTGGCCCGCCAGCTGATGGCGCGCGATGCGCTCGGCGCTCACGCGCGCGATGAACTGGGCATCACCGATGCGCTCGGTGCCCGCCCGGTGCAGGCGGGCCTGGCCTCGGCGGCCAGCTTCGCGCTCGGCGCCGCCCTGCCGCTGACGGTGACGGTGGTGATGCCGGCGCACGGCCTGATCCCCGCGATCGCCTCGAGCTCGCTCGCCTTTCTCGCCCTGCTGGGGGCGGTGGCGGCGCGGGTCGGTGGCGCCGATGCACTCGCCGGAGCGGGGCGGGTAAGCGTGTGGGGCGCGCTCGCGATGGCGATCACCGCCGGGGCGGGGGCCTTGTTCGGTGCCGCCGTTTGAGCGCCGGAGCACCGTCGACCCCGAAATGGATTGGCAGCATGTTCCGAACGGGGAGATGTCTCATGAACGCTGCCCGGGAAGCGGATCGGGCATGGCGGGCCCACTACGCATCGACGAGCGCAATTTGTAGCGGTTGCCCGGATGAATCAGGCGGGCATAGCTGATCAGATGATCGTCCGACCAGGTGCGGCGGGTCATGCTCAGACAGGGCGTCGTGGTATCGATGTCGAGCAAGTGCGTCACTTCGGCATCGACCAGCACGGCCTCGACCACATGCTCGACATCGGAAATCGGGCAGCTCGCGACCAGGACCTCATTGGGCGTCTGCTTGGAGAAATCGGTCCGCAAGTAATCGGGAGCCCAGCGCGGATTGACGAAACGATCTTCGAGCTGAATCGGAACGCCATCTTCCCGGTGCACCAGGACGGTATGAAAAACTCGCGCCCCCAAGCGCACGCCCAGACGCAGTGCGACCTCGTCGTCGGCCTGAACCTCCTCGCAGCGAATCACATCGTTGCTGTATTCGTGATCGCGACTGCGCACCTCGGCTGCGATATTGAACACTTCGAGCAAGGAGGACTCCGCCTTGCGGTCGGTGACGAAGGTGCCCAGCCCGGCTTGGCGCACCAGGTAGCCTTTCTGCACCAGGTCGCGGATCGCCTTGTTCGCCGTCATCCGGCTGACGCCGAAATCGCGCGCGAGCTGTTCCTCGGGCGGGATCTGGTGATGAACCGGGAATTCGCTGCTGCGGATGCGCTCGAGCAGGTAATCCTCGATCTGTCGATAACGCGGGGAAGTGCTACTCACGTGTCGTCCTCTGGCTGTCGCTGCGATGCCGGCATGATACCGGCCGATGCTGCCCGCTGCCTCCACGCGTCGGTGCACTGCCCGCTGGGCGCCGGTCAAGCCCACGAGGGTAACAGGCCCGCCGGCATCAGTGCCGACAGCCGGCGCTCGAGCAGCAGCGTGTTCGCCGCTTCGATGTCGGGGGCGAAGAAGCGGTCGCAGTCGTAGAACGGCACCTGCGCGCGCAGCAGGGCGCGCGCCTGCTCGAGCTTCGGCGAACTCTTGTGGCCGTCGCGGAAGTCCAGCCCCTGGCAGGCGGCGAGCCACTCGATGGCGAGCACGCCGCGGGTGTTGGCCGCCATCTCCCACAGCCGGCGGCCGGCGTTGGGCGCCATCGAGACGTGGTCTTCCTGGTTGGCCGAAGTCGGCAGGCTGTCCACGCTGGCCGGATGGGCGAGCGCCTTGTTGTCGCTCGCCAGCGCCGCGGCGGTGACCTGGGCGATCATGAAGCCGGAGTTGACGCCGCCATTGGCGACGAGGAAGGCCGGCAGCTGCGACATGTTCTTGTCCATCAGCAGCGACACCCGGCGTTCGGCCAGGGCGCCGATTTCGGCGAGCGCGAGGGCAAGGTTGTCGGCGGCCATCGCCACCGGTTCGGCGTGGAAGTTGCCGCCGGAGAGGATGTCGCCCCCTTCATCGCCCTCCTCGGCGAACACCAGCGGGTTGTCTGACACCGCGTTGGCCTCGACTTCCAGCACCTCGGCGGCCTGGCGGAGCTGGGTCAGGCAGGCGCCCATGACCTGTGGCTGGCAGCGCAGCGAGTACGGGTCCTGCACCTTGCCGCAGGCGAGGTGCGACCGTGCGATCTCGCTGTCGGCCTCGAGCAGGTGGCGGTAGGCGGCGGCGGAGTCGATCTGGCCGCGCTGGCCGCGCGCCGCGTGGATGCGCGCATCGAAGGGCACGCGCGAGCCGAGCGCCGCTTCCACGGTGAGGCTGCCGCACACCGTGGCGGCGGCGAACAGGTCCTCGGCCTCGAACAGGCCGCGCAGCGCGTAGGCGGTGGACACCTGGGTGCCGTTCAAGAGCGCCAGGCCTTCCTTCGCCGCCAGCGTCAGCGGCGCCAGCCCGGCTACCGCGAGCGCCTCCTTCGCCGCCAGCCACTGGCCGCGGTGGCGCGCTTTGCCCTCGCCGAGCAGGACCAGCGCCATGTGCGCGAGCGGGGCGAGGTCGCCCGAGGCGCCGGCCGAGCCCTTGGCCGGGATGTGCGGATAGACCTCGGCATTGAGCAGCGCGATCAGGGCGTCGATGACTTCGCGGCGGATGCCGGAGAAGCCGCGCGCCAGGCCGTTGACCTTCATCAGCAGGATCAGGCGCACGGTGGCGTCGTCGACCGCCTCGCCGATGCCGGTCGCGTGCGACAGCACCAGCGAGCGCTGCAGCAGCTCGAGGTCCTCGTGGGCGATGCGGGTCTGCGCGAGCAGGCCGAAGCCGGTGTTGATGCCATACACCGTGCGGTTCTCGTCTATGACCTGACGCACGCAGGCGACGCTGCGCTCGATCGCCGCCGCGGCGTTGGCGGCGAGGCGCACGCGCACGGGTTCCTGCCAGGCCTGGCGCAATTGGGAGAGGGTCAGGTGGCCGGGTTGCAGATCAAGGTCGAACATGAGGAGCAAGGTCTCCAGGGGGTGAAGGCAGCGCCGGAGTGCGGTCGTCGACGACCGCGCTCCGGCCCGGGTCTCCGCAACCGGGCAACTCAGGCGGTGGCGGAGACCTGGATGTCGAGATCGCTCCAGATCACGTCGAAGTGCTCGTTGAACTTGGCGGAACGTCGCAGGGCGATCGGATCATCTCCCTCGACCCCGAGATCGATCGGGTAGATCGACTTTACGGTACTCGGTCGATGCGACAGGACGAGAACCCGGTCGGCCATCGCGATAGCTTCGCCGATGTCGTGCGTCACCAGGATGGCGGACTTGTTGCGGTCGCGGATGATCCGCTTGACGTCGCCCTGGAGCACAAGCCGCGTCTGGAAGTCGAGCGCAGAAAACGGTTCGTCGAGCAGGATCACCTTCGGATCGAGCGCCAGAGTCCGCATGAAGGCGACCCGTTGTCGCATGCCGCCCGAGAGCGAGCTCGGTTTGGCCGCCTCGAAACCCGCCAGTCCATAGCTTCTGATCAGCCCTGAAGCGCGCTCCTTGGCGATCGCTGGATCGGTCCCGCGGACCTCGAGACCGAGGGTCACGTTCTCCATGACGGTTCGCCAGGGCAGGAGCAGGTCCTTCTGCAACATGTAGCCGACGTGTCCCCGTGCGCCATCGACCACTTCGCCGTCCACATGGACCGCCCCGGCGGTCGGCGCGAGCAAGCCGGCGATGATGTTGAAGAGCGTGGACTTGCCGCAGCCGGACGGACCGATGATGGCGAGGATCTCTCCCGCGTGGAGCTCGAAGTTGATGCCTCGAAAGACGTTCACCTCTCGCTCGGTACCCTGGTTGAAGGTCATCGAGACATCCCGTGCCTCGAGGACCGCTTCCTTCTTGATCTTCACCATTTGAACCTCGCTTCGACCTTGACCAGCAGGAAGTCGAGAACCAGCGCCATGACCATCAGGCAGAAGATGCCCACGAAGACCGAGTTGAGGTCGTAGAGTGCGCCGGCGTTGTAGATGAAATAGCCGAGACCGACCTTGGCCGAGATGTACTCGCCGACCACCGCGCCAATCATCGCGAAGCCGATGTTGAGGCGCATGGTGGCGAGGATCCATGGGGTCGCTCCGGGGACGATGACCTTTCTCCAGATCGTCAGCCGACGTGCACCGAGCGAGCGCATGAGCTTGACCAAGTCGGGATCCACCTCCTGGGTGCCCTGATACACGGAGATGAGCGCGACGATGAAGGTGAGGCTCGCAGCGATCGCCACCTTGGCACCGATATCTACGCCGAACCACACGACCACCAGTGGCGCAAGCGCGATCTTGGGCACGCCATTGATGGCCACGATGATCGGCCGGAGGATACGCGCCACCGTGTCGGACAGCCAGAGTGCAAGTCCGGTGATGCTGCCGAGGGTGGTCCCCACGACGAAACCCAGGATCGCCTCGAAGGCCGTCGCGCCCGCGTGGGTGAACAACTCCCCGCTGGTGGTGAGCGCGACTAGCTTCTGCAGGATTCCGGAAGGCTGACCGTAGAGGTACACCGGGGCCACGCCGGTACGGACGAGGACTTCCCACAGGATGAGGATGCCGGCGATCAGCAGGGTCTGGTAGATCGGGATCCGTGCCTTCGATGCGGTGGCCTGCGAACCGGTGGCACGGCGCGCAGGCGTCGCCTCGATTTGGGTCACTGTGCTGGCCATCGCGCTCACCCCGCCACACCGAATGCTGCGGTCGCCTTCTGCGCGAACCGGTTATCGACCATCTCCTCGAAAGGCAACTGCTTGCGGATCGTGCCAGCGAGGAAGTCGTGCTCGACACTGGCATCCCATTCGGCCTTGTCGACGATTGGATTGAGCGGCACGTAGCCCGGGGTGGCGAGCAGGCGGGCGCATCCGGCCTCGATGACCTGGCGATCGAGGTTGGAGAACTCCGCTCCCATCGCGCTCACGTAGGCGGCGGAGTTCTCGCGGATGAGCTTCATCGAGGCCGCGAGGGCATTGCAGAAGCGCTGCACGAGATCGGGGTTGGCCTCCAGGTAATCCCGCTTGACCATCACCGAGGTCAGCAGGATCGGCCCCATCTGCTCGGCAAACCCGTACGCGACCTGCAGCCCCTGTTGGGCGGCGATGCTCGCATCCCACTCGAACACCACCCCTACGTCGGCGCGTTTGTCGCGCACCGCCCCCACGATCGAGCCCGGAGGGCCTTCGATGAACTCCACGCCGTCGGCCTTGGGATCCATGGTGGCGAACTTCCTCATGGCGAAAGTCGGTGAGGTGATGGTGTTTGAGGGGTAGCGCAGGCACGCAACCTTCTTGCCCTTAAAGTCGGTGAGTGAGGTGAAGGTAGTCCCCGGCGGCGTGATCACCCACATGCCGAGCGCACCGCACATTTTGGCGACGACGGTCATCTTGCCGCCTTCGAGGGTGGAGTTGACCGCCATGCCGGTGCCGGTCGCGGCGAACTGGCCGCGCCCGGACAACGCGATGGAGACCGGCTCGACCACCGTTCCGCCCACGTTGATGGTGACCTCCAGGCCTTGCTGCGTGAACAGACCATTGCGCGCGGCGACGTAGATGGGGCCGTAGTTGGCGAGCTTGAGGCCGGTTGTCAGGGTGACGGGAATCGCGGCCTGGCCGTAGGCGTCGCGGATGGTGAGCGATGCCAGTCCGGGTGCGGTGCCGAATGCGCCGAGCATCCCGAGCGCCTTGAGCGCGCTGCGTCGACCGGGCCTGTGGTTTTCGTCTTTCATGTTTGAGTCTCCTCCTGTGCTGCGTAGTGTGGGCGTATGAGTCGATGCGCTCTAGCTTGTTACGGCCGGCCTTCCAGCCCGGCAGCCTCTTCGGCGGACGCCATCGGGATCCGCATCTCGAAGGTCTCGTCGACCACGGTGTAGTCGTAGTAGCCGAGACGAGCGATCGGCCGCGCCTTCTTGATGTCGAGCTTGCCGAACGCGTCGATGTATTCGTCCTTGATGTGGATCTTGACGACCTCGGCGAAGACGACGTCCACGGTGCCGACGTTCGAATTGCCCTTCAGCCGGTGGGTGGAGAGGTAGCGGCATTCGAAGTGGCAGGGGCTGTCGGCGACCATGGGCACGTCCGAGAGGTCCGCCTTGACCGTCCGCAGCCCGGCGAGCTTGATCTCGCTTTCTCCGTAGGGGACGGCCATGGCGCTGGTGTTCATCGCCTCGCGCAGATCCCAGGTGACCATGTTCCAGACGAACCAGCCGGTCTTTTCGGCGTTGATCACCGTGTCCTTGCGCCGACCATCCGGGTACTGGTTAGCTGCGAACATCACCATGGGCGGATCGAAGGTGAGGTTCTGCCACTGGCTGTAGGGCGCCAGGTTCTCGACACCGTCCGGGCTGATCGACGATAGCCAGCCGATCGGGCGCGGCACCGTGCACGCCTTGAAGGGAGAGAATGGCAAGGGGCACTTCTCGCTACCGGGCATGTATTTCATGATGGGTCCTTTGTTTTCGCTTACTTGATCATCGGCAGGTCGAGGCCGTTTTCACGGGCGCTATCGATCGCGATCGGGTAGCCGGCATCGGCGTGGCGCATCACCCCGGTACCCGGGTCATTGCGCAGCACGCGGCCGAGGCGGGTGTGGGCTTCGGGCGTGCCGTCGGCGACGATGACGACGCCGGAGTGCTGCGAGAAGCCCATGCCGACGCCGCCGCCGTGGTGCAGCGACACCCAGGTGGCGCCGCCCGCGGTGTTGAGCAGGGCGTTGAGCAGCGGCCAGTCGGAGACCGTGTCCGAGCCGTCCAGCATCGACTCGGTCTCGCGGTTGGGGCTGGCGACCGAACCGGAGTCGAGGTGGTCGCGGCCGATGACGATCGGGGCCTTCAGCTCGCCCTTCGCGACCATCTCGTTGAAGGCCTGGCCGAGGCGGGCGCGGTCCTTGAGGCCGACCCAGCAGATGCGCGCCGGCAGGCCCTGGAAGGCGATGCGCTCGCGCGCCATGTCGAGCCAGTTGTGCAGGTGCGGGTTGTCGGGGATCAGCTCCTTCACCTTGGCGTCGGTCTTGTAGATGTCCTCGGGGTCGCCCGACAGCGCCGCCCAGCGGAAGGGGCCGATACCCTGGCAGAACAGCGGACGGATGTAGGCGGGGACGAAGCCGGGGAAGTCGAAGGCGTTGTCGACGCCCTCTTCCTGCGCCATCTGGCGGATGTTGTTGCCGTAGTCGAAGGTGGGCACGCCCATTTTCTGGAAGTCGAGCATCGCGCGCACGTGCACCGCCATCGACTGCTTGGCGGCCTTGACCACCGCCTCGGGCTCCGTCTTGCCGCGGGCGACGTAGTCGTCCCAGCTCCAGCCGATGGGCAGGTAGCCGTGCAGCGGATCGTGAGCGCTGGTCTGGTCGGTGACCATGTCCGGGCGCACGCCTCGGCGGACCAGTTCGGGCAGCACCTCGGCGGCGTTGCCGAAGAGACCGATCGACACCGCCTTGCCCTCCGCGGTGTAGCGCGCGATGCGGGTGAGTGCGTCGTCGAGGTCCTTGGCCTGCTCGTCCAGGTAGCGGGTGCGCAAGCGGAAATCGAGGCGCGACTGCTGGCACTCGATGTTCAGTGAGCACGCACCGGCGAGCGTGGCCGCCAGCGGCTGCGCGCCACCCATGCCGCCGAGGCCGGCGGTGAGCACCCAGCGCCCCTTCAGGCTGCCGCCGTAGTGCTGGCGACCGGCCTCGACGAAGGTCTCGTAGGTGCCCTGCACGATGCCCTGCGAGCCGATGTAGATCCACGAGCCGGCGGTCATCTGGCCGTACATCATCAGGCCTTTGCGGTCGAGCTCGTTGAAGTGCTCCCAGTTGGCCCAGGCCGGCACCAGGTTGGAGTTGGCGATGAGCACGCGCGGGGCGTCGCGGTGGGTCTCGAACACGCCGACCGGCTTGCCCGACTGCACCAGCAGGGTCTGGTTGTCCTCGAGGCGGCGCAGCACCTCGACGATCTTGTCGAAGCACTCCCAGTTGCGCGCGGCGCGGCCGATGCCGCCATAGACCACGAGCTCCTTGGGGTTCTCGGCCACGTCGGGGTCGAGGTTGTTCATCAGCATGCGCAGCGCGGCTTCGGTGAGCCAGCTTTTGGCGGTGCGCTCGGTGCCGCGCGGGGCGCGGATTTCGATGTCGCGGAACTTGGTCATTGGAGTCTCCGTGGGTGGGATGTTGGGATGGAAGGCGGGGCTGGGGGTTTGCGCGGCGGTCATAGCCAGCCGAGCTTGTGGGCGAACTGCGCGAACGGGATGGTGAACACCAGGCTCAGGAAGGTGCGTTGCAGCCAGACCAGCAGCAGGTCACGCATGCGTAGCGGGATGCGCGTGGCGATCACGCAGGGGATCGAGGCCGACAGGAAGAGCACGCTGCTGACCGAGACCACGGCGACGGTGAAGCGCACGACCACGTCGGCCTCCTTCATCAGCATTGCGGGCAGGAACATCTCGGCGAGGCCCGAGGCCACCGCACGCGCCACCGCCATCGGCTCGTCGAGGCCGAAGGCCCAGGTCACCGGGTAGAGCAGCACGCCGAGGATGTCGAACACCGGGGTGTATTTGGCGGCGAGCAGGCCGAGCAGGCCCACGGCGAGGATGCTGGGCAGGATCGCGGCGGTCATGCGCAGGCCGTCGGTGAAGGTCTCGCGCAGCGAGGCCCATAGCGGCGGCGCGCTGCGCGCATGTTCCAGGCCGGCGTCCCAGGCGGCCTGCACGCGGCTGCGGCCGGTGGGTAATGCCGGATCGGCGCTGCCTTCGCTGGGTAGGCGCGAGATCGGGTAGATGCGCGCGCTTACCGCGGTGACCGCGAAGGTGATCGCCATGCAACCCCAGAAGTACAGGTTCCACGCCGGCATCAGGTCCAGCGTCTTGGCGACGATGACCATGAAGGGCGCCGACACGGTCGAGAAGCCGGTGGCGATGATCGCGGCCTCGCGCAGGGTGTAGTGGCCTTGGGCGTACATGCGGGCCGTGATCAGCAGGCCCACCGAGTAGCTGCCGACGAAGGAGGCCACGGCGTCGATTGCCGACTTGCCCGGCGTACGCCAGATCGGCCGCATCACCGGCTGCGTCAGCACCCCGGTGAGCTCGAGCAGGCCGAAGCCGATCAGGAACACCAGCGCAAGCGCGCCCAGCGGCACGATTAGCGCCAGGGTCAGCACCAGCTTGTCGAACAGGAAGGGCAGCATGCCCGGCGCGTACACCGCCTCGGGGCCGACACGGAACAGGAAGGCAACGCCGATCGCCAGGCCGAGCACCTTCAGCACCGAGAAGGCGAGCGCGACCGCGTTCTCGCGCCAGGTGCCGTGGATCCACGGCTGGAGGGCGCCATAGGCCATCAGCAGCATTGCGATCCCGATTACCAGGGGGCGCGCTTCCTTGAGCAAGAAGCTGGCCGCATGGTCGAGGACGATGGTGGACTTGCCGCCGATCTCGAAGGGCACGAAAAAGATCAGCAGGCCAACCAGGCTGTAGCCAAGCAGGCGCACCAGCGCCAGGTTCCGGGCAGGCGTAGGCACGGCCGCAGTGGGTTGTTCGGTCATCGGGGTCTCCTCCGGTGGATGGGTTTCGTTTGAGCTTGAGGGCGACGGCGTCGTGTTCAGCCGTTGAGGGTGAGCAGGTGGACCAGGCGCCCGGCGACACGGGCGGTGCGATGGTCGATGTCGTGTTCGGGGTTGAGTTCGGCGAGGTCGGCGACGCGCAGCTTGCCGCTGTCGCGCAGGTGTTCGACCAGCGCCTCGAGCAGCACCAGTGGCACGCCGCGTGCGGCCGGTGCGCTGACGCCGGGTGCCTCGCTGGCGGGCAGTACGTCGAGGTCGATCGTCAGGTAGAGGTGGTCACAATCGGCGATGAAGGTGTCGAGCGCGGCGCGCACCTCCGGCAGTGTGACCGGGGTGATCTCGCGGTCCTCGCGCACCAGCACGTCGAGCTCGGCGGCGCGGCGGAACAGCGCGCGGGTGTTGGAGGTCCGGCTCACGCCCAGGCAGGCGTAGCGGAAGGGCCAGCCGCGCGCCGCGGCGGCCTCGGCGATCTGCGCGAAGGGGGTGCCCGAAGAATGTGCATGGGCCGGGTCGCGCAGGTCGAAATGGGCGTCCAGATTGACGATGCCGATGCGCGGCGTGCGCTCACCGTTGTGCTTGAGATGGGCGGCGAGCCCCTGCCAGGTGCCGAAAGCGACCTCGTGGCCACCGCCTAGCACGAGCGGGAAATGCCCGCCGGCGAGGATCTCGGCGAGGTTCTGCGCCAGCCGCACCTGCGCGCCTTCGAGATCGCCGTCGGTGCACACCACGTCGCCGGCATCGTAAGCGGGACCGCTGCGGTGCCAGGCCAGCCCGGCGAGCGCCTTGCGGATCGCTGCCGGGGCGGCAGCCGCGCCCGGGCGGCCCTGGTTGCGGCGCACCCCCTCGTCGCAGGCGAAGCCGAGCAGCACCGCGCCCGGTGCGGCGGCGGTGGAGAATGGGACGATCACCTGATGCCAGCGCGGGCTGTCGGGTTCAGGGTCGATCCGGCCCATCCAGGCGTCCATCGTATTGCGGTCGGTATTCATCGTGCCTCCGGCGTGCGGCAATGGGTGATGCGGCCGCCGAACACGCGCTGGCGCAGACGACCCGGCTGCACGGCGTAGGCGAGTTCGGCACTGTGAGCGACGTCCCATACGCACAGATCAGCGCGCTGGCCGACCGCGATGCGGCCGATTTCGGCCAGGCCGAGCGCGCGTGCGCCGTGCGCGGTCATGCCGGCGAGCGCTTCGCGCGGAGTCAGGCGGAACAGGGTGCAGGCAAGGTTGAGCATCAGCGTCGGCATGAACAGCGGCGAACTGCCCGGGTTGGCGTCGGTGGCGAGCGCGATCGGTACGCCATGGCAGCGCAGCAGTTCGACCGGCGGCAGTTGCGTCTCGCGCAGGGTCAGGAAGGCGCCGGGCAACAACACGCCCACCGTGCCGGCGGCGGCCATCGCCTGCACGCCAGCTTCGTCGAGGTATTCGAGGTGGTCGGCCGACAGTGCGCCGTAGCGTGCGGCGAGCGCCGCGCCGCCCAGATTGGACAACTGTTCGGCGTGAACCTTGATCGCCAGGCCGTGGTGGTGTGCAGCCTGGAACACGCGCTCGCACTGCGCGGGGCTGAAGGCAATGCCCTCGCAAAACACATCGACCGCATCGGCCAGCCCTTCGGCCGCGGCCGTCGGGATCATCCGCTCGCACACCTGGTCGATGTAGCCGTCGGCGTCACTGGTGAATTCGGGCGGCAGGGCATGGGCACCGAGCAGGGTGGTCGTCACGCGCACCGGCAGCCCGCCTTCTTCCGGCTGGCCGAGGCGGCGCGCGACGCGCAGCATCTTCAGTTCGCCGGCCACGTCGAGGGCGTAGCCCGATTTGATTTCGACCGTGGTGACGCCATCGTCCACCAGTGCCTGCAGGCGGGGCAGGGCGGCCTCGAACAGAGCGTGTGCGCTCGCTGCGCGGGTGGCGCGCACGGTGCTCAGGATGCCGCCCCCGGCGCGCGCAATTTCGGCATAGCTGACGCCTTCGAGGCGTCTCTCGAACTCGCCGGCACGGCTGCCGCCGAACACCAGATGGGTGTGGCAGTCGACCAGGCCGGGCGTGACTAGACCGCCTCGCCCCGCCTCCCTGCAGCCTTCGGCCTGCGCCGGGTCGAAGCCGGCCTCGGGCCACAAGCCCGTGATCCGCGCCCCATCGATGCGCACCACCATCGGCTGCGGCAGCGTCTGCAGGCCGTCGAACACGGTTGCTTCCCGCCACAGCATTGATTGGCCGTTTTGTGTACTCACTTATCTGCTCATTAGTCCGGTATTTGTCTATACAATAGAGAAGCATCGAGAGCAGGTCAACACGCTTTGAAAGAAATTTTCCTGCCCGCCCCAGCGCTCTGTATAGGTACCGCAGCGGACTCGCCCTCAGTCGATATACCCGCTGGATCCACGACCCGTGGAAGCAGCGCTGGCCGCGTGCCTTTTCGTCTTCTTCCGCCACAGCAGCCCCAGGAGATCGCACATGGCATTTTGTGTATACAAAATCTCTACCCCCCTCACTCACAGGCCTCGCCGATGGAACTGAAATGGTTGGAAGATTTCCTGAGCCTCGCTGACAGTGGCAGCTTTTCGCGCTCGGCCGAGCAGCGCCATGTGTCGCAGCCGGCCTTCTCGCGCCGGATCCGTGCCCTCGAGGCTTGGCTCGGGGTGGTGCTCGTTGACCGCAGCACCTTCCCGACCCGCTTGACCGAGGCGGGCGAGGCCTTCAAGGGGCCGGCAGCCGACCTCATCAACCGCCTCCATGGGGCGCGTGCGCTGGTACGCGGCCACCAGGCCGCCGCCGGGGATGCGCTGGTGTTCGCAGTGCCGCATACCCTCGCGTTCGCCTTCTTTCCGGCCTGGCTCGGCCGTCTCAAGACCGGCTTCGGCGAACTGCCGGTGCGGCTGGTCGCCGGCAACGTTCATGACGTGGTGACCATGCTGGTGGAAGGTGGCTGCGATCTGCTGCTGTGCTACCACCACCCGGCGCAGCCAGTGTGGCTCGATCCGGGGCGTTTCGAGGGTCTGCGCCTGCCGCTCGAGCAGGTCCGCCCCTACCTGCCGCGGCGGCTCGTCGGGGCCGCCGACTGGCAGTTGCCGGGCCGCCCAGAGGAGCCGATCCCGTTCCTGCGCTACGGTTCCAATACCTATCTGCGGCGCATGGTCGACACCATCCTCGACCGCGCCGTCCGCCCCGCCCACCTCGCCATGCAGTACGAATCGGACATGGCCGAGAGCCTCAAGGCGATGCTGCTCGCCGGCCACGGATTGGCTTTCCTGCCGGTGAGCGCTGTCGCTCGCGAAGTGGAGCGTGGCGAGGTGGTGGTCGCCGGTGGGCCGGAATGGAGCCTGGAGATGGAAGTGCGGCTCTACCGTGACCGCGCCAACAGCCGGCCCGGATTGCTCCGGTTGTGGCAGTACCTGGCCGCGCAAACGGCACACCCCCCGGGCTGAGCAAGGCTGCGTAGGAGAAGCTCGCGCCTGGTGCCGCTCCCCCTATGCGCAATACGCATGGCCCGATGTAGCAACGGCATGTGCTTACGCCTTGCCGATCCACACAATGCACGCACCTTCCACCCCAGCCAGAGGCACACAGATGAGTGCGACACGACAAGACAAGACGAGCCCGGACCGGCTCGCCGGCCTTTCCTACCTCAATCCGGCCGCGCCCGAGCCGTGGGCGAGCTTCGTCGAGCAGATCGAGCGTGTGCGTCCCTACCTGGGTTCGCTCGAACGCTGGATCGAAACCCTGAAGCATCCCAAGCGCACCCTGATCGTAGATGTGCCGATCGAGCGCGACGACGGCACTGTCGCCCACTACGAGGGCTACCGGGTGCAGCACAGTCTGTCGCGCGGGCCGGGTAAGGGCGGCGTGCGTTTCCACCCCGACGTCACCCTCAACGAGGTCATGGCGCTCGCCGGCTGGATGACGATCAAGAATGCCGCGGTCGGTCTGCCCTTCGGCGGCGCCAAGGGCGGCATCCGGGTCGATCCAGCGAGCGTCAGCAAGGGCGAGCTGCAGCGCATCACCCGCCGCTACACCTCGGAGATCGGCATCGTCATCGGCCCCGATAAGGACATCCCGGCACCCGACGTTGGCACCAACGCAATGACGATGGCGGTGATGATGGACACCTTCTCGATGAACCGCGGCGGCACCGCCACCGGCGTCGTCACCGGAAAGCCGATCGCGCTCGGCGGCAGCCTCGGCCGCCAGGAGGCGACCGGCCGCGGCGTCTTCATCGCCGCGCGCGAAGCCGCCCGCCACCTGAAGCTGCCGATCGAGGGCGCGCGCGTGGTCGTGCAGGGCTTCGGCAACGTCGGCGGCATCGGTGCGCAGCTGTTCCACGAGGCCGGTGCGCGCGTGATCGCGATCGCTGACCACAGCGCCACCCTGGTCAACGAAGCCGGCATCGACATCCCCGCCGCGCTCGAACACGCCGCCGCGTACGGCGAGCTGGCCGGCTTCGGCGGTGCCGCGTCGCTCGACCTCGAGGCGTTCTGGCGCCTGGAATGCGAGTTCCTCGTCCCCGCCGCACTCGAAAGCCAGCTCACCGCCGAGCGCGCCGCCGGAGTGCATGCCTGCATCATCGTCGAAGGCGCCAACGGCCCGACCACCCCGGCGGCAGACGACGTGCTGCGCGAGCGCGGCATCCTGGTGGTGCCCGACGTGCTCGCTAATGCCGGCGGCGTCACCGTGTCCTATTTTGAGTGGGTGCAGGATTTCTCCAGCTTCTTCTGGACCGAGGACGAGATCAACGACCGCCTTGAGCGCATCATGGTCGGCGCCTTCGGTGCGATCTGGAAGGTGGCGCAGGAAAAGCAGGTGTCGCTGCGCACCGCCGCCTTCATCATTGCCTGTCACCGCGCGCTGGAGGCGCGCGCCGAGCGCGGGCTGTATCCCTGAATCACCGTCCCGGGACGTCCTGCCATTCCCGCCACGCGGACGTGCTCGATCGCGGGCAGTAGCCTGTCATGGGCCACCCGCGAATCGTTTTCGACCGCGACCGCGGCCGGCATTGTCCGGAGGCCGAATGCTGCGACGGGTGCAGTGGCTTCCGTGGGAAAGGCCATCGCCCTGATCAGCCGCCGTGCGCCGGATCCTTTAAGTCGGCTGCTGCAGATCGGCGATCACCGCGGCGAGGAAGCGGCCAGCTTCGCCGCCGGTGACCACGCGGTGGTCGAAGGTCAGGCTCAGCGGCAGCACCCGATGCACCACCGCGACCCCCTCGACCGCCACGACCTGGTCGTGGGCACGGCCGGCGCCGAGGATGGCGACGGTGGGCGGGACGACGACGGGGGCGGCGTACTTGCCCGCGATCATGCCGAAGTTCGACAGCGTGATCGTGCTGCCGCGCAGTTCCTCGGCGGGAATCTTGCGTGCGAGGACGTCGGCGCGCATGCGGTCGAGGCCGCGGCGCAGGTCGGCGGCGTCGCGCTGGGCGACGTCGCGCAGCACCGGCACGAACAGGCCCTCGGCGAGGTCCACGGCGATGCCGACGTCGACCCGCTCGAGCCGGCGCAGGCCCATCGAGTGGCCGTCGTACCAGGCGTTGAGCGCGGGCTCGGCGCGGCAGCCGGCGACCAGCGCACGCACCAGGCGGATGGTGATGTCGCTGCCGGGGGCCCAGGCGTGGATGTCGGCGTCGTCGATCACGGTGGCGGCGGCGACTTCGGCCTGGGCCAGCGCCATGTTCTGCGCCATCGCCCGGCGCACGCCGCGCAGCGGCTCGGCGGGGCCGGCGGCGGCGAGCTCCTTCGCCGCGCGCTGGACGTCGCTGCGGGTGATGATGCCGTCCGCGCCTGAAGGCGCGACCATCGCCAGCTCGATGCCGAGCTGACGTGCCAGTGCGCGCACCGCCGGAGTGGCGCGGACCGCCGACGGGCCGGTGCCGATCGCGGCCGGGGCTTCGGCATGGACTTCCTCGCCGACCTGCACCTCGCCCACCACGGTGCCGCTGTCGGCGTCTTCGTCCGTGCCCTCGAAGCCGGCCAGCGGGGCGCCGACATGGACGAGCCGGCCGGCTTCGCAGTACAGCTTGACGACGCGGCCGGAATGCGGAGAGGGAATCTCGACGATCGCCTTCGCCGTCTCCACCGACACCAGCGGCTGGTCGGCGGCGATGTCGTCGCCGGCCTTGACGTGCCATTCGACGATTTCAGCCTCCTGCAGGCCTTCGCCCAGGTCGGGCAGCTTGAAGATCTTCATGATGCCTCCTCCAGGGTGCGCCGCGCCGCGGCGACGATGCGCGCCACGCTCGGCAGGTACTGCTGCTCGAGCCGCGCGAGCGGGATCACGGTGTCGTAGCCGGTGACGCGCTGCACCGGGGCGAGCAGGGAATACAGGCCTTCCTCGGCGAGGCCGGCGGCGATCTCGGCGCCGAGCCCGGCGGTGCGCGCGGCTTCATGGACGATCACGCAGCGCCCGGTGCGCGCCACCGACTCGAGGATGGTCGCCATGTCGAGCGGCTTGAGGGTGGCGAGGTCGATGACTTCGGCCATCACCCCCTCGGCGGCGAGGGCGTCGGCGGCGGCCTCGGTCTCGTGGATCATCGCCCCCCAGCTCACCAGGGTGAGATCGGTGCCGCCGCGCAGGGTGAAGCACACGTCCAGCGGCAGGGCCTCGCCGTCGTCGGCGACGTCCTGGCGGAACAGGCGGTAGAGCCGTGTCGGCTCGAGAAAGATCACCGGATCGGGGTCGCGGATCGCGGCCAGCAGCAGGCCGTAGGCGCGTGCCGGCGAGGACGGCATCACCACGCGCAGGCCGGGGACGTGGGCGAGCATCGCCTCGGGGCTTTCGGAGTGGTGCTCGGGGGCGTGGATGCCGGCGCCGCAGGGGGTGCGCAGCACCAGCGGGCAGGACAGCCGCCCGCGGCTGCGGTTGCGCAGGCGCGAGGCGTGGTTGATCAGGTGATCCAGCGCCGGGTAGAGGAAGCCGGAAAACTGGATCTCGGCCACCGGCTTCAGCCCCATCGCTGCCATCCCCACGGCGGTGCCGGCGATCGCCGTTTCGGCGAGCGGGGTGTCGATCACCCGCTCCGCGCCGAAGCGCTGCTGCAGGCCGAGGGTGGCGCGGAACACGCCGCCGTTGGCGCCGATGTCCTCGCCCAGCAACACCACCGCGGGGTCGTGCTCGAGCGCGTGGGCGAGCGCCTGGTTGACTGCTTCCACAAGGTTGAGCTCAGCCATGTTCCCCTCCGAGCGTGTCGATGAGTCCGTTGTGCGGGTGAGGCCGGGGCCGCATGCCGGCCGCGCTGCGCTCAAGACGATTGGTCGTGGTCCCCGCCGTTGTGCGGCGCAAAGCGCAGCGCGCTGGCGCGTTGTCCCTGCAAGGCGACGGGCAAGGTGGCGTAAAGATAGTCGAACATCGCCGCGGTGTCCGGGGCCGGGGTGGCGAGATAGGCTTCGACCGCGGCGTTGACCGTCTCGGCGCATTCGTGGGCGAGAGCTTCTTCCTGCGCCTTGCTCCACGCGCCCAGGTGCAGCAGGTGCTTGCGCAGGCGGGCGACCGGCTCGAGCGCCCATTGTTCCTGCACCAGCGCGGGGTCGCGGTAGCGCGAGGCGTCGTCGGCGGTGGTGTGGTCGCCGAGGCGGTAGGTCAGGGCTTCGATCAGGGTCGGCCCGCCGCCGCTGCGCGCGCGCTCGATCGCCTCGCGGGCGATGTGGTGCACGGCGACGACGTCGTTGCCATCGACCTGGATGCCGTCGATGCCGGCGGCGATCGCCTTCTGCGCCAGCGTCGCGGTGGCGCTCTGCGCGCTGCGCGGCAGCGAGATCGCCCACTGGTTGTTGCTCACCACCAGCACCATCGGCGCCTTCCACACCGCGGCGAAGTTCATGCCTTCGTAGAAATCGCCCTTGGAGGTCGCGCCGTCGCCCATGAAGCACACCGCCACGCGTGCTTCGCCGCGCAGCTTGAAGGCATAGGCGGCGCCGGCGGCGTGGCACACCTGGGTGGCGATCGGCACGCAGTTGGGGAAGTCGCTGCGCGGCCCGGAGAAGTCGCAGCCGCGCTCGTCGCCGCCCCAGTAGCGCAGGCTTTCCTCGATCTTCACGCCGCGTACGAGCTGGGCCGCATGCTCGCGGTAGGACGGCAGCAGCACGTCCTCGGCGCGCATCGCCGCGGCGACACCGACGCCGACCGCCTCCTGGCCGAGCGCCGAGGCGAAGGTGCCGAGCTTGCCGGTGCGCTGCAGGGCGATCGCCTTGGCGTCGAAAGTGCGCGTCAGGTACATCGCGCGGTAGAGGGGAACGAGGGCGGCCGGGTCGCGTGCGAACGCGGGCAGCGGCGCGAGGGCTTCGCCTTCGGCGTCGATCAGGCGGACGTGTTCGATGTGGAAACGCGCGACGGTGCTCATGGCAATCTCCCTTTCCGGCCGAGGCTGGTGTGCAGGGGCGCGGAGTGATGCGGTTTCGGTCGCGGCCCGCCGTGCACGCCGCACAGCGACCTGCGGCGGGGGCATCGGGCGGTTCTCGTCATTTGTCTGTGCCGCCGTTTGCATATTTGGAACGTCCTGCCGCGGCGATGTTCCCGGTTCGGTGCACGCCGGACCGATAAAAGCGGGCTTGCGCCGTGCGCCGGGGCGGATGGCTCAGGGGAGCTGCGGCAGGGGAACGATCGACCAGCCGCGGGCTTCGAGCTCGGTGCGCAGGTGGCGTGCGCTGTCCACCGCGCCGCGGGTGTCGCCGTGCACGCAGATGCTGTCCATCGCCGTGCGCAGGATCTTGCCGCTCTGGCTGACCACCCCGCCGGCGTCGAGCATGCGCAGCACGTGGGTGACGAGCGCGTCGTGGTCGTGGATCACCGCGCCGGGCGCGCCGCGCGGGACCAGCGTGCCTTTGTCGGTGTAGGCGCGGTCGGCGAAGATCTCGCCGGCCACCTTCAGCCCGGCGCGTTCGCCGGCGAAGTAGAGCTCGGACAGCACCGGGGCGAGCAGGATCAGTCCGGGGTCGATCGCTTTCACCGCGCGCGCCACGGCGTCGGCCAGCACGGCGTCCTCGCAGGCCTGGTTGTTGAGCGCGCCGTGCGGCTTGACGTGGGTGACGCGGCCGCCTTCGGCCGCAGCGATGCCGGCGAGCGCGCCGACCTGGTAGATGATCATCGCTTCGAGTTCGGCCGGGGCGATCTTCATCGGCCGGCGGCCGAAGCCCTGCAGGTCGGGGTAGGCGGGGTGGGCGCCGAGGCTTGCCCCGGCGGCGCGCGCGCTGCGCACGGTGTGGCGCATCACCACCGGGTCGCCGGCGTGGAAGCCGCAGGCGATGTTGGCCGAGCGCACCACCTGCAGCAAGGCTGCGTCCTCGCCCATGGTCCAGGCGCCGAAGGATTCGCCGAGATCGGCGTTGAGGTTGATGGTCTGGTTCATCGGCGGGGCTCCGTGAGGTCGGGAGGGCGGTGGGGCGGGCTGTTGATCAGTAGAGCGGTCGATATTCGGCGGCGAGGGCGTGCACGACGCCGTCGACCAGGTTGCCGGTGTACAGCGCGACGAGGTCGATGCCGTCGGGCGGCAGGGTGCGGATCGAGGCGATCAAGGCCTGGGTCTCGGCTTCCGCGGCACGTGCGATGCGGGCGCCCTCGGCGGCGGTCACGGCGGCGAAGCGCAGCGCCTGGCCGGGGCGCAGCGCGGCGAGGCGGCCGAGGTCGGCGCTGATCACGGTGGCGATCTTGGGGTAGCCGCCGGCGGTCTGGGCGTCGGCGAGCAGCACGATCGGCTGGCCGGCGCCGGGGACCTGGATCGAGCCGGGCACGGTGGCGTCGGACACGATCTCGGCGGCGCCGGTGTGCTCGAGCGTTGCGCCCTCGAGGCGGATGCCCATGCGGTCGGCCTCGGTGGTGACGCGATACTCGCCACCCACCAGCGCTTCGAGCGCGGCGGGGCGGAAGTGGTCGTGCTGCGGGCCGGGCACCAGGCGGATCGGGGCGGGATCGGCCGCGGGCGGCTGGGTGAGCACGCGGTCGCTGCCCCAGGGCTCGGCGTCGGCGGTGAGTGCCAGGCGCGTGCCGGCGGCGAGCGCACGGCCATCCACGCCGCCGAGGCCGGCGCGCACATAGGTCGAGGCGCTGCCCATCACCGCCGGCGGCTCGAGGCCGACGACCGCGACCATGGCGATGCGCCCGCCGTCCATCTTGCGGATGCGCAACTGCTCGCCGTCGGCCAGGGTCACCGAGCGCCACGGCGCGAGCGGACGGCGGCCCTCGCTGCTTTCGTGCTCGAGCACCGTGTCGCCGGCCACCGCGATCTTCACCGCGCCGCCGCGCGCGGCGAGGCGCAGGCCGCCGTCGAAGCATTCGATCACCGCGGCGTCCTCGGTGCGGCCGGCGAGTGCGTTGGCGAGGCGCATCAGGCGACGATCGAGCACGCCCGCCCAGGGCACGCCGATGCGGCGGTGGCCGCGGCGCCCGCCGTCCTGGATCGAGGCGAAGGCGCCGGGGGAGAGGATCTCGAGTTCGGTGCGGGGGCTCATGCGGCGTTCTCCGCGGGGGACGGGGTGCTATCCAGCCACTGCAGGGGGTCGATGTCGGCGCTGGCGAGGCCGGCCTCGAGGGCGCGGCATTCGTCGGCGCTCACCGGGACGAAGCGCACCCGGTCACCGGCGGCGAGCAGCGAGGGCGCGGCGCGGCGGGCGTCGAACAGCGGCACCGGGCAGCGTCCGAGCAGATGCCAGCCGCCGGGGCTCTCCCACGGGTAGATCGCGGTCAGGCCGGTGGCGATTGCCACGCTGCCGGCGGGCACGCGCACGCGCGGCTGGGTGCGGCGCGGCAGGCGCAGGCGCTCGGGCAGGTCGCCCATGAAGGGGAAGCCGGGCAGGAAGCCGAGCATGTACACGAGGTACTCGGTGCCGCTGTGCAGGGCGATCACTTCGTCCGTGCCGATGCCGAGGGTTTGCGCCACTTCGGCCAGATCGGGCGCGGCCTCGCCCTCGTAGCACACCGGCAGGCGCCAGTGGCGACCGTCGGCGGGGCTACCCTGCCCGGCGGCGGCGATCAGCGGCTGCAGCACGCCGAGCACCGCGTCGCGGTCGGTGGCGAGTGGATCGAAAAACACCGTCAGCGAGCGGAAGGTGGGCATGGTTTCGGTCACGCCTGGCAGGCCGCCCGCCTGCTGCAGGCGCACGATGGCGGCGTCGAGCGCATTGACCGCGGCGAGCAGGGCGGGGTCGATGATGCTGCCGAACTCGATGGTGAGCGCGGCGTCGCCCGCGTCGAGAACCCGAAAACTCATGGCGGACCTCCTATAGTCAGAGCGGGGAGGTGGAGGCTGCGCGCGCGGCCTGGTCGTAACGCCCGGAGAGGGTGCGCAGCAGCTGGGCGAGTTCGGCGATGCGGGCGTTCTCGTCGACGCTGCCGCTGAAGCCCGGCATCAGGCAGGACTCGCGCACGTCGCGGTAGGCGAGGCAGGTCTCGCGCCCCTTGTCGGTGACCGAATAGAAGGCTTCCTTGCCGCGCTTGGCGCTCTGCACCAGTCCGAGCCCGCCGAGCTTGCGCAGCGAATAGGAGACGACGTGGGTGTCTTCCACATTGAGCACGAAGCCGATGTCGGCGAGGCGTTTCTCGGTGTCGCGGTGGGCGACGTGGTGCAGCACCAGGACGTCGATCGGGGTCATGTCCTTGACCCCGGCGGCGGTCATGCAACGCATCATCCAGCGCGCGAAGGCGTGCCAGGCGATGATCAGGCCGAACTCGAACTCGGACACCTGGGGAGACTTCGGTGAGACGAGGTGCTGTGAAGAAACGATGGGTCCGCTGTCGCTCATGGAAGCCTCCAGGTGTTTTCGAATACGTTTCGATGAAAAAACATCTACGTTTTGTTGACAAGATAACCACAAAATCTCTATCGTGCAATAACGGTGACTTATCGCAGACCGGTCGCCGCTCGCCAACCTGCGTTCCGGGCCTCCCGCCCTCCTCAATCAGGAGTACTCGCCATGCGCTTCCCGCATCCCTTCGTCAAGGTGATCACCACTTCCCTGGTCGGTCTGGGCGTCGCCGCTGCCGCCCATGCCCAGACTGCCTGGGACATGCCCACGCCTTACCCGGCCAGCAACTTCCATACCGAGAACATCCAGCAGTTCGCCAGGGAGGTCGATGAGGCCACCGGCGGCAAGCTCAAGATCACCGTCCATCCCAACGGCTCGCTGTTCAAGGCCAACGAGATCAAGCGCGCGGTGCAGGCCGGCCAGGCGCAGATCGGCGAGCTGATCATCTCTGGCCTGGCCAACGAGGACGCGCTCTACGCGCTCGACACCGTGCCCTTCCTGGCGACCGGCTACGAGGACTCGAAGAAGCTGTGGCAGGCCTCCAAGGCGGCGGTCGAAGCGCGCCTGGCGAAGAACGGCCTCAAGGTCCTCTACTCGGTGGCGTGGCCGCCGCAGGGGCTGTACGCCAAGACCGAGCTCAACACGATCGGCGACATCAAGGGCATGAAGATCCGCTCCTACAGCCCGACCGTGGCGCGCATGATCGAGCTGATGGGGGGGCAGCCGGTGACCGTGCAGGCCGCCGACCTCACCCAGGCGCTGTCGACCGGCGTCGTGTCGGCCAACCTGACCTCCTCGGCCACCGGCTACGACACCAAGAGCTGGGAGCAGCTCTCCCACTACTACGACATCCAGGCCTGGCTGCCGAAGAACATCGTGTTCGTGTCGAAGAAGGCCTTCGATGCGCTCGACCAGCCCGCCCGCGACGCCCTGCTCAAGGCCGCCGCCGCCGCCGAGGAGCGCGGCTGGAAGGTCTCGGAAGAGAAGACCGCCTGGTACATCGACCAGCTCAAAGCCAATGGAATGAAGGTCCAGCCCGCGCCGGCGGCGCTGCAGGCCGAACTGCTCAAGGTCGGCGAGAAGATGGCCGCCGAGTGGGTCGGGAAGGCCGGTCCCGACGGTCAGGCGATCCTCGACGCCTATCGCAAGCTCAAGTAATCGGCTGATGCATCGGCCCCGTCAGCGGCGGGGCCATTACTCTGTTCAGGAGAAATGCCCATGAGAGCGTTCCTCGATTCGCTGTACCGCCTGTCCGGAGGCCTCGCCGCGGTCGGCATGGTGGCCACGCTGGTGCTGGTCACCTCCGGCGTCGTGACCCGGCCGCTCGGCATCTACCTGCCGGGCACCGACGACTACGCCGGCTATGCGATGGCGGCCTGCGGCTTTCTCGCGCTCGCCTACACCTTCAAGCACGGCGAGCACATCCGCGTCGGTCTGGTGCTCGAGCGTGTGGGACCGCGCCTGCGTGCGGCGCTGGAGTGGTTTTCGCTCGCAGCCGGCACCGCGGTGGCGGCGACGCTGGCGTTCTACTCGATCCGGCTGGTGCTGCAGTCGCACGAATTCGAGGACATCTCGCAGGGCGTGGATGCCACGCCGCTGTGGATTCCGCAACTGACGATGGCGTTCGGTTCGGTGGTGCTGCTCGTTGCGCTCATCGACGACCTGGTGATGACCACCCTGGGGTGCGAACCGACGCGACTCGCACACGCCAGCGGCGAAGCCGCGCGCATGGAATGAGGAGCGCGCCATGGAACTGATGATTGCGGCCGTACTGATCGGCCTGATGCTGGCGCTGCTCGCCGGCGGCCTGTGGATCGGGCTGGCGCTGATGGCGATCGGCATCCTCGGCATGCTCGGCTTCACCCCGCGTGCGCCCGGCGACGGCATGGCGGTGGCGATCTGGAGCCACGGCTCGAGCTGGACCCTGACGGCGCTGCCGCTGTTCCTGTGGATGGGTGAGATCCTGTTCCGCACCAAACTGTCCGAGGACATGTTCAAGGGCCTGTCGCCCTGGCTCGAGCGCCTGCCGGGCCGCCTGCTCCACACCAACATCATCGGCTGCACGCTGTTCGCCGCGGTGTCAGGCTCGTCGGCGGCGACCTGCGCCACCATCGGCAAGATCGCGCTGCCCGAGCTCGAGCGCCGCGGCTATCCCGAATCGATGGCGCTCGGTACCCTGGCCGGTGCCGGCACGCTCGGCCTGCTGATCCCGCCCTCGATCATCATGATCGTGTATGGCGTGGCGGCCGACGTGTCGATCTCCAAGCTGTTCATCGGTGGCGTGCTGCCGGGCATCCTGCTGGCGACGCTGTTCATGGGCTGGGTGGTGGTGTGGTCGCTGCTGAACCCGGGCAAGATCCCCGCCGCCGACCTGAAGACCAGCTTCGTCGAGAAGCTCGTCGCCTCGAAGAACCTGATCCCGGTGATCCTGCTCATCGGCGGCGTGCTCGGCTCGATCTACAGCGGCATCGCCACCGCCACCGAGGCGGCGGCGATCGGCGTGATCGGCAGCCTGATCATCGCCGCCAGCCAGCGCACCCTGAACCGCGCGAGCTTCCTTGCCGCGTTGCTGGGTGCCACCCGGCTGTACTGCATGATCGCGCTGATCCTCGCCGGCTCGGCCTTCCTGACCCTGGCGATGGGCTACATCGGCCTGCCGCGCCACCTCGCCGGGTGGATCGGCGCCCTCGGCCTCAGCCCGGCGATGCTGCTGGTGGCGCTGGCGATCTTCTACGTGCTGCTCGGCTGCTTCCTCGACGGCATCTCGATCGTGGTGCTGACGATGGCGGTGCTGATGCCGACCATCCAGGCCGCCGGGATCGACCCGCTGTGGTTCGGCATCTTCGTCGTGGTGGTGGTGGAGATGGCGCAGGTGACCCCGCCGGTGGGCTTCAACCTCTTCGTGCTGCAGGGCCTCACCGGGCGCGACATGGCGGTGATCGCACGCTATGCGCTGCCCTATTTCCTGCTGATGGTGCTGGCGGTGGTGCTGCTCTACCTGTTCCCCGGCCTGGTGACCTGGCTGCCGGGGCACATGATCGGTTGATGAGCCCTCGTGCCCGCGGCCGGCAGGCTTCAGTCGCCGCGCGCGAGCGGGGGATTTTCGATCGGTTGCGCGGCGAGCTCCGCCGCGCGCGCCTCGGCCACCAGCCAGTCGTGCACCGTAGCCACGCGCGGGTCGGCGAGCGCGCCGGCGGAGTGGATGACGCAGTAGCGCTTGCCGGTGCACACCGACTGCGCGAAGGGCGCCACCAGGCGGCCGCTGTCGAGTTCGTCGGTGATCAGCGTGCGGCGCGCGATCGCCACCCCCATGCCGGCGATCGCGCACTGCATGGTGATGTGGTTGCGGTTGAACATGTAGCCGCGCCGCACCTCGACCTGGGGCGCACCGATCGCCTTCAGATAGCGCTCCCACTCGGCATAGGGCGGGCTGCCGCGCCAGGCGGTCATGTCGTGCAGCAGCGGGTAGTGGGCGAGGTCGTCGGGGGTCTGCAGCGGCGGCCGCCCCTCGAGCAGGAGCGGCGAGCATACCGGGAAGATCTCCTCCTCCAGCAGCACAGCGCTCTGGAAGCCGGGATAGCTGCCGTCGTTGAGGTCGATCGCGAGGTCGAACTCGCCGTCGCGCAGCGAATAGGTGCTGTCCTCGGCCACCACCTGGAGTTCGATCTGCGGAAAGCGCCGCATCAGCCGCGGCAGCCGCGGCACCAGCCAGGTGGCAAGGAAGGAGGGCAGGGTGCGCACCCGCACCACCCCGCTGAGCGCGCCGCCGCGCAGGCGGCCGATCGCCAGCTCGACCGCGGCATAGGCCGGATCGACCGCGGCGAGCAGGCGATTGCCCGCGTCGGTGAGCTCGAGGCGGCGCGGCAGGCGGCGGAACAGGCGCTGGCCGAGCCAGTCCTCGAGTAGCTTGATCTGCTGGCTGACCGCGCCGGTGGTGATGTTCAGTTCCTCGCCTGCACGGGTGAAGGACAGGTGGCGCGCGACGGCGAGGAAGACGCGCAGCCGGGTGTGGATCTGGGAAGGTGCGCTCGTACTCGGTCGGCGGCGGCTTCGTCGTCGACGCGGCGCAGGCGCAGTCGGGCGCCTCGACCGAGGCCGAGCTCGCCGTGCCCTATCCCTTCGACACCGGCGCCGAGCTGCTCGCCCAGTGCCGCCGCCATCGCCTGCGCATCAGCGAGCTGATGCTCGCCAACGAATCCGCCTGGCGCAGCGAGGCCCAGACGCGCGCCGCGCTGCTGCGCATCTGGGAGGTGATGCGTGCCTGTGTGGCGCGCGGCGTCGGCCACGAGGGCGTGCTCCCCGGCGGGCTCAACGTGCGCCGGCGCGCGCCCGCGCTGTATCGCAAGCTCAGCGGGCAGGCCCGCGGAGGTAACATGATCAGCGACTCGATGACGGCGCTCGACTGGGTCAATCTCTATGCGCTCGCGGTCAACGAAGAGAACGCCGGCGGCGGCCGCGTCGTCACCGCACCGACCAACGGTGCGGCCGGCATCATCCCGGCGGTGCTGCACTACTACATGAAGTTCATGCCCGGCAGCGACGAGCGCGACGTGGAAAATTTCCTCCTCGCCGCCGCCGCGGTCGGCGTGCTGTGCAAGAAGAACGCCTCGATCTCCGGCGCCGAGGTCGGCTGCCAGGGCGAAGTCGGCTCGGCCTGCGCGATGGCGGCGGCCGGCCTCGCCGAGGTGCTCGGCGCCACCCCCGAGCAGGTCGAGAACGCTGCCGAGATCGGCCTCGAGCACAACCTCGGCCTGACCTGCGACCCGGTCGGCGGGCTGGTGCAGGTGCCCTGCATCGAGCGCAACGCGATGGCTTCGATCAAGGCGATCAACGCCGCCCAGCTCGCCCTGCGCGGCGACGGCGCGCACACGGTGTCGCTCGACCAGGTGATTCGCACCATGCGCGACACCGGCCGCGACATGCTCGACAAGTACAAGGAAACCTCGCGCGGCGGCCTCGCGGTCAGCTTCCCGGAGTGCTGAGCGCGGCCTGATGGAACACGACCCCCCACCGATTCAGCGCAGCCGCTTCACCTCGGCCCGTGCGCGGCGCATCTCCGCCGCGCCGGGACGACCCCCGCCCCGGCATCCCTGACCACAACGTCATCCACGAGGAGACCCCCCGATGACCACCGCCACCCCCACGGTTTTCCAGCGCGTGCTGCGCATGAGCCTCATCTCCCAGATCGCCATCGGTCTGGTCCTCGGCGTCGCCCTGGCGCTGATTGCGCCCGGCGCGACCGAGTCGGTCGCCCTGCTTGGCGATCTCTTCATCGCCGCGCTGAAGGCGGTGGCGCCGATCCTGGTGTTCGTGCTGGTGGCGGCGGCGATCGCCAACCACAAGCACGGCCAGCCCACCCACATCCGCCCGGTGCTGGTCCTCTACCTGCTCGGCACCTTCGCCGCCGCGCTGGTCGCGGTGCTCGCCAGCTTCGCCTTTCCCACCACGCTGGTGCTCGACGCGCCGGCGGCCTCCGGCACCCCGCCGGGCGGCATCCTGATCGTGCTCAAAAACCTGTTGCTGAGCGCGGTCTCGAATCCGGTCAAGGCGCTGATGGAAGCCAACTTCATCGGCATCCTGGCGTGGGCGATCGGGCTGGGCATCGCGCTGCGCCACGCCGGTGAAGGTACGCGCAAGGTCCTCAACGACCTCGCCGGTGCGGTGTCGCAGATCGTGCATGTGGTGATCCGCTTCGCCCCGCTCGGCATCTTCGGCCTGGTCGCTGCGACCCTGGGCGAAGCCGGCCTCGATGCGCTGCTCGGCTATGGGCAGCTGCTGCTGATGATCGTCGGCTGCATGCTCTTCGTCGCGCTGGTGGTCAATCCGCTGTTCGTGTTCTGGAAGCTGCGCACCAATCCCTATCCGCTGGTGTTTGCCTGCCTGCGCGAGAGCGGCGTCACCGCCTTCTTCACCCGCAGCTCGGCGGCCAACATCCCGATCAACCTCGAGCTGTGCCGTCGTCTGGGCCTGCACGAGGACACCTACGCGATCTCGATCCCGCTCGGTGCCACCATCAACATGGCCGGCGCCGCGATCACGATCTCGGTGATGACGCTGGCCGCCGCCCACACCCTCGGCATCCCGGTCGACTTCCCCACCGCGCTGCTGCTGTGCATCGTGTCCTCGCTCGCCGCCGCCGGTGTGTCGGGCGTGGCCGGAGGTTCGCTGCTGTTGATCCCGATGGCGACCGCGCTGTTCGGCATCGAGGCCGACGTGGCGATGCAGGTGGTGGCGATCGGCTTCGTCATCAGCGTGGTGCAGGACTCGGCCGAGACCGCGCTCAACTCCTCGACCGACGTGCTGTTCACCGCCGCCGCCAGTGCCGCGGCGACCGGCGAGGCGCTGAACCTGGATCGTGCCTGAGCCCTCATGCAAGCGAGTCAACACTTCGCCAGCGGCAACTACGCCGGTGCCTGCCGGAGGCGCTGGCGGCCTGAACCGCCGCCACTCCTGCGGCGCAGCGCTTAGAAGCGGTAGCCGAGACCGACCATGAACACCCACGGGGCGACATCGACATCGACCGCGACCTTGTCGGTGCCGAGCCTGGCGGTGGCAGTGGTGTCGATGTCCACGTACCACAGCGCGGCGTTGACCATCACCCGGTCGGTGATCATGTAGTCGGTGCCGAGCTGCAGCGACAGACCCCAGGACGCGTCCAGTTCCAGGCTGGAAAAGCCGTTGGCGTGCTGTGCGCGGCTGAAGTCTTCGTCGAAAAACCGGGTGTAGTTGATCCCGGCGCCGATGTAGGGCTGCCACTTCGAGTCCGGCGCCAGCGGGAAATACTGCAGCGACAGGGTCGGCGGCAGATGCCTGAACTCGGCCAGCCTGCCGTCGATGCCGGGGGCGATGCCGGAGACCTTGACCTGGTGCTTGAATGGGGTGGCCGCGAGCAGCTCGATGCCGACGTGATCGGTCAGCATGTAGCTCAGGGTCAGGCCGAGCTGGGTGTTGTTGTCGATCGTCGCCTTGCTGCCGGGCACCGCACTGGCGTTGACCTGGACGGCAGAGCTGTCGTCCTGCGGGGCGACCACCGCGGCGCCGGTGCGCACGATGAAATCGCCTTCCTGGTACGCCATCGCGAGCGGGCTGGCGAGGGTGAGCGCAAGGGCAGAAGAGAGAAGGGCGCCTGTTTTCATTTCGGACTTCCTGAGCGGGTGAAAAAATTCGGTCCCGCTGATGCTATGACGTCAGGAAAGTCTGGATTTGATCCAAATCAATGTTCAATGGCGTCAAACATTGATCTGGATCAACAAATAAACATTTTGCAGTGCATCATGTTTCGATGTTTTTTGCTGCAATGACTGATTTTTAGTCATGCTGCGACGCAATGTGATGGAAAAACGGGCGAAACCCGGCGGGCCATGAGATGGCCGGCCGGGAGGTGGATACGGGGAATGCGGAGGCGAGCGCGCGATGCAGGGCGCCGTTGCGGCGCCGTGGTGCGTTCAGGCCGGCTCGAAGTGCTCCAGCAGCAGCTGCACGCTGCTGACGCCGTTGTACTCGTTGATGCCGAGCTTGTAGGCGGCGTGGATCTGGGCGGCGGCGCCGTCGGCGTGGTTGAAGCGGATCGCCTCATGGCGGATGCCGTTGCGCGACAGCTCGAGCTTCAGGTGACGGTTCTTGAGCAGGCGCTGGCGCTCGACGCGGAAAACATCGTCGAACAGTGGGGCAGGGAAGTCCTGGCCCCAGATTTCCGCTTCCAGCATGCGCACCGCATCGAGGGCGAAATAGCCGGACTCGAGGTTGCCGTCGGTGTCGACGCGGCGCTGCAGGTCGGCGGGGGCGATCAGCTCGCCGACGACCTCCTCGAAGGCGGCGTCGAAGTTCGCCAGCTCGCTCTCGCGGATGCTCAGTCCGGCGGCCATGGCGTGGCCACCGAAACGCAGGATGAGGTCGGGGTGGCGCTTGGTCACCAGGTCGAGCGCGTCGCGCAGGTGGAGGCCGGGAATCGAGCGCCCGGAACCCTTGAGCTCGCCGTCGGCGGCGCGGGCGAAGGCGATCGTCGGCCGGTGCAGGCGTTCCTTGATGCGGCCGGCAACGATGCCGATCACGCCCTGGTGCCAGTCGGGCTCGAACAGCGCGATCGTGGCGCGGCCACCGGCACCCGCATCAGCGTCGAAGCCGGCCAGCCGCGCGAGCGCCTCTTCCTGCATGCCGGCTTCGATCGTGCGGCGCTCGCGGTTGAGGCGGTCGAGCTCCTGGGCGATGTTCATCGCCCGCCCGGGGTCGTCGGTGACCAGGCATTCGATCCCCAGGCTCATGTCCGACAGCCGCCCGGCGGCGTTCAGGCGCGGGCCGATCATGAAGCCGAGGTCGGTCGTGCTGGCGCGCGCCGGGTCGCGCCCGGCGAGCGCGAACAGGGCGCGGATGCCGGGCTGCAGACGGCCGGCGCGCATGCGCGCGAGGCCCTGGGCGACGAGGATGCGGTTGTTGCGGTCGAGCTTGACGACGTCGGCGACAGTGCCGAGCGCGACCAGGTCGAGCAGCGCGGCGAGGTTGGGCTCCTTGCCGCCGGCAAACGCCCCGCGCTCGCGCAGCTCGGCGCGCAGCGCGAGCATGGTGTAGAACATCGCGCCGACGCCGGCCAGCGCCTTGCTCGGGAAGTCGCAGCCGGGCTGGTTCGGATTGACGATGACGTCGGCCTCGGGGAGGACGTCGCCGGGGAGGTGGTGGTCGGTGATCACCGTGGCCATGCCGTGGGCGCGCGCGGCGGCGATGCCTTCGACGCTGGCGATGCCGTTGTCGACGGTGATGAGCACGTCGGGCTCGAGCCGCGCGGCAATCTCCACCATCGCCGGCGTGAGGCCGTAGCCAAGGGTGATGCGGTCGGGCACCAGGTAGTGCACGTCGGCGCCGAAGGCGCGCAGCGCGCGCATGCCCACCGCGCAGGCGGTGGCGCCGTCGCAGTCGTAATCGGCGACGATGACCAGGCGCGCGCCGGCCTCGATGGCGTCGGCGAGCAGCTGCGCCGCTTCGCGGGTGCCTCTGAGGGCCTCGGGCGGCAGCAGGTTCTTCAGCGCGGTGTCGAGTTCGTCGGCGCGGGTGATGCCGCGCGCGGCGTAGAGGCGGGCGAGCAGCGGATGCAGGCCGGCGTCGGCGAGGCGGTCGAAGGCACGCTGTGGCACGGCGCGGGGCTGGATGCGGAGGGTGAGGCTCATCGGGAGGCGGGGGCGGAGGCTGCGCCGGAAAGCGGCGGGTCGGGGAGCGGGGCTAGGGTCTTGAGCAGGGCGCCGAAGGCATGGGGCTTGCACCAGAATTTCCAGCGGTCGCGGGCGCGCACGTCGAGTTCCAGGGTGCCGTGGTCGCCCGGCGCGCTCAGGTGCAGCACATCGATACCGCCACGGCCCAGGGCTGCGGCAAGGGGAGCGAACCAGTCGCGCTCGAGCGTCTCGAGGCCGGCACGCCAGCTGTCGACGTCGCGCTGCTGTGCTGCACGGAGCAAAGTGTCGAGCATCACCAGGGTGCCGCCGCGGAGGGCGGTTTCCAGGCACAGCGGGGCGGGCTTGAGGCCTGCTGCCCGCGCCAGGCCAGCGAACAGCGGCGCGCTCGCCTGCACGCCGGGCAGGGGCGCGCGCGGCTGTGCCGCCAGGGCGCCCGCACCCCACAGCCACAGGCTGTTGACCGCGCGCCGGCCGGTTTCTTCGCGGACGCGGTTGAGCGGATGATTGTGCAGCACGATCTGCGCTTCGTTCATCACGCGCTGCCACTGGCGGGCGTCTTCGCCTTCGGGGAGGAAGTGCTTCACCGGGCGGCCGACGACGTCGTCGAGCGGGTACAGCTTCACCCGCGCCGCTGCGGCCGGGCGCAGGTACCAGCGCGTTGGGGCACAGGCCTCGAAGTGGCCGAGATCGGCGAAGCTGTCGTTGAGTGCGGCGACCAGCTCCGCGGCCTCGGCGGCGTCGAGTTCGTCTTCGGCGAAGCTGTTCAGCAGCAGGTGTTCGCGGGCGAAGGACAGGTTCACCGGATCGGCGCACAGCCACACCGCGTCTGCGTCGGGACGATGGCGAGGATCGACGGCGTGACCGCCGGCTTCGCCCAGGCGGCGCAGCGCGGCCAGTGGCAAGGGCGCGCCGTCTTTGTCCGGGGGCAGGCCGAAGCGGCGTGCGAGCTGGCGCTCGAGCGGCTCGAAGTCGTGCATCCGCCAGCGCCCGAGGCCGAGCAGGCGCTCCAGTCCGGGCAAGGCCAGGCCGCTGGCGGGGCCGACGAGACTGGCGGACGGCCACAACAGGCCGGGAATCAGGAGCTGGATCGGCATTAGGGGAACAGGGTGGGAAGCGGCGCGAGTCTAGCATGCGTGCCTGCCGCGCTGCGGCGAGGCGCCAGGTCCGGGTGCGCGCGCGGGAATGGTGGATTCCGGAGCGAAAGGCCGGGGCTGGCGCAACCGAGTGTCCGCCAGCCTGTCGAAGAAAAACGGGGTTGATCGAGGAGGAAAGGCCATGAGCCCGGAACACCTGTCCGCACTGATCGCCGAGATCGAAGCCGAAACGCCGCTCGATTTCGGTGCCGTGGCGATCGATGCACAGTACGCACGGCGGCTGATGGCCAGCCATTTCTGTGAAATCGATGCGCGCCTGGCGGCCTGCGGCCTGCTCCTCGAGGACCGGCTGGAAATGATGGCGGCGATCGCCGCGCATGCGCTGGTCGAGAACATGCTGCTGCAGCTCGTGCAGCTGCGCACGGTGGCGGCGCTGCACGAACGGAGAAGGGCGCGCGGCGGCGAGCCACGGGGCTCCGGGGCGGCTGGCGGAGACGGGCCGAAGGCGGCGGAGGGGCCGGCGGCGGGGCTCGACGCAGGCGCCGATGCGTCCGTCGATGCCGCGTTCCGGGAGTGGATGCGGCGCCACGGCATCGGCTGATGATGGCCTGGAGAAGAGGGGCGATACATTGGCGGGGGGCGCCGATACAATAGCGGCCACCATGAAATCAAGCTCCTCGGCTTCCTCTCCCGTTCCCGGTTCACCGGCTGCGGTGCAGCTTCCGGGCGACGCCGGCGGCTCGGACGTTCTCGATCTTGCCGTCCCCGGCCACCGTGCCGCGCCCTTCCTGCCCATGTCCCGCGCCGAGATGGACGCGCTCGGCTGGGACGCCTGCGACGTCATCCTGGTCACCGGCGATGCCTATCTCGACCACCCCAGCTTCGGCATGGCCCTGGTCGGGCGCCTGCTTGAGGCCCACGGCTTTCGCGTTGGCATCCTCAGCCAGCCCGACTGGCACTCGGCCGAGCCCTTCCGTGCGCTGGGCAAACCGCGGCTGTATTTCGGCATCACCGCCGGCAACATGGACTCGCTGGTCAACCGCTACACCTCCGACCGCAAGATCCGCTCCGAGGACGCCTATACGCCGAATGCCGAAGCCGGCCGCCGCCCCGACCGCGCCGTCACCGTGTATGCGCAGCGCGCGCGCGAGGCTTTTCCCGAGGCCAACATCGTCATCGGCAGCATCGAGGCCAGCCTGCGCCGCATCGCCCACTACGACTACTGGTCGGACAAGGTGCGGCGTTCGGTGCTGCCCGATTCCAAGGCCGACCTGCTGCTGTTCGGCAACGCCGAGCGCGCCCTGGTGGCGCTCACCCACCGCCTCGCGGCGGGCGAGCCGATCGCGGCGATCCGCGATCTGCGCGGCACCGCCTTCATGGTCAGGCCGGGCTGGCTGCCGGCAGACGAGGATGGCGAGCCCTGGGTCGAGATCGACTCGCTCGCACTCGACAAACCCGGCCGCATCGACGCCCATCCCGATCCCTACGCGATGGAACCGGCGGCGGCCGCGCCCGGGCCCGCCGCCGATGGCGCCCAGCCGGTGCGCGTCGTGCCCGCGGCCGAGCGCATTGCACGACGCCTGGCGGCGCGCCGTGCCCGGCGCGGGCGCACGGTGGTCCGCCTGCCGTCGTATGAGCAGGTGAAGGACGACGCGGTGATGTACGCCCACGCTTCGCGCACCTTCCACCTCGAGTCCAACCCCGGCAATGCGCGCGCGCTGGTGCAGCGCCACGGCGAAGGCCCGGGCGCGCGCGACGTGTGGATCAATCCGCCGCCCGTGCCGCTGACCACGCCAGAGATGGATTTCGTCTACGGCCGCCCCTTCGCGCGCGCGCCGCACCCGTCTTACGGCGCGGCGCGCATCCCGGCCTGGGACATGATCAAGTTCTCGATCAACATCATGCGCGGCTGCTTCGGCGGCTGTACCTTCTGCTCGATCACCGAGCACGAGGGCCGCATCATCCAGAGCCGCTCGCACGAGTCGATCATCCGCGAGATCGAGGAGATCCGCGACAAGTCGCCCGACTTCAAGGGTCACATCACCGACCTCGGCGGGCCCACCGCCAACATGTACCGCATGGCGTGCAAGAGCAAGGCGATCGAGGAGAACTGCCGCCGCCTGTCCTGCGTGTACCCGGGCATCTGCGAGAACCTGAACACCGACCATTCCGCGCTGGTCGAGCTCTACCGCAAGGCGCGCGCGGTGCCCGGGATCAAGCGCATCACCATCGGCTCGGGCCTGCGCTACGACCTCGCGGTGCGCTCGCCCGAATACGTCAGGGAATTGGTCACCCACCACGTCAGCGGCCTCTTGAAGATCGCCCCCGAGCATACCGAGGCGAACACCCTCGCGAAGATGATGAAGCCGGGGATCGGCGCCTACGAGGAGTTCCGCCGGATGTTCGAGAAGTTCTCGGCGCAGGCGGGCAAGAAGCAGCACCTGGTGCCGTACTTCATCGCCGCCCACCCCGGCACCACCGACGAGGACATGCTGAACCTCGCGCTGTGGCTGAAGAAGCACGACTTCCGTCTCGACCAGGTGCAGACCTTCCTGCCCACGCCGATGGCGCTGGCGACGACGATGTACCACTCGCGCAAGAACCCGCTGAAAAAGGTCGCGGCGGATTCGGAGGTCGTGGAAACCGCCCGCGCCGGCAGGATCCGCAAGCTGCACAAGGCCTTCCTGCGCTGGCACGACCCGGAGAACTGGCCGATCCTGCGCGAAGGGCTGCTCAACATGGGGCGCGCCGACCTCATCGGCAACGGCCCGCACTGCCTGATTCCGCGCCAGCCGCCGCCCGCTGCGGCGGTGTCGGGATGCGCCCGCGGGACGCCGCCGGGAGGCAAAAAAGCCTCCACTCCGGCCCGGCCGGTGGACGGCGCCGGGCATCGGACGCCGCGCCAGCCGATGGGGCACGCCGCGGGCGCACGGGCAGCGCCATCCGCCCAGGGGCGGCAACCGGAGGGGCGCGGCGTGCGCAAGCCGGCGCGCGGGCGCTGAACGTTCTGCGCCTGCCGTCCCGCACGGCTTGCCACTTCGTCGTGCTTGAGGCTACGCGCGAAGCAGGGGCATCGGTTCGGTTTGTTATGGATATTAGTTATAATGAAGTTACTGAAATTGTATTTTTGGCGATAAAGAATCGCCCTATGCTCGGCCGACAACAATCCGGAAGCTGGCGTGCAGACGATGCCCCGCTTCCTTCCCCCGACCGTCAGAGGACCTTGCAGCCATGCTGAAAAAAGTCATTCTCCCCCTCGCCTTCGCTGCCACCACCGCCTTTTCCGCCTTCCCGGTACTGGCCACTACCCACTCCCCGGCACCGGCCGCGAGCGCTGCGGCCGCGGTGGCCGCGACCCTGCCGCCGCTGATCGATGCGCAGGCGCTCAAAGCCCAGCTCGGCCGCACCGACCTGCGCATCCTCGACATCCGCGCCGACAAGGACTACGCCGCCGGCCATATCCCGGGCGCGATCAACACCCCCTACGGCAAGTACCGCGGCCCGCAGGACAACCCCGGGCAGCTGCCGGCCGAAGCCGCGCTCACCGAACTGCTGCAGGCTGCCGGCGTCGATGCCGACACCCAGGTGGTGGTGGTCCATGGCGGCGCCAGTCACACCGACTTCGGCGCCGCGGCGCGCGTCTACTGGACGCTGAAGGTCGGTGGCCTGACCCGGCTGTCGATCCTCGACGGCGGCACCAAGGCCTGGCAGGCGGCCGGCGGTGCGCTCGACAGCGCGGCGCCGGCGGTGGCGCGCAGCCGCTTCAACTACCGCTACGACCAGGACCAGATCGTCAGCGGCGAGGAGCTCGCCGCCGCGCTCGAGGCCGACAAAGCCCCGGCGCTGATCGATGCGCGCCCGGCGAAGTTCTACTCCGGCGAGGTGCGCGTCGATGCCGCGGCGCGCTACGGCACCCTGCCCGGTGCGCGTTCGCTGGACAACGCCCAGTTCTTTCCCGAGGGCGGCACCACGCTCAAGCCCGCGGGCGAACTGAAGGCGCTGGTGGCCCAGGCCGGTGCGGCCGATGCCCCGGCGGTGTCGTTCTGCAACACCGGCCACTGGGCGGCGACCAACTGGTTCGTGATGTCCGAGATCGCCGGCAACAAGGAGGTCAAGCTCTACCCCGAGTCAATCGTGGGCTGGAGCAAGAGCCCGCTGCCGATGGAAAATGAGCCCTCGCGCGTGACCGCCCTGATCCAGGACGTCAAGCGCGCGCTGGACAAGTGAGCGGCACGGAGTTGCAGCGATGCGCTTGCTGACCCGATTCCTGTTCGTCCTCGGCGGGCTCGCCGGCGTGTTTGCGGTGATGCTCGCCGCCGGTCTGCGCCAGGGCCTGCTCGCCCTGCTCGGCATCGGCTTCGGCGCGGCGCTGCAGGGCGCGCGCTTTGGCTTCACCACCGGCTGGCGCGACTACATCGAGCGCCGCGACCCGCAAGGGCTGTGGGCGCAGATGCTGCTGCTCGCGCTGGCGGCGGCACTGACCCTGCCGCTGCTGGCGGCCAATCCGGGCGAACTGGTGGGGGCGGTGGCGCCGCTGACGGTGAGCCTGGTGCTGGGTGCGTTCCTGTTCGGCGCTGCGATGCAGCTCGCCGACGGCTGCGGTTCGGGCACCTTGTACAAGGCCGGCGCCGGGGCGCCGCTGTCGGTGGCGGTGCTGCCCACCTTCGCCATCGGCAGCTTCGTCGGCGCTTCGCACCAGCCCGCCTGGATCGCCCTCGGCGGCCTGCCCGCGGTCGATCTGCTCGCCCTCGGCTGGCCGCTCGCCCTGCTCCTCACCGTCGCCGGCTGCGCCCTGGTGGCCTGGCTGGCGGCGCGCGGTGCACGCCAGAACAGCCGGGCGCGGCTGAGCGGCGAGCCGGCCGCACTGCGCAGCGCGCTCGATGTCGCGTCGGGCTACGGCGGCTGGGCACGGCGGTGGTGGATCGGCGCGCTGGTGCTCGCCGTGCTGTACACCGCGCACCTGGTCGTTGCCGGCCAGCCGTGGGGCATCGTCTACGGCATCGGCGTATGGGGGGCGAAGCTCGCCGCTGCGCTGGGCTGGAGCCCGGTGGGCGATCCGTTCTGGGGGGCTGCCCCGCATGCGGCGCGCTTGTCCGAACCGGTGCTCGCCGACGTCACCTCGGTGACCAACCTCGGGCTGATCTACGGCGCCCTGGTGGCAGCGCGCTGGAACGGCGTGACCGCCTTCGCCACACCTTCGGTACGGCGCCTGATCGCCGCCAGCATCGCCGGGCTGGTGATGGGCTACAGCTCACGGATGGCCTTCGGCTGCAACGTCGGCGCGTTCTTCGGCGGCGTCGCCTCGGCCAGCGTGCACGGCTGGGTGTGGTTCGCGCTCGCTTTCGCCGGCTCGATCGTCGGCGTGCGGATCCGCCGCCGGGTGGCGGGCTGAAGGAGCGGACGAGATGGACGGACAAAAACTCTTCCGGGCCGCGACCGCGCTTTTCTGGGTGCTGGTGTTGGCACTGGTCGCGGTCGATACGCTCCATTCCAGCGGTGTGCGGGTCGAGCCGCCGCCGATCGCGCTCGGCAGCGGACAGATGGCCTCGGGCGGGCACTGCTCGGGACGCTGAGCCGGGCCGGGGCCGTTCCGGCTTCCCGCTGGACCGGGAGTGCACAAGCACCACCCATGCGCCCGCCGCGGCCGATGGTCCGGCGGGCGGATGCGGTGGCCTTGCCGCAGGCCGCGCCGAGCTTACATTCCGGCGCGCTTTAGTCTCCCCTTGTGTCCGATCCGCGGGCACAATGCCGGGCTGCATCTTCCCCATCCGGACCCCTCGACCATCCATGCGCTACGAATTCCTCGTGGGCCTGCGCTATACGCGTTCGCGCAAGCGGGCCCAGGGCCGCAATCGCTTCATTTCCTTCATCTCGCTGGTCTCCATGCTCGGCATCGCGCTCGGCGTCGCCGCGCTGATCGTCGTGCTCTCGGTGATGAACGGCTTCCAGGAGGAGCTGCGCACCCGCATCCTCGGCGTCGCCTCGCACATCCAGGTGCACAGCGTGGACGGCGGCCTCGAGGCCTGGCAGCAGGTGGCCGAGGAGGCGCTGCGCCATCCCGAAGTGAAGGCGGCGGCGCCCTACGTGCAGGAGCAGGGCATGCTGTCCTTCGACGAGGCGGTGCGGGGCACGATCGTGCGCGGGGTGATTCCGGCGGAAGAAGAGAAGGTCGCCGAGTTTGGCCGTCACATGCAGGCGGGCGCATTCGAGGCGTTGCAGGCGGGGCGCTTCGGCATCGTCCTCGGTCGCGACCTGGCCCACGCGCTGCGCGTGCAGGTGGGCGACAAGCTCACCCTGATCGCGCCCCAGGGGCTGGTGACGCCGGCCGCGGTGCTGCCGCGGGTCAAGCAGTTCGAGGTCGTCGGCATTTTCGAGGCCGGCATGTACGAGTACGATTCCGGACTCGCGCTGGTGCATCTGGCCGACGCCCAGGCGCTGTACCGGCTCGGTGACGCGGTGAGCGGGGTGCGGCTCAAGCTCGACGACCTCTTCGCCGCGCCACGGGTGGCGCGCGAGCTGGCGCTGACGATCGGTACGCCCGGGCTGGCGGTGGCCGACTGGACCCGCAGCCATGCCAACTTCTTCCGCGCGGTGGCACTGGAAAAGACGATGATGACCCTGATCCTGTTCCTGATCGTCGCCGTGGCCGCGTTCAACATCGTGTCCACGCTGGTGATGGCGGTGCAGGAAAAATACGCCGACATCGCCATCCTGCGCACCCTGGGGGCGAGCCCGGCGTCGATCATGACGATCTTCGTGCTGCAGGGCACGGTCATCGGCTTCGTCGGCCTCGCCGCGGGGGTGGCCGGGGGGCTGGCGATCGCACACAACCTCGACGTGGTGATCCCGGCGTTGGAGGCGGTCACCGGCGCCACGCTGTGGAACAAGGAGATCTACTACATCAACGAGCTGCCCTCGCAGGTGCTGGCGGCCGACGTCGTCTCGATCGTCTCGGTGTCCTTCGTGCTGACCCTGCTTGCCGCGCTGTACCCGAGCTGGCGGGCGTCGCGGGTCAATCCGGCGGAGGCGCTGCGCTATGAATGAGGCCGCGATCGTCCGCGATGGCGCCGGATCGGCGCCGGTGCTGGCCTGCGACGGCCTGGCCAAGCACTTCCGCGAGGGGGCGGAGGCGGTGAAGGTGCTCGATGAGGTCAGCCTGCGCGTCGGCCGCGGCGAGCACCTCGCCATCGTCGGCGCTTCGGGTTCGGGCAAGAGCACGCTGCTGCACCTGCTCGGCGGGCTGGACGTGCCCAGCGCCGGCGCGGTGCGGCTGATGGGGCAGGATTTCTCGGCCTTGTCGGAGGCCGCGCGTGGCCGGCTGCGCAACAGCGCGCTCGGCTTCGTGTACCAGTTCCACCACCTGCTGCCCGAGTTCACCGCGCTCGAGAACGTCGCCATGCCGCTGTACATCCGGCGCATGGACAAGGCCGCGGCCGATGCGCGCGCCGCCGCGATGCTGCAGGAGGTGGGACTGGGCCACCGCCTCGACCACACCCCCGGCGAACTCTCCGGCGGCGAGCGCCAGCGTGCGGCGATTGCCCGCGCGCTGGTGACCCAGCCCGCCTGCGTGCTCGCCGACGAGCCCACCGGCAACCTCGACCGCCGCACCGCCGGGGTGGTGTTCGACCTGATGCTGTCGCTGAACGAGCGCCTGGCGACCAGCTTCATCATCGTCACCCACGACGAGACCCTCGCCGCTCGCGCCCAGCGCAGCCTGCGGCTGTGTGACGGGCGGCTGGAGTAGGCTGCGTCCGAGCGGCACGGCTTGGCCACGGCTGTCAGCGCTCCGGTACAGCGGGAGCGCGCGGTGGGTTGAGCGATGGGCCTGCGATACGTCTTTAGGGTGGCGCAGGGGCGACTCTATTGGCATCATCGTATGTCATGAGAATTGTTGCGGTGTCCTTCCTGCTCGGTGTCGGCGTGCTGCAGATGCAGCCCTCCCTGGGCGGACGCGAGTTCTACCTGATGGTCCTGGCAGGGGGGCTCGGCGCGGTGGCAGCGGGCATGCTGCTGTGCGGCCGGTGGGTGAAGCGGGCTGCGCACCGAACCTGGTTACGCCCTGCGCTGCTCGCCGCCCTGGCCTTCGTCGCCGGCTTCGGCTGGGCCGGGCTGCGGGCAGAGGCGCGGCTGGGCGATGCGCTGGCGGGGACGCTGGAAGGCGTGGATGTGGTCGTGCGCGGGCGCATCGCATCCTTGCCCCAGGCCGTGGGCGAGGGCTGGCGCTTCGTGTTCGAGGTCGAGGCAGGCGAAGTCGATGCAGGAGAGGTCGATGCAGGAGAGGCCGGGGCGGGTGAAACCGGGGTCCCGCAGCGCCTGCTGCTGTCCTGGTATCCCGATCGCCGCGCTGCGGCGGTGCTGCCGGCACTGACCCCCGGGGAACGCTGGCAGTTCGTGGTCCGGCTCAAGCGCCCGCACGGTTTTGCCAACCCGTCCGGGTTCGATTACGAGGCCTGGCTGCTCGAGCGCGGCGTTCGCGCCACCGGGTACGTGCGCGCCGATGCCCGCCTGCTCGAGCGCGAGCCGGCGGGTTTGATGCAGCAGGTCCATCGCCTGCGCGCGCAGCTGCGTGAGCGGATGCTGGCGGCGCTGGTGGACGCGCCCCATGGGGCGATCCTGGTCGCGCTCGGCGTCGGCGATCAGCAGGGCATCCGGGCGCAGGACTGGGCGGTTTTCCGCCGTACCGGCATCGGCCACCTGGTGTCGATTTCGGGCCTGCACGTGGCGCTGGTCGGCCTGCTCTGCGGTGGCGGGGTGGGCGCGGCGTGGCGGCGCATCCCGGCCCTGGCGCTGCGCCTGCCGGCACAGAAGGCGAGGGCGGTGGCGGCGCTGGCGGGGGCGAGTGCCTACGCCCTGCTCGCGGGAATGGGCATTCCGGTGCTGCGAGCCTGGCTGATGCTCGCCGTGGTGGTGCTGGCGATGCTGTCGGGGCGGGCCGCCGCGCCTTCGCGGGTGCTGGCGATCGCGCTCTTCATCGTGCTCGTGGTCGACCCCTGGGCCGTGCTGGCGGGCGGGTTCTGGCTGTCGTTCGGGGCGGTGACGGTGATCCTCGCGTGCACCGGCGGGCGGCTGCGGGCGGTGGCCGGCTGGCGCGCGGCGCTGCGCATCCAGCTCGCGCTCAGTGTGGCGCTGATCCCGCTGCTGTTGGCCCTGTTCCAGTCCTTTCCGCTGGTGTCGCCCCTGGCCAACCTGTTCGCCGTTCCGCTGGTGAGCTTCGTCATCACCCCGCTGGTGCTGGCCGCGCTGCTGCTGCCGATGTTGCTGGTGCCCGCCCACGCCGCCACGGTGGCGATGATGGCCGTGCTCGAGCGCCTGGCGGCGCTCGAGCACGCGCTGTGGGAGCAGGCGCCGCCTCCGCCCTGGCTGCTGGGTGCGGGCCTGGTGGCGGTGGGGCTGCTGCTGTTGCCGCGCGCCACGCCCGGCCGGCTGGCCGCGCCGGCCCTGCTGCTGGCCTTGCTGAGCTGGCAGCCGCCGCGCCCCGCGGCGGGCGCCTTCCGTGCCGTGGTGCTCGATGTAGGGCAGGGGCTGGCCGTCCATGTGCAGACGCGCAGCCACGAGCTGCTGTTCGACGCCGGTCCGGCCTACGGGGGCGACGCCGATGCCGGCGGCCGGGTGGTCCTGCCTTACCTGCGTGCGACCGGGGTGCGCCGGCTCGATGCCCTGCTGCTTTCGCACGAGGACATCGACCACGTCGGCGGCGCGGTGAGCGTGCTGGATGGGATCGCGGTCGGGGAGGTGATGGCCACGGAGCCGGACGGCCTGGTGCACTGGGCGCAGGCGCGCCGGCCGGACACGGCGCTGCGCCGCTGCGCGGCGGGGCAGAGCTGGTTTTGGGACGGGGTGCGTTTCGACGTCCTTCATCCCGCGTCCGCGGGCGACGGAGGCGGGCGCCTGGAGCACGACAACAACCGTTCCTGCGTGCTGCGGGTGTGGGCGGCAGGAGGCGCGCTGCTGCTGACGGGCGACATCGAGGCGGTCGCCGAGCGCGCCATCCTCGCCCGCCATGGGGCGGCGGCGGTTGCCGCCGAGGTGGTGGTGAGCGCTCATCACGGCAGCCGCTCGTCATCGTCCCCTGCATTCGTCGAGGCGAGCCGGGCGACGGCGGTGATCCATTCTGCCGGTCACCGCAACGCCTTCGGCCACCCCCATGCCCAGGTCCGGGCGCGCTGGGCCGCGGCCGGTGCGCGCAACTGGCGCACCGACAGCCAGGGCGCGGTCGAGGCCCGCTTTGCCGCGACGGCCGATGAAGGTGCCGGCGTCAGCGCCTGGCGCGACGTCCAGCCACGTTACTGGCACGGCCGCTGAGCCCGTCCCGGCCGGTGATCCGCTGGTGCGCACATGGAATTCGGCAAAAGATTCAGGCTAGACTCGAGCCCTGTTCCACCCTCGGCGCCAGGCGCCGGCCCGCACACCATGAGCTTCCTGTCTGCCTTGCGCCGCCTGCTGGCATCGCCCCCCGAACTTTCGCGCCCCACCCCCGGCCTGCGCGAACGCTTCGTGCAATGCATCGGGCCGCACGGCCTGCACCGCATGGCATACACCGAATGGGGCGATCCGGATAATCCGCGGGTACTGATCTGCGCCCACGGCCTGACCCGCAACGGGCGCGATTTCGACGACCTGGCCCGTGCCCTGGCGCGCGATTACCGTGTGGTCTGCCCCGATGTGGTCGGGCGCGGGCGCAGCGACTGGCTTGGGGTGAAGACCGACTACGGCTTTCCAGTGTATGTGGCGGACATGGTGACGCTGATCGCACGCCTCAATGTGGAGGGCGTGCACTGGGTGGGAACGTCGATGGGCGGGATCATCGGCATGCTCCTCGCCAGCCAGCCGCACACGCCGATCCGCCGCCTCGTGCTCAATGACGTCGGGCCGGTGATCACCGCCGTTTCACTGCGCCGGATCGCCCAGTATGTCGGCACCGCGCCGCGCTTTCCGAGCATCGAGGCGGCCGAGGCCTACCTGCGCGAAGCCTGCGCCCCGTTCGGGCCGCTCACCGACGCGCAGTGGCGCCACCTGACCGCGCACGCGGTCCGGCCGGTGGCGGGCGGCGACGGCTTCGCGATGATCTACGACCCTGCGCTGGGCGAAGCCTTCCGTGCCGCGCCGATCCTCGCCGACATCGACCTGTGGCCGGTGTACGAGCGCGTGCGCTGTCCGACCCTGGCCTTGCGCGGAGCCGACTCCGATCTGCTCGAGCCGGCGACGTTCGCGGCGATGGCCGCGCGCGGACCGCGGGCGCAGATGGTCGAGTTCGCCGGGGTGGGGCATGCGCCGATGCTGATGGACGAAGCGCAGATCGGCGTCGTGCGCGATTTCCTGCTCGCCGGCTGAGATCACATCCCCACGCTCACCAGCCCGGGTTGAGCCGGCGCGCCTGGTCGATTTCGCTGCGGATGGTGCGGAAATGTTCCCAGCGCCGCGGGTGGATGGCGCCGCTCGCGACCGCGGCGAGCAGCGCGCAGCCGGGCTCGGCCTCGTGCCGGCAGTCGCGGAAGCGGCAATGCCCGAGGTGGGGGCGCAGCTCGAGGAAGGCTTCGGCGAGCTCGTCGTGCGACAGGTGGGCGAGGCCGAACACCTGCAGCCCGGGACTGTCGATCAGCCAGCCCGGCAGGGCGGCGTCGGTGGCGGGCGGCAGTGGATAGAGACGGGCGAAGGTGGTGGTGTGCTTGCCGGAGTCGAGGGCGGCGGAAATCTCCCGGGTGGCGGCCCGCGCTTCGGGAATCAGGGCGTTGGTGAGGGTCGATTTGCCCATCCCGGACTGCCCGACCAGGATCGCGTGCAGCCCGGACAGGCGCGCGCGCAGGCGCGCCGCGCCGTCGAGGGCGGATACTTCGAGCACTTCGTAGCCGAGCGCGCGAAAGGGCGCGAGCTGGGCGCGCGCGGCCGTCAGGCGATCGGCGAGGTCGGCCTTGTTGAGCACGATCAGGGGGGTGATTTCCTGGCTTTCGGCGGCGGCGATGCAGCGCGACACCAGCAGGTCGGAAAACCCCGGCTCGGTTGCGACCACGATCACGATATGGCTGAGGTTGGCCGCGATCAGCTTCTCGCGGAAGGCATCCGAGCGCCACAGCAGGTTGCGCCGCGGCTTGAGCGCGGCGATGACGCCCTGACCGTCACCACCGGGGAGGATTTCCACGACATCGCCGCAGGCGAAGCTGCTTTTCTTGCCGCGCGGATAGCACTGCAGGCGGCCAGCCGGGGTGTCGACTTCGTAGTGGCGGCCGAAGGCGGCAGCGATGATGCCGTCGAGCCGGGTTTCGGCGCGGGCGGCCGGGCGGGTGCGGGGTCTCACTCGGGGCGGGTCCTCGGAAGTCAGGCGTGGTGGGACAGCAGGCGGCCGATCCGCTCCGCGGCCGGCGGGTGTGAGTCGAAAAAGCGCGAATACAGCGGGTCGGGGGTGAGGGTCGCGGCGTTGTCGCGGTAGAGCTTGACCAGCGCGGAGGCGAGCGCGGTGGCGCTGCTCTGGCGTGCTGCGTAGGCATCGGCCTGGAATTCGTGGGTCCGCGACCAGTGGCTGAGCAGCGGGGCGAAGGGGAAGGTGAACGCCGGCAGGATCAGGAAGAACAGCGCCAGCGCGCTGGCGCCGTCCTGCGCCTGCATGCCCAGTGCGGTGAAGAACCCGGGCTGCGCCGCGAGCCAGCCGAGCACGGCGAGCAGGGCCAGGCTGGCCGGAGCGAGGACGGCGAGGCGCCGGAACAGGTGGCGGTGGTGGAAGTGGCCGAGCTCATGGGCGAGCACGGCCTCGACTTCGTCGGCGTCGAGCTTGTCGAGCAGGGTGTCGAAGAACACGATCCGCTTCGCCGCGCCGAGACCGGTGAAATAGGCGTTGCCGTGGGCCGAGCGGCGCGAGCCGTCCATCACGAACAGGCCGCTGGAGCGAAAGCCGCAGCGCGCGAGGAGGGCTTCGACGCGTGCCTTCAGGGCGGCATCGGCGAGCGGGGTGAAGGTGTTGAACAGCGGTGCGATGAACGTCGGCCAGATCAGCATCACCAGCACGTTCACCCCCAGCCACAGGGCCCACGCCCACAGCCACCACCATGCGCCGGCGAGCCCGATCAGCCACAGCAGCACGGCGAGCAGGGGCAGGCCGATCGCCGCGGCGAGCGCCGCTTCGCGTGCGGTGTCGGCGATGAACAGGCGCGGCGTGATGCGGTTGAAGCCGAACTTCTTCTCCACCCCGAAAATGCGGACCAGGACGAAAGGCAGCTCGAGCGCCCAGCCGAGCACACCCAGCGTCGCCAGCAGGGCGGTGCCGTGGGCCACGCTGCCGGCGGGCAGGAGCGCGGCCCAGGCCGCATGCACGGCCTGCAGCCCGCCGCCAAAGGTCAGCGCGAGGGCGAAGGCTGCGGCGGCGATCGCCTCGCCCGCGGCCAGCGGTGCCCGTGCCGCGGTGTAGTCGGCCGCACGCCGGTGCGAGGCGAGCGCAATCGCGGCCGCGAACGCTGTCGGCACGGCATCGCGGTGCGCACGCACGTGGCGGACCTGGCGGCGGAGCAGGGCGAGGCGGGCGGCGAGGCCGAGCAGCAGCGCGCAGAGGAAGAGGACGGCAAAGGCGTTCATCGGGCGATCGCTGGGGGCAGAGTGGTCCGGGGGGCGCGCAACGGCGCAGGCGTGCCGGGAGCGGGATCTATGACACAATCGCGCCCTTCGATGTTTCCCGACCACAAGGTAGCGAGAGAAAAGGCGGATCGATTATGGCACAGGACCCGAAAACCCTGATATGGCTCGACATGGAGATGACCGGTCTCGAGCCCGAGCGCGACCGCATCATCGAGATCGCCGTCGTGCTCACCGACGAGAACCTGAACACGGTCGCCGAGGCCCCGGTGCTCGCGGTGCACCAGCCCGACACGGTGCTCGATGCGATGGACGAGTGGAACCGCAATACCCACGGCAAATCCGGCCTGATCGCGCGGGTGAAGGAGTCCACCGTGTCCGAGGCCGAGGCCGAGGCCCAGGTGCTCGCCTTCCTGAAGGAACGGGTGCCGGCGCGCACGTCGCCGATCTGCGGCAATTCGGTGTGCCAGGACCGGCGCTTCCTCGCGCGCTGGATGCCGGCGCTGGAAGCCTGGTTCCACTACCGCAACCTGGACGTATCCACCCTCAAGGAGCTCGCCCGGCGCTGGCGGCCGGCGGTGTATGAAGGGGTGAAGAAGGCTGGCAGCCATACCGCGCTCGCCGACATCCACGAATCGATCGCCGAGCTGCGCCATTACCGGGATCATTTCCTGAAGCTGGATTGACCCGGGCGGGGGTCAGGGAGGGGTGCGGCGCAGCAGGCGGAAGCTTTCCTGGCGCTTGCCGGCACCGCGGCGGAACTCCCACACCGGCTTCCATTCCGGTGCCAGCGCGCGCAGCTCGTCGCGGCCTTCGGCGTGGACGAGCAGCAGCGTGCACGGCGTGGCGCCGCCTTCGACGCGCTGGGTGCGCAGTCCGGCGAAGTAGTCCAGCGAACTGCGCAGGGCGTCCGGCAGCCCGGTGGTGGCAATGCAGGCGCCGGGGTGCTCGCTGCGTTCTCCCGCCACGGCGATGGCGAGCGAGCCGGCTACCGCGCGATAGCTGCGGCCATGGTCGAACCAGGGCATCAGCAAGACCACGGCCAGGCACCACAGCATGGTGAGCCCGATCGCCCAGTTCGCCGGCGCACGCGACAGCGAGCGCGGCAGCCGCCACACGAGGACGATCCACAGCAGGCTGATCGCGCCGCCCGTGAGCAACTGGAAAGGCCCCCCGGGAAGCACGAAATCGGGTGCGTTGCGGGCCACGTGGCGGGCCAGTCCGGGGGGCCAGCCCAGCGCCTGGGCGGTCCATGCCAGCCACACCAGCACGCCGAACAGGGCGAGGCTCATCAGCGCGAACCAGTCGAAGGCATTGGCGGCGCCGCGGCGCAGGGTCGGCACCCCGCCGGCGGCCAGCAGTGCGGCGGCCGGCACCATCAGCAGCATGCCGGCCTGGGAAAGGTCGCCGCTCAGCACCAGCCAGCCCAGCACCAGTACTGCGCTTTGCAGGGGCAGCAGCGCGGGCAGGGCGGCGAGCCGGCGGCGCTCGCGCCACAGCGCCCACAGCGCGATCGGCCACAGCGGCCACAGGAACCAAGCGAGCAGCTCGAGCAGGCGCGGAGTGTCGTCGAGGGCGAGCTGCGGTCCGGCGAGGCGCGACCACTCCGCACCCAGCCAGCGCAGGAACAGGGCGGGGTCGTGAAGGTGCAGGGTCAGCGGCCAGATCGCGGCCAGCGTCAGCGCCAGGCACAAGCCCAGCAGCAGGGCGCCGCTCGCACGCGGGGTGCGGCAGTCGGTGCCCAGCAGCAGGGCCAGCGGCAGCAGCGGGGCGGTGATCAGCAATCCGCCGAGCCCCCCGGCAAGGAAGGCGAGGGCGCTGCCGAGCCCGGCCTTGAGCGCACCGCCGATCGGGCGCTGGGGCACTTCGGCAAGTCCTTGCAAGGTGAGCGCGAGCATTGCGAACACGGCCAGCAGGGGCTGGGTTTCATGCGCATGCAGCACCAGCCCGAGAGCGCCGAGGGCGAGCAGCGCGGCCGGCGTGCGCGCCGGGCGGCCGTGCAGCGCCTCGGCGGTGCGGGCGACGAAATAGATCGCCAGGGCGACGAAGAACGCGCTCGCCAGGCGCGCCCCGCCGTGCACCGGGAGCACGGCGCTGGCGAGCCAGGCGAAGCTTGCCGCAGTCCAGAAGTACAGCGGTGGGTAGTCGGTCAGCGGTTCCCCGGCAAGCTGCGGGAACAGCCAGGATTCGCCGCGCAGCAGTTCCAGGACCGGGCCGAAGTAGCGCGCGTCGCTGCCGCGCCAGGGGTCGTGCACGGTGAGGCCGACGAGCAGGTAGAGGCCGACCAGCGCGGCCAGGCCGACGGTGCCGTAGATGCGACGCTGGAACAGGGTGGGGGTTATGGGGTCGCGGATCATGCGCGCATTGTGCGGCGGAGTGCCTGGACAGGCAAAGACTGCCGGGAGCGTTCACCCGGGGGGCGGCCGTCCGGGGGCGATAAAAAAGGCAGCCGCGGCTGCCTTTCGGTTCGGCGCCCGAGAACGGGGGCCGTGGCGTGCGGGGGCAAGCCCCGGCGTCTCAGCTCGCGCGCTGGACGTTGCCGTATTTCTGGCGGAAGCGCTCGACGCGACCGGCGGTGTCGACGATCTTCTGCTTGCCGGTATAGAAGGGATGGCAGGCCGAGCACACTTCGACGTGGTACTGGTCCTTGCTCAGCGTGGAGCGGGTGGTGAAAGTGTTGCCGCAGGAGCAGGTCACGTTCACGTCGTTGTACTTCGGATGGATGTCCGCTTTCATGATGGTTTCCTGGAATCGCGCGGGCGGCGGATGTGACCGCCCTGTTTGGTAAAGGGCGAAATTATCCTGCAAGCCATCCCTGCTGGCAAGCAAAAGAGCTGCAAGCGCGGCGCGTGCGCGCATTACAATCGCGCCTTTGCCAACCGGGGCCGCGAATGCGGCGGGGAGAATCGGGGTGCGTCTGCTGCTCGCGCCGATGGAAGGCCTGCTCGACGAGGCGCTGCGCGCGATGGTGACGCGGCTCGCCCGCTACGACTACGCGGTCACCGAGTTCGCCCGGGTGTCGGGCACCTTGCTGCCGGATCGCTTCTTCCGCCGCATCGCGCCCGAGCTCGATCACGCCAGCTGCACCGCGGCGGGCACGCCGGTACGGGTGCAGCTGCTCGGCTCCGACCCGGCGTGCATGGCGGACAACGCCGCGCGCCTGGCACGGCTGGCGCCGGCAGGTGTGGATCTGAACTTCGGCTGCCCGGCGCCGACGGTGAATCGCCATCGTGGCGGTGCGGTGCTGCTCGACGAGCCGGAGCTCTTGCACCGGATCGCCGCCGCAGTGGCCGCAGCCTTGCCCGCCGGGCTGCCGCTGACGGCGAAGATGCGGCTCGGCGTCGCCGATCCCGGGCGGGCGTGCGAGTGCGCCCAGGCGCTGGCCGAGGGCGGGGCGGCGGCGCTGGTCGTGCACGCGCGCACCCGCCAGCAAGGCTACCGGCCGCCGGCCCACTGGGAGTGGGTGGCGCGGGTGGCGCAGGCGGTGCGGGTGCCGGTGGTGGCCAATGGCGAAGTGTGGACCGCCGCGGACTGGGCGCGCTGCCGTGCGCTGTCCGGGGTGGCGGACGTGATGCTCGGCCGCGGCGCGGTGGCCGACCCCTTTCTCGCCCGGCGCATCCGCGACGGGCGTCTCGATCCCCCGGACGCGGCCGAGCGGGAACGGGAGTGGCAGGCCCTGCTCCCGGCGCTCGGTGAATTCAGCGCGCGCGTGCAGCGCAAGGTCGAGGCGCGCCATGCCCCGGGGCGGATCAAGCAGTGGCTGCATCTGCTGGCGCGCTCGTATCCGCAGGCCCGGCACCTGTTCGCTGCGATCCGCGGGCTGCGCACGTTGGCCGAAGTCGAGGTCATGCTCGGCCGTCATGGGGTGCCGCTTCCCGGGGCCCATTCTCCGGCGCCGGCCTGCACGGCTTGAGCGCGCTAGGATGCGGCGCCGGCGCGCGGCAGCACTTTTCGCTACGGTGCCTACCCTCCATCAGGAAACACGATGAGCTACGCCAATTCCCTCATCCCGCACAGTGCCCAGCAAGGCGTGCACGAGGCGCTGCGCGCCCGGGTGCAGAAGCATCTTGCCGAGCCGTTTCGCAAACCCTTCGCCGATTACAACCGTGCCGCGCTGCAACTCGCGCTCGCCGGCTGGGACGGGCGGGCGCCGCTGATCCTGGATGCCGGCTGCGGCGTCGGCCACAGCACGATCCAGCTCGCCCGCCAGTTTCCCGAGCACTGGGTGATCGGCGTCGATCAGTCGCAGGACCGGCTCGAACGGCGCAAGCCCTACCCCGAGGCCTTGTTGCCGCAGAACATGGTGTTCGTGCGTGCCGATCTGGTCGATTTCTGGCGCCTGCTCGATGCCGCCGGGGTGCGCCTGGCGCGGCACTACCTGCTGTACCCCAACCCCTGGCCGAAGATCGGCCATCTGGGGCGGCGCTGGCATGCACACCCGGTGTTTCCGTGGATTCCCCGCCTCGGCGGGGTGCTGGAATGCCGCAGCAACTGGCAGGTCTATATCGAAGAGTTCGCGCTGGCGCTGGGCGAGGTGCTGCAGCGGGAGGTGCCCTGGGAGCGCTTCGAGGCGTCGCAGCCGTTGACGCCGTTCGAGCGCAAGTACCGGGATTCGGGCCAGAGCCTGTTCCGCCTCGGGGTCGCGCTGTCCGTGGTCTGAGACGCAGGCGCGGATCCGGGCCGAAGCTGCTCGGCCCGAGGTTTGACTTGCCTGCCGGGGCGGCTTGAGTCACCCTTGGCGCCGAATCAAGGAGATGCTCATGAGCGACACGCCCCCCCCTGTTCCTGCCGATGCGCAGGCCGTCCCGACCCTGATGAGCGACGAGGATTTCGAGGCCCTCGAGGAGATCCTCACTTCGGATATCGTCCCCGAAGACTGCATGGACCTGGAAATGCTCGACGGTTATCTGGCGGCGGTGTTGATCGCGCCGCGCCCGATTCCGCCCGAGCGCTGGATGCCCGGGGTGTGGTCGGCCCACGGCGAGGAGGCCGATTTCGGTTCGGGAAGCGGGCTGCAGCGCGCGATCCGGCTGGTGAAGGCCTATCACAACGAACTGCTCGCCACCCTCGGCCTCGACGACGAGGACGAGGCGTGCTGGGAGCCGTTCTGCTTCGCCATCACCGAAGGCGACTCGCTGAAGCTGGGCGAGGCCTGGGTGGACGGTTTCGCCCAGGGGCTGGAGCTGTGGCCGGAAGGCTGGGAGGCCGGGCTCGACGAGGAGGTGGTCGAAGCGGTACGCGAAACCCTCGACGAGGTGCTGGAACCGTGGGCCGCGGATGATGCCGCGCGTGCCGACGACGAAACCCGCCTGGGCTGGCTGGTCGCGCTCGGCGAAGCGGTCAACGACATCCATGCCCACTGGCGCGATCTGGGCTTCGCGCCGCCGGCGCCGCTGTCGGTGGATGTGCCGCGCCGGCCGGCGCCGGCCGGGCCGGGACGCAACGACCCCTGCCCCTGCGGCAGCGGCAAGAAGTTCAAGAAGTGCTGCGGGGCCGACAGCAGCGGTGCGGATGCGTGAGGACCATTGCACCCGCTGCGGTGCCTGCTGCGCTGCGTTCAGGGTCGATTTCCACCATTCTGAGCTGGCCAGCCGGGCGCCGGGCGGGGTGCCGGACGCGCTCGTTGTGCCGGTGACGGCGACCCTGGTGCGGATGCGCGGCACCGATGCCGCCGCGCCGCGCTGCATCGCGCTCGAAGGCGAGATCGGGGGGGCGGTGCGCTGCGCCCTGTACGCCGCGCGGCCCTCGCCCTGTCGCGACTTCGCGCCCTATGCGGCGCTGGGGATCGGCGACGAGGCCTGCGCCCGGGCGCGCCAGCGCCACGGCCTGGGGGCGCTGTGAAAGCCTGATTAATTTCGCCAAATTTATTTTCAACACATTGAAAATAAATGGGTTTATGGGCTTGCGCAGGCTTCGGCATTGGATAGAATCCGCGCGCCGAACAACTTCCCCTGCGCCCCGCCCATCATGGAAGGCTTCAACCCCTGTCTCGACTGCGGCATCTGCTGCACGCACTTTCGGATTTCCTTCTATTGGGCCGAAGCCGATGACGCTCCAGGCGGTTTCGTGCCGGTAGACATGACGGAACAGCTCAACCACACGCTGCGCTGCATGAAGGGCAGCAACCAGGTGCCGCGGCGCTGTTCGGGGCTGGCCGGCACGGTGGGAGAGAAGGTGGCGTGCACGATCTACGACAACCGGCCGACGCCGTGCCGCGAGTTCCCGGTCTACTTCGACGACGGCACGCCCAACCCGAAGTGCGACGAACTGCGCGCGACCATCGGCCTGCCACCGCTGCCGCACGCTCCGCTGCCCCGCGCGGCCTGAGACACCGCGCTGTACGCGCCCGTTTCCCGGCCTGCTCCTCAGCCTGCCCTTCAGCTTCTTTCCGGACGGGGACGGCCGACGGCGGCGAGCACGGCGAGCGGTCCGGCCGTGCGCAAGGTCTCGATCTGCTCGATGTCGCGCACGAACAGCGAACCGGCATAGCCGAGCGAATTCACCGAGATGTTTCCCCATTTTTCCTGGGTGCGCGGCACCACGAGCAGCCACTGCGGGCTGACGAGCAGGTTGTAGGCCGGCATCGGGTCCGCTTGCGCCGGCATCGACAGCGCTTCGCAGGCGGCGGCGAAGGCGGCCTGCAGGATCTGACCGCCGCTGTTCCCCGCCAGGCCGGCGAGGGCGACGAAAGCGTGGCTCCAGGGCAGGGCCGGATTGCGTGTCGCCGTGCCGTGGCGCGCCGCGCCCTGCGGGGCGAAGGCCGCCAGGTCGGCGGTGCCGGGGGGAATCCATTGCAGGTGCTTGTGGGCCTGACTGGCGCCGGCGATGCGCCCGCCGTTGTAGAAGCCCAGTCCGCCCGCGGCGGCGATCAGGGCGGCGAGGGCGCGGAAGTCGGCGTCGCTCAGTGGTGTGCTCTGGTCTTCGAAGCGGCGGGTGACGATCAGCAGATGGCGTTCGATGACCGGGAACTTGTTCAGCACGACCAGGTGCTCGGGGCCGAGCGCGGCGACGGTGAGCGCCGCTTCGGGGGGAAGAAAAGGGTTGAAATCGGGCGTCCGGCGGGTCACGGTGTCGACCCGGGCGCGGTCCTTCAGGGCCAGGGAGGAGACCCAGCGCACCGAGAAGTGTGGCAGGTCGTCGCACTCGATCGGCGCCTGCTCGGTGCGGATCGGCTGCAGCGCGCCGCTTTCGAGGGCGCGGGCGATCGTGCGATCGGTGCGCTCGAGAAAGTCGGCCGGGAGGTCGCAGGCCTGCTCCGGGGCGGGAACGGGAGGCGCCAGTGGGGCGCCGGCAGTTGGGGCGTCGCTGGTCATGCGAAGGGCTGGCAAGGGACAATGGCCGCATTTTGACATGAGCGCCGTGCCCGTGTGGCGCAAGGGCGCAGGAGAAATACCGATGAGCATCCGCTTTGCCGTACGTGGCGAACACATTCAGCTCGACCAGTTGTTGAAGGCTGCGGGCCTGGTGGATTCGGGCGGTGCCGCCCATGTAGCGGTGGCAGAAGGCCGGGTCCGGGTCGACGGCAAGGTCGAGACGCGCAAGCGTGCCAAGCTGCGTGCCGGCCAGCGCGTGCGCTTTGGCGGCGAGGACATCGAGCTGGTCGAAGCGGGGCGGGAAGAGGTGTAGCGCGCGCGGAAGGGGGGCGAAGGTCGGGGGGCGAAGGTCGGGGGGCGAAGGTCGGGGTGTGGATGCCGGGGAATGTGGAGGAAGGCGCCCGGCCCGGGGCCGTTTCAGGGCAGCTTCGGCGGCCCCGCGGGGCGGGCGCGGTGCGACAGCTTCTCCCAGATCCAGCCGCCGGGCAGGTCTTTGCCGGTAAGGAGGTAGTTGAGCGTGTGCTCGTTGGCGATGACGAGTCCGAAGTCGTTCAGCGCGCGCCGGGTGCCGGCGAGCAGCAGTTCGTCGCCGGGGCGGATCGGGGTGCTGCCTTCCGGCGTCAGCAGGTGATCGTCGTCGTCGCGATCGAGGAACAGGACTTCGCATTCGAGTGCGGCGCTGCGTTCGGACGGCGAGCGCAGCAGCATTTCGAGTGTGATCCCCTCGCCCTGCATCAGGCGGCGGTACAGCGCCGGCGCGCGCTTCAGGTTGATGCGTTCGCTGCGGATCTCGGGCACCGTCCACCCCAGGCGCGCGGTCAGGTGCTCGAGCCGGGCGTCGCACCAGTCTTCGTCGCGCGTGCGTACCTCCTGCAGGAAGGGAACGAGCAGCGGGGTGCTCAGGATCGCCAGGCATTCGTGGGTGATGATGCGGCTCGGGACCACGGTGATGTCGGCGTCGAAGGCTTTGAACAAGGCGTGGTTGGCTTCGTGGTTCTGGCGCAGGATCACGAACAGCTCGGGGTTCAGCGCGCGTGCGGTGACCGCGATCGACAGGTTGTCGACGTCCGAGCTGGTGGCGCAGACGATGCCGGTGGCCTGGTCGATGCCGGCCTGGCGCAGCGACTCGGCGCCGGTGCTGTCGCCCTGTACCCAGCGATGCGCGCCGTCGGGCCGGGCGTCGAGATCGATGATCGTCACCGGCACCGCTTCGGCGTCCATCGCGTCCACCATCCAGCGTCCGAAGCGCCCGTGGCCGCAGACGATCCAGTGCCCGCGCGGCGGATCGCGCCGGCGCTCGACACGGGTGCCGGGCAGTCCGGTGAGCCAGCCCAGCAGCTGGGAGGCTTTCGGGGCATGGAGCGCGAGCGCCAGGGTTTCGCTGAAGCGCTCGAAGGGGTCGATGATGTGGCGGGTGCCGAACGACGCCATGTTGGCCGATGTTTCCCGGTGTTCGGCGCGGCACAGCGCGGGCAGCCGCGGGGCGAGCAGGCGCGCGGCGATGGCGATTGCGAGGTTGGCCTGGTCGTCGTCGGTGAGGGCGATCACGCCGATGCAGTGGGGGTGGGTGAGGCCGGCGAATTCGAGCGTTTCGGGGTTGCCGGCATCGGCGCACAGCGCGGGCACGTCGAGCGTGTAGCTGTGGAGGTCGATTTCGCCGACCTTGTCGTCGTCGAGCTCGATCACTACCGCGCGCACGCCCATGCGCTCGAGCGCCTGGCAGATCAGGCGGCCAGTCTCACCGTAGCCGCACACCAGGTAGAAGGGCTCGCGCAGCCGGCGCACTGCGCGCACGAAGCCCTGGGTCGCGACCGCCTGGCGCAGGCTGCGGTCGGAGAGCAGGCGGAAGACCGACCCCAGGGTGTAGGCCCAGCCGATCACCGACAGATAGATGCAGATCGTCACCCACAGCCGCTGCTGGTCGGAAAAGGTGTGGGGAATTTCGCCGAAGCCGATCGTGGTCGCGGTGTAGCTGATGAAGTAGAAGGCGTGGAAGAAGCTCAGGGAATGGGGTTCGCCCGCCTCGTCCACGCCCGGCGTCAGGGTCAGCCCCAGCACCGACACCGCGATGATGCCGATGAGCAGGACCAGCGGCGCGCGCAGCCGCCGCAGGATCAGGAAGAAGATGCTGTGGTGGCGGGGGAGGGGGCGCTGCATGGCCATCGGCGCGCTGCTCTCAGCGCCGCTGCATGATGGTCTCGGCGATCAGGATGATGACCGAGACCATGTTGGCGAACAGCGCGCCGCCCGACAGCGAGACCACGCGGGAGGTCATCTCGGGGGTGAGGCCGGCGGCCGAAACGTGGGCGGCGTAGCCCCAGACCATCGCCGCCGCGAGCAACTGCAGGTCGGCGGCGAGGCTGGTCGACAGATGCACGGCACCGATCTGGGTGCGGTCGCCCAGTTTGAGCACGGTGGCGATCAGGCTGACGACGAGGGCGGCGAACAGCTCGTAGATGTCGTGGTGCGCAGGGTTGTCGATGTCGCCGACGAAGAAGCCGAAGTTCAGCGTGGCGGCGAGGACGATGAAGAAACCGAAGATGACTTTTTCGAGGTTCATGGACGTGCGCCGGGCGGGTAGTGGGGGGGGGGCGGAGGGAAGGGGCTCGCGGGCCGACTTTAGCGCGAAAGCATGGGCTTCGGCGAGGCCCCGGGATGCAGGGCGGTCGCGAGGCGGGCGCCGGTCGGTGTGCTGCGGGGGCTTGCGGTATGCTGCAGGCCTGTTGCCTTCGGGCATCATCGGGGATTCGCCATGGACGCCCACGCGCATGACCGCATCCGCCACACCCGGCGCTATCTGCTGATCGGCCTGCTGACGGCGGCGCCGCTGTGGGTGACCTGGCTGGTGTTCGATTTCATCTTCACCCAGCTGTCGAAGCTCGGCACGCCCTGGGTGAGCACCCTCTCGCGCGCGCTGCGGGGCAATTACCCGGGCGTCGCCGACTTCATCCTCCTGCCCCAGTTCCAGTCGGTGCTCGGAGTGATCTTCACCCTGGTCGTGTTCTACCTGCTGGGCTGGCTCGCCTCGCTGGTGATCGGCCAGCGCATCATCCACTGGCTCGAGCGCCTGGTCGAGAGTATCCCGGTGGTGGCGGCGATCTACGGCGGGACCAAGCGCTTTCTCGCCGCAGTCAAGGAAAAACCGGCGGGCGTGCAGCGCGTGGTGCTGATCAACTTCCCGTCCTCCGAGATGAAGGCGGTGGGTTTCGTCACCCGGGTGATCCGCGACGAAGCGAGCGGGGAGGAGCTGGCGGCGGTCTACGTGCCGACTTCGCCCAACCCCACTTCAGGCTACATCGAGATCGTGCCGGTGGCGCAGCTGGTGTCGACCGACTGGACGATGGACGAGGCGATGAGCTTCGTCATGACCGGCGGCGCGACCTCGCCCGAGCGGATCCGCTTCCGCAATCCGGCCGCGCCGCGCTGAGCCCGCTTCAGGCGGCGAGGATGGCGCGCAGCACGTAGGGCAGGATGCCGCCGTGGCGGTAGTACTCGACCTCGATCGGGGTGTCGATGCGGCACCGCAGTGCAAGTTCGCGCGTGCCCCCAGCGGCGTCGCGGATCGTCAGCGTCAGCGCCTGCTGCGGCTTCAGGCCGGCGCCGATGCCGGTGATGTCGAAGGTTTCCGCGCCGCTCAGACCCAGGTCCGGCCAGCTGTCGCCGGCCTCGAACTGCAGCGGCAGCACACCCATGCCGACGAGGTTGGAGCGGTGGATGCGCTCGAAGCTCCGGGCGATCACCGCCTTCACCCCGAGCAGCGCCGTGCCCTTCGCCGCCCAGTCGCGCGACGAGCCGGTGCCGTACTCCTCGCCGGCGAACACCACCGTCGGCGTGCCGCGCGTGCGGTGCGCCATCGCCGCCTCGTACACCGTGGCCTGTTCGCCGTCGAACAAGGTGTAGCCGCCTTCGACGCGGCTGCCGTCGGGGTTGGGCGGCAGCATCAGGTTGCGGAGGCGCACGTTGGCGAAGGTCCCGCGCACCATCACCTCGTGGTGGCCGCGGCGCGAGCCGTAGGAGTTGAACTCGGCGCGGGCGACACCGCGCTCGAGCAGCCAGTGGCCGGCGGGGCTGGTCTCGCGGAAGGAACCGGCGGGCGAGATATGGTCGGTGGTGACCGAGTCGCCGAGCAGCAGCAGGGCGCGTGCGCCGCGGATGTCGCCGATGGGGCCGGGCTGAGGCGGGAAATCGTCGAAGAAGGGCGGGCGCGCGATGTAGGTCGACTCGGGCCAGTCGTAGACCTGGCCGATGGGGGCGGCGATCGCGTTCCACAGGTCGTGGTCGCGGGTGAAGTCGGCGTACAGGCGTTGGTAGCTCGCCGGGTCGAGCGCCACCGGTAGCAAGGCCGCGACCTCGTCGGCGCTGGGCCAGAGCTCGCGCAGGAACACCGCTTCACCGTCGCTGCCGGTGCCCAGCGGCTCGCGGGTGAGGTCAATGTCCACCGTGCCGGCGAGGGCGAAGGCGACCACCAGCGGCGGCGAAGCGAGGTAGTTGGCGCGGATGTTGGGGTGGATGCGGGCCTCGAAGTTGCGGTTGCCCGACAGCACGGCGGCGACGACGAGGTCGTGCTCGATGATCGTCTCGTTGAACTCGGCAGCGAGGTCGCCGGAATTGCCGATGCAGGTCGTGCACCCGTAGCCGGCCAGCGCGAAGCCGAGCTGCGCCAGCGGCTCGAGCAGGCCGGCGCGGGCCAGGTAGTCGGTGACCACGCGCGAACCGGGGGCGAGCGAAGTCTTGATGTGCGGCTGCACCGTCATCCCGCGCGCCACCGCCTTCTGCGCGAGGAGGCCGGCGGCGATCAGCACCGCCGGGTTGCTGGTGTTGGTGCACGAGGTGATGGCGGCGATCAGCACGTCACCGTGGCCGAGCTCGATGTCGTCGCGCCCGCTGGCGAAGCGGTCAACGAGCTGGCCTTCCTCGCGGCCGAAGCCGTTGTCGGCGACCGGGGTGGAGAACAGGCGCTCGAACTCGTGGCGCATTGCCGGCAGCGCGATGCGGTCCTGCGGCCGCTTCGGGCCGGCGAGCGAAGGCTCGACCGTGGCGAGGTCGAGCGTCAGTGTGCGGCTGTAGGCGATGTCGCCCGCGCGCGGCATGCCGAACAGCTGCTGGGCGCGGAAGTAGGCTTCGAGCAGCGCGCATTCGTCCGCGCTGCGCCCGGTCGCGCGCAGGTAGTCGATCGTCTTCGCGTCGACCGGGAAGAAACCCATCGTCGCGCCGTACTCGGGGGCCATGTTGGCGAGCGTGGCGCGGTCGGGCACCGGCAGGCTGGCCGCGCCCTCGCCGAAGAACTCGACGAACTGGCCCACCACCTTCTCACGCCGCAGCATCTCGGTCACCGTGAGCACCAGGTCGGTGGCGGTGGCGCCGGCGGGCAGGGCGCCTTGCAGCTCCACGCCGACCACGTCGGGGGTGAGGAAATAGACCGGCTGGCCGAGCATCGCCGCCTCGGCCTCGATGCCGCCCACGCCCCAGCCGACGACGCCGACGCCGTTGATCATCGTCGTGTGCGAGTCGGTGCCGACCAGGGTGTCGGGGAAATACACCTCGCCCTCGCGGCGCACGCCGCGGAACAGGTATTCCAGATTGACCTGATGGACGATGCCGATGCCCGGCGGCACCACGCGGAAGGTGTCGAAAGCCTGCATGCCCCACTTCATGAACTGGTAGCGCTCGCGGTTGCGCGCGAACTCGAGTTCCATGTTGCGGCGCAAGGCATCGGGTGTGCCGTAGTGGTCGACCTGGACCGAGTGGTCCACGACGAGGTCCACCGGCACCCGCGGCTCGATCCGCTTCGGCTCGCGCCCCTGCTGGAGGGCGACGTCGCGCATCGCCGCGAGGTCGGCGAGCAGTGGCACGCCGGTGAAGTCCTGCAGCACGACGCGGGCGACGACGAAGGGAATCTCGGCCGTGCGCGGTGCGTCCGGGCGCCAGTTGGCGAGCTCGCGGACATGGGCGGCGCTGACCTTGCCGCCGTCGCAGTGGCGCAGCAGGGCTTCGAGGACGATGCGGATCGACACCGGCAGGCGCGATACCGGACCGATGCCGGCCGCCTCCAGCGCCGGCAGGGAATGGAAGTGGCCGCGCGTGCCCGCGGGTGTGGTGAAGGTCTGCAGCGGGGGAAAGGACGATTCGGACATGATGCTCCTCCTTGTCCGGCGCCCGGCGGCGGCGGACGGATGCGATGCCGGTGGTGCCCAACTCATGTGCGACTGGCGCTTCTGGCCGATGTTCCCGTTCCCGCCACGCGCAGGCTGCACGCGTGCGACACCGGGAGTAGAATGCCGCGGGTTTGAAAGGCGGATTCGATGTCTGGGTGGTGCACTGCACCTCAAGTCTTATAAAAGACATATAATCCGCCCGGTCCGCGCGGGCGACCCCCGCCCGGAGTCCTGATCACCGCCACGAAAAAGTGAGGAAGTCGCCGTGCTTGAAGCTTACCGCGCCCATGTCGCCGAACGTGCCGCCCTCGGCATCCCGCCGCTGCCGCTGTCCAAGCAGCAGGCCACCGAGCTGGTCGAACTGCTGAAGAATCCCCCCGCCGGCGAGGAAGCCTTCCTCGTCGAGCTGCTGACCTATCGCGTGCCGGCCGGCGTGGATGACGCCGCCAAGGTCAAGGCCGAGTTCCTCGCCAAGGTCGCCAAGGGCGAGGAAACCTGTGCCCTGGTGTCGCGCGCGAAGGCCACCGAACTGCTCGGCACCATGCTCGGCGGTTTCAACATCAAGCCGCTGATCGACCTGCTCGCCGACGGTGAAGTCGGCGCTATCGCCGCCGAGGGCCTGAAGAAGACCCTGCTGATGTTCGACTACTTCCACGACGTCAAGGAGCTCTCCGAGGCCGGCAACGCCAACGCCCGCGCCGTGCTGCAGTCGTGGGCCGACGCCGAGTGGTTCACCAGCCGCCCGGAAGTGCCCGCTGCGCAGAAGCTGACCGTGTTCAAGGTCACCGGCGAGACCAACACCGACGACCTGTCGCCGGCGCCCGACGCCTGGTCGCGCCCCGACATCCCGCTGCACGCGCTGGCGATGCTGAAGAACCCGCGCCCCGGGATCACCCCGGAAGAAGCCGGCGTGCGCGGTCCGGTCAAGTTCCTCGAAGAGCTGCGCGCCAAGGGCAACCTGGTGGCCTACGTCGGTGACGTGGTCGGTACCGGTTCCTCGCGCAAGTCCGCCACCAACTCGGTGCTGTGGTTCACCGGCGAAGACATCCCCTTCGTGCCGAACAAGCGCTTCGGCGGCGTGTGCCTGGGCTCCAAGATCGCGCCGATCTTCTTCAACACCATGGAAGACGCCGGCGCGCTGCCGATCGAGATCGACGCCGGCCAGATGGACATGGGCGACGAGATCGAGCTCAAGGTCGACCACGCCAGCGGCAAGGTCACCGCGACCAAGAATGGCACCGTGATTGCCGAAAGCCAGCTCAAGACCCTGGTGATCCTCGACGAAGTGCGCGCCGGCGGCCGCATTCCGCTGATCATCGGCCGCGGCCTCACCACCAAGGCGCGCGAGGCGCTGGGCCTGCCGCCCTCCACCCTGTTCCGCCTGCCGCAGAACCCGGCCGACAGCGGCCGCGGCTTCTCGCTGGCGCAGAAGATGGTCGGCCGCGCCTGCGGCCTGGCCGAAGGCCAGGGCATCCGTCCGGGCACCTACTGCGAACCGAAGATGACCACCGTCGGCAGCCAGGACACCACCGGCCCGATGACCCGCGACGAGCTGAAGGACCTCGCCTGCCTCGGCTTCTCCGCCGACTTGGTGATGCAGTCCTTCTGCCACACCGCCGCCTACCCGAAGCTGGTCGACGTCAAGATGCACCGCGAGCTGCCGAGCTTCATCAGCACCCGCGGCGGCGTCGCCCTGCGCCCGGGCGACGGCGTGATCCACTCCTGGCTCAACCGCCTGCTGCTGCCCGACACCGTCGGCACCGGCGGCGACAGCCACACCCGCTTCCCGATCGGGATCTCGTTCCCGGCCGGCTCCGGCCTGGTGGCGTTCGCCGCCGCCACCGGGGTGATGCCGCTGGACATGCCCGAATCGGTGCTGGTGCGCTTCAAGGGCAAGCTGCAGCCGGGTGTGACGCTCCGTGACCTGGTCAACGCGATCCCCTACTACGCGATCAAGCAGGGCCTGCTCACGGTCGAGAAGAAGGGCAAGAAGAACATCTTCTCCGGCCGCGTGCTCGAGATCGAAGGCCTGCCCGACCTGAAGGTGGAACAGGCGTTCGAACTGTCCGACGCCGCCGCCGAACGTTCGGCCGCCGCCTGCTCGGTGCACCTGGATAAGGCGCCGATCATCGAGTACATGCGCTCGAACATCACCCTGATGAAGTGGATGATCGCCAACGGCTACCAGGACGCGCGCACCCTGGGCCGCCGCATCAAGGCCATGGAAGCGTGGATCGCCAAGCCCGAGCTGCTCAAGGCCGACGCCGACGCCGAATACGCCGCGGTGATCGAGATCGATCTGGCCGACGTCACCGAGCCGATCGTCGCCTGCCCGAACGACCCGGACGACGTGAAGCTGCTGTCCGAGGTCGCCGGCGACAAGATCGACGAAGTCTTCATCGGCTCGTGCATGACCAACATCGGCCACTTCCGCGCCGCGGGCAAGGTGCTGGACGGCAAGTCCGACATCCCGACCCGGCTGTGGATCGCCCCGCCGACCAAGATGGACGCCATGATCCTCAACGAGGAAGGCTACTACGGTGTGCTCGGCAAGTCCGGCGCGCGCATGGAGATGCCGGGCTGCTCGCTGTGCATGGGCAACCAGGCGCAGATCCGCAAGGGCAGCACCGCGATGTCGACCTCGACGCGCAACTTCCCCAACCGCCTCGGCATCGACACCCGCGTCTATCTGGGCTCGGCCGAGCTCGCCGCGGTGTGCGCGCTGATGGGCAAGATTCCGAGCGTGGCCGAGTACATGGCGCAGGTCGAGGTGGTCAACCAGAAGGCGGGCGACATCTACCGCTACATGAACTTCAACGAAATCGCGGAATTCGTTGATATTGCTGAGAAAGTTGAGGTTTGATGCCTGCTTGGTGTCTAAGAAATTCCGCTAGTTAGCAGCCCTGAAAGCCCCGTCGTTGCTGATGGGGCTTTCTGTTCTTGGATACTCGAATGTCATT